>NZ_JBFATL010000042.1:0-87864 GCF_040678315.1 Streptomyces sp. NPDC052721 | reverse complement strand
AGATCACGCCGACCCTGCGCGGGGAGGTGGCTAAACCGCCCCGCCCCCACCGCCGGAGGGCCCGCAGCACAGGCGTGCTGCGGGCCCTCCGGCGATGGCGACGGGGCGGTTACGCCTCGTCCCGGCGCAGGGACGGCTTGAGCTCCTTCAGGCGGCCCAGCAGACCGTTGACGAACGACGGCGACTCGTCGGTCGAGAACTCCTTCGCCAGCTGCACCATCTCGTCCAGGACGACGGCGTCCGGGGTCTCGTCGACCCAGATCAGCTCGTACGCGCCCAGCCGCAGGATGTTGCGGTCCACGACCGGCATACGGTCGAGCGTCCACCCCACCGCGTACTGGGCGATCAGCTCGTCGATCCGCTTCGCGTGTTCCGCGTAGCCCTCGACCAGCTGCATCGTGTACTCGCTGACCGGCGGCTGCCGGGTGTCGGACCGGGAGAGCCGGATCCAGTCCGCGAGGACCGTCAGGACGTCGGCGCCGCGCTGGTCGCCCTCGAAGAGGATCTGGAAGGCGCGCTTGCGGGCCGTGTTGCGGGCAGCCACGGTTAGCTGTTCACCCGGCCGAGGTAGTCGCTGGTACGGGTGTCGACCTTGATCTTCTCACCGGTGGTGATGAAGAGCGGGACCTGGATCTGGTGGCCGGTCTCCAGGGTGGCGGGCTTGGTGCCACCGGTGGAGCGGTCGCCCTGGACGCCCGGCTCGGTCTCGGCGATGGTCAGCTCGACGGCGGCGGGCAGCTCGACGAAGAGAACCTCGCCCTCGTGCTGCGCGACGGTGGCGGTGAAGCCCTCGACCAGGAAGTTCGCGGCGTCGCCGACGGCCTTCCGGTCGATGTGCAGCTGGTCGTAGGTCTCCATGTCCATGAAGACGAAGTACTCGCCGTCCATGTACGAGAACTGCATGTCGCGCTTGTCGACAGTGGCCGTCTCGACCTTGACACCGGCGTTGAACGTCTTGTCGACGACCTTGCCGGAGAGCACGTTCTTGAGCTTGGTGCGCACGAAGGCCGGGCCCTTGCCGGGCTTGACGTGCTGGAACTCGACGACGGACCAGAGCTGGCCGCCTTCGAGCTTGAGCACCATGCCGTTCTTGAGGTCGTTCGTGGAAGCCACGGTTGCGGAATCTCCTGGACTGACGTACGACCCCGGCGCACGCCACTGCCTAGAGGGCGAGCAGCTCCTTGGTCGTGATGGTGAGTAGCTCGGGTCCGCCGTCCGCCTCGGGGCGTACGACGAGCGTGTCATCGATCCGGACACCGCCCCGGCCCGGGAGGTGGACCCCCGGTTCGACGGTGACCGGCACGCAAGCGTCCAGTTTACCCATGGCCGCGGGGGCCAACTGCGGGTCCTCGTCGATTTCGAGTCCGACACCGTGTCCGGTCAGCGGTGGCAGGGCCTCCGCATAGCCCGCGGAGTCCAGTACCTGGCGTGCGGCGCGGTCCACGTCACGGTAGGCGGCGCCGGGTGCCAGGAACTCGCGTCCGGCCCGCTGGGCGGCGAAGACGAGGTCGTACAGCTCGATCTGCCAGTCGGCCGGTGAGGTGCCGATGACGAAGGTGCGGCCGATCTCGCAGCGGTAGCCCCGGTAGGTGGCGCCGAGACAGACGGAGAGGAAGTCGCCCTCCTCCACCCGCCGGTCGGTGGGGCGGTGGCCGCGGCGGCCGGCGTGCGGTCCGGTGGCCACGGAGGTGGGGAAGGCCGGGCCGTCGGCGCCGTGATCGACCAGGCGCCGTTCCAGCTCCAGCGCGAGGTGGCGTTCGGTGCGGCCTACCAGGATCGACTCCAGCAGCTCACCGAGGGCCTGGTCGGCGATCTCGGCACCGATGCGGAGACAGGAGATCTCCTCCTCGTCCTTGACGACCCTGAGCTGTTCCACGGCCCCGCCGAGGTCGGTGAGGCGGAGTCTCGGGGCGACGGAGGCGATGGCCCGGTGCCGGGTGACGGTGAGGTGGTGTTCCTCGACCGCCAGGGAGTCGGCACCCTGGTCGGCGGCGAGGCCGGCTGCCGCGACGGCGGCGTCGCCGTCGTTCGCCGGAAGGACGTGCAGGCGCAGGTTCTCGTCCGGGTGGCCTTCGTGGGGGAGGTCGTCCGGCGGGCCCGCGCACACCAGGACGTCCTCGCCTCTGCCGATCAGCAGCACGGCGCCCTGCGGGGCCGCGGCGGCGAGGTAGCGGACGTTGGCCGGGCGGGTGACGAGCGCTGCCGCGGTGCCGGCCGCGTTGAAGTGTTCCCTCAGCCGGGATCGGCGGTTCGCGTACACCTCTGACATGAGATGAGCGTAGGAGGTTTGTCCGGATTATGCCGATTGACGGGGGCCGAGTGGGGTTGCGGGGCAGGTGGGAGGTGGTGCGGTGGTGTGCCGGTGCCGGTGCGACCTGCCGCCCGCTCACCAGCTCGGCGGGCTCGCCATCGCCCTCGCCAGGACCTCGTCCAGGACGCGGGCCGTCCCGGGGACGTCCAACTGGGAGTTGTCGATGATCGGGAGGCCCGAGCCGTACCAGCCGGCCATGCGGCCGTGGATGCGGGCCACCTCCTCGTCCGTGAGGCGGCGGTTGCCGGTGCGTTCGGCGTTGCGCTCGAGGACCACGTCGAGGCCCGGGAGCAGGACCACCGGGAGCAGGCCGGGACCCACGTGCCGCTTCCAGCCGCCGAGGCCGACGACCGGGCGGTCGGGGAAGACGGCGTCGTCCAGGATGCAGGAGATGCCGTTGGCGAGGAAGTTGCGCGCGGCGAAGCCGCAGGTGCGGCGGGCCAGACGGTACTGGGCCTCCGAGTTGTCGTTCCAGCCGGACTGCGGATCGGCGAAGCCCGAGCGGACCCATTCGCGGACGTCGTCCAGGCTGATGTGGGCCGTGGGGACGCGGCGGTGGTCCGCCCAGTACTTGGCGACGCTGGTCTTGCCCGCGCCGGCCGGGCCGATGAGGAGGACCGCGAGGGTGGTGGTCGTCGGGTCCGGAACCGCGGCCGCGGGAGCGCCGACCGGGCCGCCGGGTGGCAGCGGGACGTGTCCGGTGCTGTCGGGGGCCTGCGGGCCGGCGGTGTGCTGCGGGGGCGGGGGCGGCGGCACCGGGCCGGAGGGGGCCGGGGGCTGCTGCGGGGCCGGCGGCACCGGTCCGGGCGGAGCCGGGAAGCCCGGCGGCGGAGGAACGGGGGCGGGCCCCTGGGAGAGTCCCGGGTGCGGGCCCGGGTGGTGTGCGGCCGACGCCCAGCCGGCGTGCGGGCCCTGCCCCGGCTGGTGGGGCGGCGGCAGCGGAGACCCCACTGCGTGCTGCATCCGTTGCCACTCCGTCTCGTACACACATCTGGCACTGGCAGCAGGGGCGTGCCCCGCTTGCTACCGAACGGTACCGTCCCCGGCCGTCGTTTGGTGAAACGGCCGGGGGCGGTCCGAAGTGCCCGGCGGGCGAAGGAAATTCGGACGTGGTGAGCGGTCCGGGGCCTACTGGCCGACTTCGCCGTAGGCGGCGAGGAGGACGGCCGGGTCCGGGCCTTCCAGGACGGTCGGCCTGGCCAGGCCGTCCAGGACGATGAAGCGCAGCAGATCGCCGCGGGACTTCTTGTCGACCTTCATCGCCTCCAGCAGCTTGGGCCACTGGTCGTAGCGGTAGTGCAGCGGCAGGCCGACGGATTCGAGGATGCTGCGGTGGCGGTCGGCCGTCGCGTCGTCCAGACGGCCCGCGAGGCGGCCCAGTTCGGCGGCGAAGTGCATGCCGACCGCGACCGCGGCCCCGTGCCGCCACTTGTACCGCTCGTTCTTCTCGATGGCGTGGCCGAGCGTGTGACCGTAGTTGAGGATCTCCCGCCGGCCCGATTCCTTCAGGTCCGAGGAGACGACGTCCGCCTTGACGCGGATCGACCGCTCGATCAGCTCGGCCGTGTGCGGCCCCGCCGGGGTGCGGGCGGCCTGCGGGTCGGCCTCGATCAGGTCGAGGATCACCGGGTCGGCGATGAACCCCGCCTTGATGATCTCGGCCAGCCCGGAGACGTAGTCGTGCACCGGGAGGGAGTCCAGCGCGGCCAGGTCGCACAGGACACCGGCCGGCGGGTGGAAGGCACCGACCAGGTTCTTGCCCTCCGCGGTGTTGATGCCCGTCTTGCCGCCGACCGCCGCGTCGACCATGGCCAGCACGGTCGTGGGGATGGCGATCCAGCGCACCCCGCGCAGCCAGGTCGCGGCGACGAACCCGGCCAGGTCGGTGGTGGCGCCGCCGCCGACACCGACGATCACGTCGGTGCGGGTGAAGCCGCTCTGCCCCAGCGCCTTCCAGCAGTAGGCGGCGACCTCGGCGGTCTTGGCCTCCTCCGCGTTGGGCACCTGGATCGCCACGGCCTCGTAGCCCTGCCCGGCCAGGTCGGCGCGCAGTGCCTCCCCGGTCTCGGCCAGCGCCTCGGGGTGGATCAGGGCGACCCGCTTGGTCTGTGCCCCGATCAGCCCGGCGAGTTCGCCCAGGAGCTGCCGGCCCACCAGAACCTCGTAGGGGTCGGTGCCCGCGGTGCCGGCGACCTGGATCCGGGTGACTGCCTCGCTCATACCTGCTTCAACTCCAGTGCGTCCATCGCCGCCTGCGCGACCTCTTCCGGAGTACGGCCGTCCGTCGCGACGACGGCGGTGGCGACCTCCTCGTACAGGTGCCGGCGCGCCTCCATCAGCTCCCGCCACTGCTTGCGCGGGTTGACCGCGAGCAGCGGGCGGGCCACGTTCAGACCCGTGCGCTTGACGGCCTCCTCGACCTCCATCGAGAGGTAGAGCACCCGCTGCCCGGCCAGCAGCGCGCGGGTGTCCGCGTCCAGGACCGCCCCGCCGCCCAGCGCGACGACGCCCCGGTGCTCGCTGAGCGCGGCCCGCACGGCGGCCTTCTCCAGGGCGCGGAAGACGGCCTCGCCCTCGTCCACGAAGATCTCGGCGATGGTGCGGCCCTCGGCCGCCACGATGTCCTCGTCGGTGTCCCGGTAGCCGACGCCGAGGCGCTCGGCGAGCAGCCGGCCGACGGTGGACTTGCCCACGCCCATCGGCCCGACCAGGACGACCGCCGGTACGCCGCTCACCGGATCGCCAGGTTGTCGAGGTACGACCGGACGTTGCGGCGGGTCTCCGGGACGGAGTCACCGCCGAACTTCTCGGCGACCGCGTCCGCGAGGACGAGCGCCACCATGGCCTCGGCGACGATGCCGGCCGCCGGGACGGCCGAGACGTCGGAGCGCTGGTGGTGGGCCTGGGCGGGCTCGCCGGTGGTGACGTCCACCGTCTTGAGCGCGCGCGGCACGGTGGCGATCGGCTTCATCGCGGCGCGCACCCGCAGCAGCTCGCCCGTGCTGAGGCCGCCCTCGGTGCCGCCCGAGCGGCCGGTGACGCGCCGGATGCCCTCGGGCGTGCTGACGATCTCGTCGTGGGCCTGGGAGCCGGGCACGCGGGCCAGTTCGAAGCCGTCACCGATCTCGACGCCCTTGATCGCCTGGATGCCCATGAGCGCGCCGGCGAGGCGGGCGTCCAGCTTGCGGTCCCAGTGCACGTGCGAGCCGAGGCCGACCGGGACGTCGTAGGCCAGCACCTCGACCACACCGCCCAGGGTGTCGCCGTCCTTGTGGGCCTGGTCGATCTCGGCGACCATCGCCTTCGAGGCGGCCGCGTCGAGGCAGCGCACCGGGTCGGCGTCAAGCCTCTCGACGTCGGCCGGGGTGGGGTGGACGCCCCGCGGGGCCTTCACGGAGCACAGCTCGACCACGTGGGAGACGATCTCGATGCCGGTCGTCTCCTTCAGGTACGACCGGGCGACCGCGCCGAGCGCCACCCGGGCGGCCGTCTCGCGGGCCGAGGCGCGCTCCAGGATCGGGCGGGCCTCGTCGAAGCCGTACTTCTGCATGCCCGCGAGGTCGGCGTGGCCGGGGCGGGGACGGGTCAGCGGGGCGTTGCGGGCCAGGCCTGCCAGCACCTCGGGGTCGACCGGATCGGCCGCCATGACCTGCTCCCACTTCGGCCACTCGGTGTTGCCCACCATGATCGCCACCGGGGAGCCCAGGGTGAGACCGTGCCGGACTCCGCCGAGGAAGGTGACCTCGTCCCGCTCGAACTTCATCCGCGCACCGCGGCCATAGCCGAGCCGCCGCCGCGCCAGGTGGTCCGCCACCATCTCCGTGGTGATCGGCACGCCGGCGGGAAGACCCTCCAGCGTCGCGACAAGTGCGGGACCGTGGGACTCCCCCGCGGTCAGCCAACGCAGCCTGCTCAACGGTGCTCCTCAGTGCTCGCGCCCGGTACTGCCCGGCGTACGCGCGTCCTCGCGTACGGCGACGGCGCTGCCGGGTGCGCGACCCCGGTACGCCACCTCCGATCCTCCCACGTCCCAGGGCGCGGACCGGCCCTCGGTCCAGCAGGCGGACGCGTGCGGGGCGTCAGCGGGCTGCGAGCGCCTGCTCGCCGGCGTGCCGCATGGCCTCAAGGGGGCCCGGGGTGTGCCCGGTCATCTGCTCGAACTGGAGCACGGCCTGGTGGACCAGCAGGTCGAGGCCGCTGACCACGGCACCGCCGAACATGGACCAGCGGGCCGCCAGTTCGGTGGGCCAGGGGTCGTAGAGCACGTCGAAGAGGGTGGCGGGGCGTTCGGGTACGGCGGCGGCGAGGGCGTCGGTCGTGCCGGCGGGCGTGGTGGCGATGACCAGCGGCGCGCGCAGGGCCTCGGCCGCGTCCGCCCAGTTTGCGGTGCGGACCTCCACGTCGAGCCGTTCCCCCCACTGGCGCATCTCGGCGGCGCGGGCCTCGCTGCGGACGTAGGCGACGACCTCCCCGGTGCAGACCCGGGCCAGCGCGGCGAGCGCGGAGGAGGCGGTGGCGCCGGCGCCGAGGACGGCGGCGGAGTCGACCTGTTCGATGCCGTGCTCGCGCAGGGCCGCCACCATGCCCGGGATGTCGGTGTTGTCGCCGAGCCGGCGGCCGTCCTCGGTGAAGACGAGCGTGTTGACCGCGTCGACCGAGGCGGCGGTGTCGCTGATCTCGTCCACCAGCGGGATGACCGCCCGCTTCAGCGGCATGGTCAGCGACAGCCCCGCCCACTCGGGCCCGAGCTTGTCCAGGAAGCCGGGCAGGGCGGCCTCGTCGACGTCGAAGCTGTCGTACGACCAGCCGGTGAGGCCCACCGCGTCGTACGCGGCCCGGTGCAGCACCGGGGAGAGGGAGTGGGCGATCGGCGAACCGAGCACGGCGGCACGGCGGCCGTCAGTTGCCCGCGTTGGCATTGAACTTGTCCTTGAGTTCTTGGAATTCGGCGAAGGTCTTGGCGAACTCGGTGTTGTTCGTCCCGTCGGTCGCCACGAAGTACATCCAGCCGTCGTGCGTCGGATTCAGGGTCGCCTTCAGCGCGTCCTCGCCGGGGTTGCCGATCGGGCCGGGCGGAAGTCCCTTGTGGGCGTACGTGTTGTACGGGTCCCGGTTACTGGTGATCTCCTTCTCGGAGATGTGGATGTTGCTCGTGCCCTTCAGGTAGTTGTAGGTCGAGTCGAACTGCAGCAGCCGGTTGGTCTCGGTGTTGGTGGGCTTGAGGCGGTTGTAGACCACCTCGGCCATCTTGCGGAAGTCGTCGTGGGTCTTGCCCTCGGCCTGCACCAGGCTCGCGACCGTGACGAGTTCGAAGGCGTTGTCCAGGCCGAGTGCCTTGGCCTTGCCGGTCAGGCCGTAGGCGGCGTACTTCAGCTTGGCCTGGGTGACCATCTGCTTCAGGATGGCGTCGGGCTTCATGCCCTTGGCGGCCGGATAGGTGCCCGGGAAGAGGAAGCCCTCCAGCGGGTCCTTGATGTCGCTGTTGTTCTGCGCCCAGGCCGGCACGCCGAGGGTCTTGTAATTCTTCTCGGCGACCTTCTTGGTCGTTCCCGCGGACAGTTCGAGTTTCTTGTCGATGGCCGCGTAGACACCGGTATTGCGCTCGCCCGGGGTGACGATCACATTGTTCTGGCTGCGCGGGTCCATCATCAGCCGGACGGCGCTGGCGGCGGACATCTCCTTCTTCAGGAGATAGGCGCCGGCCTGGATTCCGTCGCCGCCCGGAGTCGTGGTCTGGGCGTGGACGAACGCCTCGGCGCTCTTGACGACCCCGGCCTCTTTCAGGCGGCGGCCGATCTCCCAGCCGCCCGCGCCTTTCGGGATCTCGACGGTCACCGTCTCGCTGGTGCCGTCGCCCGCATAGTCCGGAGCCGTGCCGAAACGATTTTGGTAGAACTGGTAGCCGAAATACCCGACGCCGCCGAGGCCGCCGCCGAACACCAGGACGACCACCATGCAGGCGCAGCCGGTGCGCCGCTTCTTGCTCTTGACGGGCTTCTTGCCGCGCCGCTCACGCCGGCTCTGGAGCTCGTGCTCCTCCTCGCCGTCCTCGCCGCCGCCTCCCGCGAAGAAGGCGTGCTCCTCCTCGCCCGCCGCCTGCGGCTCGGGCTCGGGCTCCGGCTCGGGCTGGCGGCGGCCGGGCGGCTCCGGCGGCGGATAGGCGTCCTCGGTGGGGTAGAAGTCGGGCTGCTGCGCGCCGTAGGCCACGGGCTGCTGGCCGTACGGGTCACCGGGGTCGGCGGCGTAGGGCACATGGCCGTGGGTGCCGGTCGCGTCCCAGCCGCCCTGGTGGAACTGCTGCTGGGTCTGGTGGGCGAACCGCTGGTCGTACTCGGGCCGGCCCGATCCGTCGTAGTACTGGTGCTGCTGTCCGCCGTACCCGGGCTGCTGTTCCTGGCTCCAGTCGCCGTGCTGCGGCGCCTGCGGATGGTGCTGCGGCTGGCCGCCGTAGGGGGACTGCGGGCCCGCCTGGCCCTGCTGTCCTCCCCATCCGCCGTCCCCGTACAACGGGTCCTCCGGATGCCACGGTTCGGAGCCTTGGCCCCGGCCATACTCAGTCATCGATCCCCTAGAGCCGCGAGGCCGACGGTCACGCGGCCGGGGGCCGGCTTCCGCTCCGCCTCTTGCTGTGCCCCGGCTGTTCGAACACCGGCGCATCGCGCGGAACGTTACCGTATCGCGATCAGATGACCACTTCGACGCCTTCGCCGGGTGGTTCACCTGACACCCGTTCGGATTCCAGGGCCTGCTGCAAAATGATGACGGCGGCGGCCTGGTCGATGACCGCGCGGCCCTTCTTCGACTTCACGCCCGAGGCGCGCAGTCCCTGACTGGCCGTCACCGTGGTCATCCGCTCGTCCACCAGCCGCACCGGCACCGGCTTGACGCCCTTGGCCAGCTCCTGGGCGAAGGCGCGGACCTTGGCCGCGGCCGGGCCCTCGCCCCCCTTGAGGGAGCGAGGGAGGCCGACGACGACCTCGATCGGTTCGTACTCCTCCACCAGCTGACGCAGCCGGCGGTGGGCGGCGGGGACGTCCCGGCCGGGGACGGTCTCCACCGGAGTGGCGAGGATCCCGTCGGGGTCGCACGAGGCGACCCCGATCCGGGCGTCCCCGACGTCGATCGCGAGCCGACGTCCTCTGCGCATCGTCACTTCGCGGTTTCCGTCACGAGCCGTTCGACGGCCTCGACGGCCTCGCCGATCGCGGCCGGGTTCTGGCCGCCGCCCTGGGCGACGTCCGGCTTGCCGCCACCGCCGCCGCCGAGCGTCTTGGCGGCCGTACGGACCAGGTCACCGGCCTTGAGGCCGCGCTCGCGGGCGGCCTCGTTGGTGGCGATGACCGTCAGCGGCTTGCCGTTGTTGACGGTGAACAGGGCCACGACGGCGGCCCGGCCGCCCTGGATCCGGCCGCGCACGTCCAGGACCAGCTTGCGCAGGTCGTCCGGGGTGGTGCCGTCCGGGACCTGACCGGTGACCAGGGCGACGCCCCGCACGTCCTTGGCGGACTCGGCGAGACCGGCGGCGGCCTGGAGCACCTTCTCGGCGCGGAACTTCTCGATCTCCTTCTCGGCGTCCTTCAGCTTGCCGAGCATGGCGGAGACCTTCTCCGGCAGCTCCTCCGGGCGGCCCTTGAGCAGCTCGGTCAGCTGGTTGACGACCGTGTGCTCGCGGGCGAGGAAGTTGTAGGCGTCGACGCCGACCAGGGCCTCGATACGGCGCACACCGGAGCCGATGGAGGACTCGCCGAGCAGTTTCACCAGACCCAGCTGGGCGGTGTTGTGCACGTGCGTGCCGCCGCACAGCTCCTTGGAGAAGTCGCCGATGGTCACGACACGGACCCGGTCGCCGTACTTCTCGCCGAACTCGGCGATGGCGCCCTGCTTCTTGGCCTCGTCGATGCCCATGATCTCGGCGCGCACGTCGAGGTCGCGGGCGAGCACCTCGTTGATCCTCTGCTCGACGTCGGTCATCACGGCCGTCGGCACGGCGGACGGGGAGCCGAAGTCGAAGCGGAAACGGCCGGGCTGGTTCTCGGAACCGGCCTGGGCGGCCGTCGGGCCGAGGGCGTCGCGCAGGGCCTGGTGGGTGAGGTGGGTGGCCGAGTGGGCGCGGGCGATGGCCGTACGGCGGCGGGCGTCGATGGCGGCGTGGGCCTTGGCGCCGACGGTCACCTCGCCGACCTGGACGACGCCCTTGTGGACGTACACGCCCGGGACCGGCTTCTGGCAGTCGCGGACCTCGATGACGGCGCCGGAGTCGACCTTGATCCGGCCGGTGTCGCCGATCTGGCCGCCGCCCTCGGCGTAGAACGGGGTGCGGTCCAGGACGATCTCTACCTCGTCGCCCTCGGTGGCGGCCGGGGAGGAGACGCCGTCGACCAGGATGCCGACGATCGTGGACTCGCCCTCGGTGTCGGTGTAGCCGATGAAGTCGGTCGCGCCGGCGGCGTCGGCGATCTCGCGGTAGGCGCCGAGGTCGGCGTGGCCGGTCTTCTTGGCCTGGGCGTCGGCCTTGGCGCGCTCCCGCTGCTCCTTCATCAGGCGGCGGAAGCCCTCCTCGTCCACGGAGAGGCCCTGTTCGGCGGCCATCTCCAGGGTGAGGTCGATCGGGAAGCCCCAGGTGTCGTGGAGCAGGAAGGCCTTGTCGCCGGGCAGGACGGTGGAGCCCTGGGCCTTGGTCTCGGTGACGGCGCTGTCGAGGATGTTGGTGCCGGCCTTCAGCGTCTTGAGGAAGGCGTTCTCCTCGGCGACGGCGACCTTCTCGATGCGCTCGCGGTCGGTGATCAGCTCCGGGTACTGCTGGCCCATCATGCCGATGACGACGTCGATGAGGTCCTTGACGACCGGGCCGGTGGCGCCGAGCAGGCGCATGTTGCGGATGGCGCGGCGCATGATGCGGCGCAGCACGTAGCCACGGCCCTCGTTGCCGGGGGTGACGCCGTCGCCGATGAGCATGGTGGCGGTGCGCATGTGGTCGGTGACCACGCGGAGGGACACGTCCGAGGCGTGGGCGTCGCCGTAGCGCACGCCGGTCAGCTCGGTGGCCCTCTCGATGACGGCCATCGAGGTGTCGATCTCGTACATGTTCTGCACGCCCTGCAGAATCATGGCGAGCCGCTCCAGGCCGAGGCCCGTGTCGATGTTCTTGCTCGGCAGGTCCCCGAGGATCTCGAAGTTGTCCTTGCCGGTGCCCTCGCCGCGCTCGTACTGCATGAAGACGAGGTTCCAGATCTCCACGTACCGCTCGTCGTTGACGGCGGGGCCGCCCTCGACGCCGAACTCGGGGCCGCGGTCGTAGTTGATCTCGGAGCAGGGACCGCAGGGGCCGGGGACGCCCATGGACCAGAAGTTGTCCTTCATGCCCAGGCGCTGGATGCGCTCCATCGGCACACCGACGACCTCGTGCCAGATGCGCTCGGCCTCGTCGTCGTCCTTGTAGACGGTGATCCAGAGCCTCTCCGGCTCCAGGCCGTAACCACCCTTGTCCTGGGGGCTGGTGAGCAGCTCCCAGGCGAGCTTGATGGCGCCTTCCTTGAAGTAGTCGCCGAAGGAGAAGTTGCCGCACATCTGGAAGAAGGTGCCGTGGCGCGTGGTCTTGCCGACCTCTTCGATGTCGGGCGTGCGCACGCACTTCTGCACGCTGGTGGCGCGCGGGAACGGCGGCTTGACCTCACCCAGGAAGTAGGGCTTGAAGGGCACCATGCCGGCGGGGACGAGGAGCAGAGTCGGGTCGTCCGCGATGAGCGACGCCGAAGGGACGACGGTGTGCCCGCGCTCCTCGAAGAAGCTCAGCCAGCGGCGGCGAATCTCGGCCGACTCCATCAGTGGTCCTCATTCCGGTTGTACGAGTACGTCGTGTTCTCGACGTACTGCGGGTTGCTGCGGTTGTTCTCGATGGCGGCGAACCGCCGGGGCCCGGGGAGTTCGTGGCTGTCCTGGATGCCCAGCGCCTCCTCCAGCTCGGCCTCCCGCTGGGCCATGTTGTCGCGGACGTCGAGCGCGAAGCCGACCGCGCGGTCCTTCAGCCGCTGACCGGTCTCCAGGGCCTTGTTCGCCGCGGTGGCGGCCAGGCTCTCCGGGGTCAGCTGCTTCAGCTTGCGGTTGACCTTGGTGGTGGCCCACACACCGGCGGCGACACCTGTGGTGAACCAGAACGTACGGCGGAACATCGCTCGGTCTCAGTCCTTACTTCCGCTTGCGTCGTGCGGCAGGGACCGTCCGGCCCACGATCACGGTACGCCGGGGCGACTTCCCCGGCACGTCCTCCTCCTTGCGGCCGCCGAGCGCCCGGCGGACGCCGTAGCCGAAGGCCGCGACTTTCACCAGCGGGCCGCCGAAGGTGGAGGCGACGGTGGTGGACAGCGCGGAGGCGTTCGACGTCACTTCCTGGACGTCGGAGGCGATCGCGTCGACCCGGTCGATCTGCGTCTGCGCGGAGCGCACCGCCTCGGAGGCGTCGGCGAGCAGCGGGACCGCCTGGTCGGTCACGTCCGCCACGAGCTTGGTGGTCGCCTTGAGCGTCTGGGCCAGCCTCGCCAGTGCGACCGCGAGGAAGGAGACCAGGATCGCCCAGAAGACGGCCACCAGGATCCCGGCCACCTCTCCACCGGACACTGTGCGCACCCGCTCCCTGAAACGTGCCTGAGCATCGAAAAAGTCGTGCCCCGAGCCTATCGCGCCGGGGCGGAGGCTCCGTACCGGATTACCGGGCGGAGGCGGCGGAGTTGCGGGAAGCGATTGTACGCGGTGAACACGGTTCAGTACGCTCCGTGTCCCATGCGAGGTCCTCACAGCCCCGGCTCCTGGGCGGACGGCGATCCGCCCCTCGAACTCACCGCTTTCGTCGGGCGCTCGGCCGAGCTGGCCGGGCTGACGACGGCGCTCGGTCAGGCACGGCTGGTGACCGTGACCGGGGTGGGCGGGGTCGGCAAGTCCCGGCTGGCCGCGCGGGTGGCGGCGCGCTGGGCGTCCGGTGCCCCGGCGGGCGGCCCGGGCTGGGGGCGGGTGGAGCTGACGGCGGTGCGGGATCCGCAGTTCCTGGAGTACGCGGTCGTGGAGGCGCTCGGGCTGACCGACCACACCACACGCCTGCCCCGGGAGACGCTGCTGGAGCATCTGGCCGGGCGGCGGGCGCTGTTGGTGCTGGACGGGTTCGAGCACCTGGTGGCGGCCTGTGCCGATCTGACGGCGGAGCTGCTGCGGAAGGTGCCGGAGCTGCGGGTGCTGGCCGTGGGCCGGCGTCCGCTGGGCCTCGCGGGCGAGCGGCTGTTCCCGCTGGCGCCGCTCGGCGAGGACGAGGCGGTGGAGCTGTTCACGGACCGGGCCCGGGCGCAGGGCGTGCCGGTGGCCGACGGAGCCGAGGTGCGGGAGCTGTGCCAGCGGCTGGAGGGGATCCCGCTGGCGCTGGAGCTGGCGGCCGGGCGGCTGCGGGCGCTGTCCCCGGCGCAGTTGCTGCACCGCCTCGACGACCGGTTCCGGCTGCTGACCGGTGGCGGCCGGGACGTCCTCCCCCGGCACCAGACGCTGCGCACGGCGATCGGCTGGAGCCACGAGCTGTGCTCGCCGGCCGAACGGCTGCTGTGGGCACGGCTGTCGGTGTTCGCGCGCTCCTTCGACCTGGAGGCGGTCGAGTACGTGTGCAGCGGGAACGGGCTGGCCGCCGAGGACGTGCTGGACGTGCTGTCGGAGCTGCTCGCCCAGTCGGTCGTCTCGCGCGAGGAGACCCCGGCGGGCCCGCGCTACCGGATGCTGGACACCGTCCGGGCCTACGGCGCCGAGTGGCTGGAGGCGACCGGGGACGCGGGCCGGCTGCGCAGACGGCACCGCGACTGGTACCTGGGCCTGGCCACCATGTGCGAGCTGGACTGGTTCTCGCCCCGCCAGCGGGAGGTGGCCGCGCGGGTCGAGGCGGAGCTGCCGAATCTGCGGACCGCGCTGGAGTTCTGCCTGACCGAGCCGGAGGAGGCGCATCTCGGCCAGCATCTGGCCGGTTCGCTGTGGTTCTGCTGGGTGGGGTGCGGCCGGCTCGCGGAGGGGCGGCGGTGGCTGGAGCGCGGCCTGGAGCTGGACTCGGAGTACGAGCGGTCCCGGCTGAAGGCGCTGTGGGTGCTCGGCTATGTGGCGATCCTGCAGGGCGACACCGTGCCGGCGCTCCAGGCGCTCCGGATGTGCCGGGAGCAGGCGGAGCGGTCGGCCGATCCGACAGCGGTGGCGTACGCCGAGCACCGCACCGGCTGTCTGGCCCTGGTCACGGATGACATGGCCCGCGCAGAAACGCTGCTGCGGTCGGCGCTGGAGCGCTACCAGGAGATCGGCGAGCTGAACAGCAACGTCCTGATGGGCCAGGTGGAGCTGGCGATGACGCGGGCGTTCCAGGGGGATCTGCCGGACGCGGTGCGGCTGTGCGAGGACGTGCGCCGGGTGTGCGAGGACCACGGGGAGCGGTGGGCGCGGTCGTACGCCCTGTACGTGCTGGCGTACGCGGCCTGGCAGGGCGGTGACCCGGCCCGTGCGCGGGAGCTGCTGGCGGACTGCCTGGACAACGCGCACGGCTTCCGCGACCTGTTGGGCACGGTGTTGTCGATCGAGCTGCTGGCCCTGGTGACGGTGACGCAGGGCGATCCGGTGGAGGCGGCGGTGCTCCAGGGCGCCGCCGGGCGGATGTGGCCCTCGGTCGGGCTGCCGCTGTTCGGCTCGGCCTACTACAACGCCCCGCACGAGCGGTGCGAGGCCATGGCCCGGGAGGCGCTGGGCGACGAGCGGTACGAGGAGTGGGTGCGCCGGGGGGCGCGGCTGGACCGGGAGACGGCGGTGGCCCGGGCGCTGCGCAAGGACGCACAGCCGCTGCCGGCGCTGCCCGCGCCCCGGGGGCCGGTCCGGCACACCCGCCCCGGACAGCGCGAACCCGCCGCCTCGCCCACCCGGAAGGGCGGGGAGACGGCGGGCTGAGGTCTTACGCCGTGACCGGGGTCAGCGGGCGTAGTACTCGACGACGAGCTGCTCGTCGCAGATGACCGGAACTTCCTTGCGGTTCGGCTCGCGGTCCAGGCGGAACGCCAGGGCCTTGAGGTTCACCTGCAGGTAGCGCGGGGTCTCGCCCTCGGGGGCGAAGCCGCCCTCACGGGCGATCTGGAAGAGCGTCTTGTCCTTGGAGCGGTCGCGGACCTGCACGACGTCGTCCGGGCGGACACGGAAGGACGGCTTGTCGACCTTCTGGCCGTTGACCTGGATGTGGCCGTGGACGACCATCTGGCGGGCCTGGTAGATCGTGCGGGCGATGCCCGAACGCAGGACCAGCGCGTCGAGGCGGCGCTCCAGCTCCACGATCAGGGCCTCGCCGGTCTTGCCCTGCACCTTGGACGCACGCTCGTAGGCGCGGACCAGCTGGCGCTCGGAGATGTCGTACTGAGCGCGCAGGCGCTGCTTCTCCAGCAGACGGACCTTGTAGTCCGAGTTCTGCTTGCGGCCGCGGCCGTGCTCACCCGGCGGGTAGGGGCGGGCCTCGAAGTACTTGACGGCCTTCGGGGTCAGCGCGATACCGAGGGCACGCGACTTCTTGACCTTGGGGCGGGACTGGTTCGCCACTGTCTTTCGTCTCTTTCGTAGTGTTCGGCTTGTCAGTGTTCTGGGAGGTCGCATCCGCAGCCGGGAAAACCCGCCGGGTCCGCAGGGGACCTGCCGGGCAGCCGCTTCCCTGGTCTGGGCACATACGTGCAGCACGCGAGTGGCCCACCGACCGTTCCCGTGGCTCCGGGTGGTGGTGGGCTGCCCGCGACACCGTTCGACGGTGCGCGACGCTCCTGGAGCCGGTCCGCGCGGGACCGGTCTCCGGCTGGTTGTCCCGCTCTGACAGCACGGGACTCAGCACTTCGGAGCAGTCTACAGGGTGCTCAGGACCGCTTGCGACCGAGGCGCTTGCGGGTCCACTCCACGGCGTCCGCGTATCTGGCCTCGGCACCGTGCCGGCTCGGCGTGTAGTACTCGCGGTCCTTCAGGGCGTCCGGAGCGTACTGCTGCTCGGCGATGCCCTCGGGCAGGTCGTGCGGGTACACGTACCCCTGGGCGTGGCCTAGCTTGGCCGCGCCCTTGTAGTGCCCGTCGCGCAGATGCGGTGGCACGGGACCGGCCAGGCCCTTGCGTACGTCCTCCAGGGCGGCGCCGATCGCGGTGGTCGCGGCGTTGGACTTGGGGGCGAGGGCCAGGGCGATCGTGGCGTGGCTGAGGGTGAGCGCGGCCTCCGGGAAGCCGATCATGGCGACGGCCTGGGCGGCGGCCACGGCGATGGGCAGCGCGTTCGGGTCGGCGAGGCCGATGTCCTCGCTGGCGGAGATCATCAGCCGGCGGGCGATGAACCGGGGGTCCTCGCCGGCCTCGATCATGCGGGCCAGGTAGTGCAGGGCCGCGTCGACGTCGGAGCCGCGGATGGACTTGATGAGGGCGCTGGCGACGTCGTAGTGCTGGTCGCCGTCGCGGTCGTACGTCACCGCGGCCCGGTCGACCGTCTGCTCCAGCGTCCGCAGGCTGATCTCGCTCTCGCCCTGGTCCAGGGCGGCCCCGGCGGCGGCCTCCAGGGCGGTCAGGGCGCGGCGGGCGTCGCCGCCGGCGATGCGGAGCAGATGCTCCTCGGTGTCCTCGGGGAGGGCGACGGCGTCCTTGAGGCCGCGTTCGTCGCCCAGCGCGCGGCGGAGCAGGGAGCGGATGTCGTCGTCGGTGAGCGGTTCGAGGGTGAGCAGGAGGGAACGGGAGAGCAGCGGGGAGATCACCGAGAAGTACGGGTTCTCCGTGGTGGCCGCGATCAGGGTCACCCAGCGGTTCTCCACGGCCGGGAGCAGGGAGTCCTGCTGGGCCTTGCTGAAGCGGTGGATCTCGTCCAGGAAGAGGACGGTCTCCTTGCCGAAGGCGCCGGTGGCGCGGCGGGCGCCGTCGATGACCGCGCGGACCTCCTTGACGCCCGCCGTGATCGCGGACAGCTCGACGAACCGCTTGTTCGTCGCCTTCGAGACGACGTAGGCCAGGGTGGTCTTGCCGGTGCCGGGCGGACCCCACAGGATCACCGAGGACGGGCCGGCCGGGCCGCCGTTGCCCTCGCCGACCAGCCGGCGCAGCGGGGAGCCGGGCCCGAGCAGATGCTGCTGGCCCACGACCTCGTCGAGCGTGCGCGGGCGCATGCGTACCGCCAGGGGGCTCGCTGCCGGATCCTTCTCCTGGCGTTCTTCTGCTGCTGCGGTGAAGAGGTCGGGTTCCACGCTGAAACCCTAGAACACCGCACTGACAATCCGGCCGGGACCGTCAGCTGGTCCAGAAGTCCCACCAGCGGGTGAGGACCAGCATCCCGATGATGCCGACGTGCAGCACCGGCAGCACCCAGGTGAACTCGCCGAAGAAGGACTTCAGCCAGCGCGGGGACGGCAGGAAGTCGTTGCGGACGTTGAACGAGGTGACGTACCAGAACATGGTGATCGTGGCGACCCAGGCGAGCGAGCACCACAGGCACAGCGCGTTGATCCGGTACAGGGACTGGAACTGCAGCCAGGTGCAGAAGGCCACGCCGAAGAGCGTGCCGAAGTTGAAGGTCAGCCAGTACCAGCGCGGGAACCGGGCGCGGGCCAGCAGGCTCATGCCGACGCAGATGACGACGCCGTAGGCGACCAGGCCGAGCATCGGGTTGGGGAAGCCGAAGGCGGCGGCCTGCTTGCTCTCCATGACGCTGCCGCAGGAGACGACCGGGTTCAGGCTGCACCCGGGGGTGAACGTCTTGCCGGCGACCTTGGCCTCCAGCAGCTTGAACTTGTCGATCGTGATGACCCAGGCGGCCAGCAGTCCGGCCGCGCCGGTGATCACCAACAGGATGGCGAAGGCGCGGCTGCCGCCCACCGCGCGCGGGGCGTCGGCGGGGCGCTCCGGGCCGGGCTCCGCGGAGACGTCTTTGACTGTCGTCTTGCTCATCACGCCGATTCCGTCACTTGAGAAGCGGACCATCTTCGGGCACGGGTCATTGTGCCGCACACGCGTGTGTGCGCACCGTTCGCTCCGCATAAGCATGTACGTACGACGGGTACCGCTTGCTCGGTTCCGGACAGCGCCGGATGCCTTGAGCAGTACGTACGACGAAGGCGCCGGACGCCCCCTCGGGGAGAGCGTCCGGCGCCTACGCGCGCGTGTGCCGCTAGCCGAGCCGCGCTTCCAGTTCCGCCACGATCTCGTTCACGCCGATCGCCGTCTGCTCGCCGGACTCCATGTCCTTGAGCTGGACGACGCCCTCGGCGAGGTCGCGTTCACCGGCGACGATCGCGTAGCGGGCGCCCGAGCGGTTGGCGTTCTTCATGGCGCCCTTCAGACCCTTGCCGCCGTACGCGAAGTCCGCCGCGATGCCCACCTTGCGCAACTCGGTGACCTTGGCGAACAGCATCCGGCGGGCCTCCTCGCCGAGCGGGACGGCGTAGACGCTGGTCGTCGCCGGGATGTCCGGTTCCACGCCCTCGGCCTCCAGCGCGAGGACCGTGCGGTCGACGCCCAGGGCCCAGCCGACGGACGGCAGCGCGGGGCCGCCGATCATCTCGGACAGGCCGTCGTACCGGCCGCCGCCGCCGACCGCGGACTGCGAGCCCAGGCCGTCGTGCACGAACTCGAAGGTGGTGCGGGTGTAGTAGTCCAGGCCGCGCACCAGCTTGGGGTCGTCCTCGAAGGAGACGCCCGCGGCGGTGATCAGCTCGCGGACCTCCTCGTGGTACGCCTTGCAGGCGTCGCACAGGTAGTCGCGCAGCAGCGGCGCGCCGGTCAGCTGCTTCTGGACCGACTCGCGCTTGTCGTCGAGGACCCGGAGCGGGTTGATGTCGACGCGACGGCGTGTGTCCTCGTCCAGGTCCAGGCCGCGCAGGAACTCCTGCAGCGCGGTCCGGTACACCGGACGGCACTCCTTGTCGCCCAGGCTGTTCAGCAGGATGCGGAAGTTCCTCAGGCCCAGGGAGCGGTACGCCTGGTCGGCCAGGATGATCAGCTCGGCGTCCAGCGCCGGGTCCTCGGCGCCGATCGCCTCGGCACCGACCTGGGAGAAGTGCCGGTAACGGCCCTTCTGGGGGCGCTCGTAGCGGTAGTAGGAGCCGGAGTACCAGAGCTTGACCGGGAGGTTGCCCGACTTGTGCAGGTTGGCCTCCAGGGCCGCGCGCAGCACGGACGCGGTGCCCTCGGGGCGCAGGGCGAGCCTGTCGCCGCCCTTGGTCTCGAAGGCGTACATCTCCTTGGTCACGATGTCGGTGGACTCGCCGACACCGCGCGCGAAGAGTTCGACGTTCTCGAAGCCGGGGGTCTCGATGTAGCCGTAGCCGGAGTTGCGCAGCGGAGCGGCGATCGCCTCACGGACCGCCAGATACTTCGCCGAGTCCGGCGGGATCAGGTCGTAGGTGCCCTTGGGTGCCTTGAAGGTGCTCACGGAAGGTCTCTCGTCACATTCCTCGTCGGGGAGCCTCGGCGGCTCCCTGGCCGGCCGCCACCTGCCGCAGATAGGGGTTGGTGGCGCGCTCCTGGCCGATGGTCGTCTGGGGGCCGTGGCCGGACAGCACCACGGTGGAGTCGTCGAGCGGCAGGCACACGCGGGCCAGCGACTGCAACATGTCCTCCATGGATCCGCCCGGAAGGTCGGTGCGTCCGATGGAGCCGGCGAACAGCAGATCCCCGGAGAAGAACACCGACGGGACGTCGGCGGTCTCGGGCATCCGGAAGGTCACCGACCCCTTGGTATGGCCCGGCGCGTGCGCGACGGAGAACTCAAGGCCCGCCAGTTCGAGGGTGGTGCCGTTCGTCAGCTCCTTGACGTCGTCCGGCTCCCCCACGGTCAGCTCGCCCATCAGCGGCATGCCGATGGACCGGCCGAGCGCCTTCTCGGGGTCGCTCAGCATGTACCTGTCCTCGGGGTGGATCCAGGCCGGGACGTCGTGCGCCCCGCAGACGGGGACGACCGAGGCGACATGGTCGATGTGGCCGTGGGTGAGGACGACGGCGACGGGCTTGAGCCGATGCTTCCTCAGTGCTTCCTCGACGCCGTCGGCGGCCTGGTGGCCGGGGTCGATGATCACGCACTCCTCACCGGCGGCGGGGGCGACGAGATAACAGTTCGTCCCCCAGGCCCCGGCGGGGAACCCGGCAATGAGCACGATCGTCCTTCGTTGTGTCGATTACAGGCGGCTTCCGCTGCAGTCAGAGCCTACCGGCGCTGCCGTTTCCTCAGCGAACCCATATACGGTACGGGGCTACACGCAGCGGTCGGATCACGAGGACGCACGCGTACCGCCCGACACACGACACGCATGAGGAGAGAACCCGGTGGTCAGCCAGGAGCAGCGGCGGCGTCAGCTCGCCCGGGAGAAGTTCTTGCGGCAGCAGCAGCGGCGCACCGAGGCGCGGCGCAAGGCCCGCCTGCGCAACTCCGTGATCGCGTCGGTACTGGGCGTGGTCGTGATCGGCAGCGTCGCCCTGTACACGACCGGCGTGCTGAAGGACGACGGCGACAAGAAGGAGAACGCGAGCGCCGAGGTCACCCCGAGCGCGTCGCCGACGAGCAAGGCTCCGGATCCGTGCGCGAAGCCGGCGGCCGGCTCGGTGCAGACGCTGAGCTGGAAGAAGGAGCCGGCGATGACGATCGACACGTCGGCGAAGTACACGCTGAAGCTCGCGACGACGTGCGGTGACATCGGTATCGCGCTCAAGACGTCGGCGGCCCCGCACACGGTGAACTCGTTCGACTTCCTCGCGGGCAAGGGCTACTTCGACCACACCAAGTGCCACCGGCTGACCACCCAGGGCATCTACGTCCTGCAGTGCGGCGACCCGCAGGGCACCGGCATGGGCGGTCCCGGCTACACGCTCCCGGACGAGAACCTCAAGGACAAGAGCCTGAAGAACAACACCTACCCGGCGGGCACGGTGGCGATGGCCAACACCGGCCAGAAGCACACCGGCGGCAGCCAGTTCTTCCTCGTCTACAAGGACAGCCCGCTGCCGCCGAGCTACACCCCCTTCGGCACGATCGACGCGGCGGGCATGAAGGTGCTGAGCAAGATCGCCGCGGCCGGCGAGAGCACGGGTGCCGGTGACGGTGCGCCGAACGCCACGGTCGTGATCAACAAGGCGACCGTGAGCAAGTCCTGAGGCCGGCCGTCACCAAGTCCTGAGGTCAACGGGGGCGGGGAACGGCCGACCGCCGAATTTCGGTCGCGCTGGATGCGGACAGGCCACCCGCTGGTCGCCTATGTTGGCCGTGACGAAACTGTGGACGATGCCCGGGGGTGCTGAGGCCCCTCGCAGGCATCATGTGGAGGAGGCGCTGTGAGCAGCGACCCGTGGGGCCGCGTCGACGAGACGGGGACCGTGTACGTGCGTACGGCCGACGGCGAGAAGGTCGTCGGTTCCTGGCAGGCCGGCTCCCCCGAGGAGGCGCTGGCCTACTTCGAGCGCAAGTACGAGGGCCTGGTTGTCGAGATCGGCCTCCTCGAAAAGCGAGTGCGGACCACCGACCTGTCGGCGAAGGACGCCCAGGCCGCCATCGGCCACCTGCGCGAACAGGTGGACGCGCACCACGCGGTCGGCGACCTGGACGCGCTGCGGGTGCGGCTGGACAAGCTGGTCGAGACCGTCGAGGCGCGCCGCGAGGAGCGCAAGCAGCAGCGGGCCCGGCAGTCCGACGAGGCCCGCAAGGCCAAGGAGGACCTGGTCGCCGAGGCCGAGCAGCTGGCGCAGTCCGACCAGTGGCGGGCCGCCGGAGAGCGGCTGCGGGCGCTGGTGGACACGTGGAAGGGGCTGCCGCGCCTGGACCGCAAGTCCGACGACGAGCTGTGGCACCGCTTCTCGCACGCCCGGTCGGCGTTCTCCAAGCGCCGCAAGGCGCACTTCGCGCAGCTGGACGCGCAGCGCGAGGAGGCCCGCCGGACCAAGGAGCGGCTGGTCGCCGAGGCCGAGGCGCTGTCGGACTCGACGGACTGGGGACCGACGGCCGCCCGGTACCGCGAGCTGATGGCGGAGTGGAAGGCCGCGGGCCGCGCCCAGCGCGAGCACGAGGACGACCTGTGGAACCGCTTCCGCGGCGCCCAGGACGTCTTCTTCGCCGCCCGCAGCTCGGTCTTCGCCGAGCGGGACGCGGAGCAGTCGGAGAACCTGAAGCTCAAGGAGGAACTGGCCGAGGAGGCCGAGAAGCTCCTGCCGATCAGCGATCTGAAGGCCGCGCGGGCCGCCTTCCGCTCGATCAACGAGCGCTGGGAGGCCATCGGTCACGTCCCGCGGGACGCGCGGCCGAAGGTCGAGGGCCGGATGCACGCCGTCGAGCGGGCGCTCCAGGAGGCCGAGGAGGCCGAGTGGCGCCGGACGAACCCGGAGGCACGCGCGCGTGCCGAGGGTCTGACCGGTCAGCTCCAGGCCGCCGTGGACAAGCTGAGGGCGCAGATCGAGCAGGCGCGCGCCCAGGGCAACAACGCCAGGGCCGACAAGCTGGAGAAGGAACTGGAGGGCCGCCAGGCGCTCCTGGACCAGGCCCTGAAGGGCCTGCAGGAGTTCGGCGGCTGAACTCCCCGTCACGCACCGCAGAGGGCCCCGTACGAGCGTACGGGGCCCTTCCCTGTGCGGGGTGCTTGCGCGGAGCCCCTCCTACGAGCGGCTGCGGCCCTACGAGCGGCTGCGGCCCGATGTCACGCGGTAGACGTCGTACACGCCCTCCACGCCCCGGACGGCCTTCAGGACATGGCCGAGGTGCTTGGGGTCGCCCATCTCGAAGGTGAAGCGGGAGGTGGCCACGCGGTCGCGGGACGTCTGGACGGCCGCCGACAGGATGTTGACGTGCTGGTCGGACAGGACCCGGGTGACGTCCGACAGCAGCCGGGAGCGGTCCAGGGCCTCGACCTGGATGGCGACCAGGAAGACCGAGGACTGGGTGGGCGCCCACTCGACGTCCAGGATGCGCTCCGGTTCACGGGACAGGGACTCCACGTTGACGCAGTCGCTGCGGTGAACCGATACGCCGCTGCCTCGCGTGACGAAACCGATGATCGGGTCGCCGGGCACGGGCGTACAGCAGCGGGCCAGCTTGACCCACACGTCCTCGACGCCCTTGACGACGACGCCCGGGTCGGCGCTGGAGCGGCGCTTGCGGCCCCGGGTGCGGGACGGCGGGACCGTCTCGTCGATCTCCTCGGTGGCGGCCTCCTCGCCGCCTAGGGCCTGGACGAGCTTCTGCACGATGTTCTGCGCGGAGACATGGCCCTCGCCGATCGCCGCGTACAGCGCGGAGATGTCCGAGTAGCGCATCTCGTGGGCGAGCGTGACGAGCGAGTCGCCGGTGAGGATCCGCTGGATCGGCAGGTTCTGCTTGCGCATGGCCCGCACGATGGCGTCCTTGCCCTGCTCGATCGCCTCGTCCCGGCGCTCCTTGGAGAACCAGGCACGGATCTTGTTGCGCGCCCGGGGCGACTTGACGAAGCCGAGCCAGTCCCGGGACGGGCCGGCGCCGGCCGCCTTGGAGGTGAAGACCTCCACCAGGTCGCCGTTGTCCAGGGTGGATTCGAGCGGTACGAGCCGGCCGTTGACCCGCGCCCCTATGGTGCGGTGGCCGACCTCGGTGTGGACGGCGTACGCGAAGTCCACCGGGGTGGCCCCGGCCGGCAGCGCGATGACGTCGCCCTTGGGGGTGAAGACGAAGACCTCGTTGCGGGACAGGTCGAAACGCAGGGACTCCAGGAACTCGCCCGGGTCCTCGGTCTCCTTCTGCCAGTCGAGGAGCTGGCGCAGCCACGCCATGTCGTTGAGGTGGTCGTCCTTCTTGCCGGCCTTGGGCACGTCGGTACGCACCTTGGAGGCTCCGGCGACGGCCTCCTGCTTGTACTTCCAGTGCGCGGCGATGCCGTACTCCGCGCGGCGGTGCATGTCGAAGGTGCGGATCTGCAGCTCGACCGGCTTGCCGTTGGGGCCGATGACCGTCGTGTGCAGCGACTGGTACATGTTGAACTTGGGCATCGCGATGTAGTCCTTGAACCGGCCGGGGACCGGGTTCCATCGCGCGTGCACCGTGCCGAGGGCGGCGTAGCAGTCGCGGACCGTGTCGACGAGGACGCGGATGCCCACCAGGTCGTAGATCTCCGCGAAGTCACGGCCGCGGACGATCATCTTCTGGTAGACGCTGTAGTAGTGCTTCGGGCGGCCTGTGACGGTCGCCTTGATGCGGGCGGCGCGCAGGTCGGCCTGGACCTCGTCGGTCACTATGGCGAGGTACTCGTCGCGCTTGGGCGCGCGCTCGGCCACGAGCCGTACGATCTCGTCGTACATCTTGGGGTAGAGGATCGCGAAGGCCAGGTCCTCCAGCTCCCACTTGATGGTGTTCATGCCGAGGCGGTGGGCGAGCGGAGCGTAGATCTCCAGCGTCTCGCGCGCCTTCTTCTCCTGCTTCTCGCGCTTGAGGTAGCGCATGGTGCGCATGTTGTGCAGGCGGTCGGCGAGCTTGATGACCAGGACGCGCGGGTCCTTGGCCATGGCGACGACCATCTTGCGTACCGTCTCGGCCTGCGCGGCCTCGCCGAACTTGACCTTGTCCAGCTTGGTGACGCCGTCGACGAGCAGGGCCACCACGTCGCCGAAGTCCCGGCGCAGGTCCTCCAGGCCGTACTCGGTGTCCTCGACGGTGTCGTGCAGCAGCCCCGCCATCAGGGTGGCCGGGTCCATGCCCAGCTCCGCGAGGATCGTGGTGACGGCGAGCGGGTGCGTGATGTAGGGGTCGCCGCTCTTGCGCTTCTGGCCGCGGTGCCAGCGCTCGGCGACCTGGTAGGCGCGCTCGATCTGGCGCAGCGTGGAGTTCTCGATCTTGGGGTCGTTGCTGCGCACTATCCGCAGCAGCGGCTCCAGGACCGGGTTGTACGGGTTCGCGCGCTGGACGCCGAGGCGGGCGAGGCGGGCCCGGACGCGGTTGGAGGAGCCGGTGCGGGTGGGCGGCGTGGCCGGCTGGCGGACCACGGGCGGCTGCGCGGGGCGCTCGGGAGGGGCGGGCTTGGGGCGCGAGGACTCGGCGCTCTTCTCGACGGGCGCGGACTGGGCGTGCTCGACCGTCCCGCGGGTGTCGTTCTTCACGTGGGAAGCGTTCGGCGCGGGCTTCGCCGCGGGGGCCGAGGCGGGCTCGGGCTTGGCGGCGGTCAGTGGCTGGGCCTCGTCTGGCAAGAGGGCTCCTCGTGCGCGATCCGGGTCCCCCGGTCAGGCTCCGGAAACCCCATGGTAGCGATCCTGAGCCCGGTCATCGCCTGCAGGCGGCTGTGAGGACCGTCTAGCTGTGCAACGCAGGGGGCCGCCGGGGGATTCCGGGAGGTGTCCTCGGGGGGCTCTCCGGGTGTGCGGCGCGTGTCCGCACGACGACGGCCGCCGCGGTGAGCGCATGGCCCGTACGACGACGGCCGCCCCGGTGTTCCGGGGCGGCCGTCGCGCCGTGCGGGTCGGTCAGACCTGGAGGAGGGCCGTCAGCGGGGCTGCGCCGAGGGCCGGTTCCAGGCGGGAGCGGCCGTCCAGGAAGCCCAGCTCCATCAGGACCGCGAGGCCGCAGACCTCGGCGCCCGCGCGGTGGATGAGCTGGATCGCGGCCTCGGCGGTGCCGCCGGTGGCCAGGACGTCGTCCACGATCAGGACGCGGTCGCCGGTGACCAGGTCCTCCGCGTGCACCTCGATCTCCGCCGAGCCGTACTCCAGGTCGTACGCCTGGCGCAGGGTGGCCCCGGGCAGCTTGCCCGCCTTGCGGACGGGGATGAAGCCCAGGCCGGCGCGGACGGCGACCGGGGCGCCGAGGATGAAGCCCCGGGCCTCCAGGCCGACGACCTTGGTCGCGCCGGTGTCGGCGGCGATCTCGGCCAGCTCGTCGGTGAGCGCGGTGAAGGCCGCCGGGTCGGCCAGGAGCGGGGTGATGTCCTTGAACATCACCCCGGGCTCCGGGTAGTCGGCGACGTCACGGATGCGGCTGAGCAGCAGCTCCTTGATGTCGGTCATCGGCGCTTCCCCGAGGTCCGGCCGCGGCCCCGGCCACGGGACGCGGGCTGGTCGCGCGGGCCCACCACTGCGGGAGCGGCGTCGTGGGCGTCGTCACCGGCCCGGGTCTCCGCGGCGAGGTCCCCGTCGCCGCCGGTCTGGGCCCGCTTCGCCAGGACCCGCTTGGTGAGGGCCTTCATCGCCGGCTCGCGCTCCTTGAGGTCGGCGACGAGCGGCGTGGCGATGAAGATCGACGAGTAGGCACCGGCCGCGAGACCGACGAACAGCGACAGGGAGATGTCGTTGAGCGTGCCCGCACCGAGGAAGCCGCCGCCGATGAAGAGCAGACCGGCGACCGGCAGCAGGGCGACGACCGTGGTGTTGATGGAGCGGACCAGGGTGCCGTTGATCGACCGGTTGGCGATCTCGCTGTAGGTGAACCGGGTCTGCTTGGTGAGGTCCTTCGTCTGCTCCTTGAGGCTGTCGAAGACGACGACCGTGTCGTAGAGCGAGTAACCGAGGATGGTCAGCAGGCCGATGACCGTGCCGGGTGTGACCTCGAAGCCGACCAGGGCGTAGATGCCGGTCGTGATCGTGATGTCGTGGATGAGGGCGACGAGGGCCGCGACGGCCATGCGCCACTCGAAGGCGATCGCCAGGTAGATCACGACGAGGACCATGAAGATCGCCAGGCCTTCCCAGGCCTTGTTGGCGATCTGCTCGCCCCAGCTCGGGCCGACCAGGTCGGCGGCGAGCTTCTCGGGGTCGAGGTTCAGGTCCTTGGCCAGCTCCTGCTTGATCCTGTCGGACTGGTCCGTGTCGATGCCGGCGATCTGGATGCGCAGGCTGCCGTTGCCCAGCTTCTGCACGATCGCCTCGTGGCCCGAGGCCTCCGTGGCGTACTCCTCCGCCTTCGCCACCGACGTGCTCATGCTCGTGGGCGTCGTGAAGACCGCGCCGCCCTGGAACTCGATGCCCATGTTCAGGCCGCGCACCGCCAGGCCCACGATGGCCGTGATGGTGATCAGGATCGAGATGCCGTACCAGATCTTGCGCTTGCCGACGAAGTCGTAAGAGATCTCGCCGCGGTGCAGTCGAGCGCCGAGGTTGCCGAGTTTCGACATCGCTCACGCCTCCTTCGGGTCGACAGGGCCGGCGACGGGACCGGCGGGACGGCGGGTGCGGCGCAGCGGCGGCTTGGCACCCAGGCTCTTCGGGTCGAGGCCGGACCACTTGTGGCCGTTCGCGAAGAACTTGCGGCGGGCCAGGAGCGTCATCAGCGGCTTGGTGAAGAAGAAGACGACGACCACGTCGAGGAGGGTGGTCAGGCCCAGCGTGAACGCGAAGCCCTGGACCTTGCCGACCGTGACGATGAACAGCACGGCGGCGGCGAGGAACGACACGAAGTCGGAGACCAGGATGGTGCGCCGGGCGCGCGGCCAGGCCCGCTCGACGGCGGGACGCAGCGTGCGGCCCTCGCGGATCTCGTCCCGGATGCGTTCGAAGTACACGATGAACGAGTCCGCGGTGATACCGATCGCGACGATGGCACCGCAGACGGCCGGCAGGTTCAGCGCGAAGTTGATGGCCGGACCGAGCAGCGTCATGATCAGGTAGGTGAGCATCGCGGAGACCAGCAGGGACGCCATGGCCACGACGGACAGGCCGCGGTAGTAGACCACCAGGTAGATCACGACCAGCGCGAGACCGATGGCGCCGGCGAGCAGACCGGCGTGCAGCTGCTCACCGCCGAGCGCGGCGGTGACGGTGGTGACGGACTGCTCCTGGAAGGACAGCGGCAGGGCGCCGTACGACAGCATGTTGGCGAGGCTCTGCGCCTCCTCCTGCTTGAAGCTGCCGGAGATCTCCGCCTGGCCGCCGGTGATGGCCGAGCTGACGTACGGGCTGGAGACGACCTCGCCGTCGAGGACGATGCCGAACTCGTTCTGCGGGGGCTGGTTCTTGGCCAGCTCGCCGGTGATGTCGGCGAACTTCTTCGCACCGCTGTTGGTGAAGGTCATCTGGACCTGCCAGCCGGCGGCGCCCTGGGTGTCGAAGACGGCCTGGGCCTTCTTCACCTCGGTGCCGTCCACGGCGGCGGGGCCGAGCAGGTACTTGTACCAGGCGTCGTTGATCTGGCCGCAGGCCACGGTGGTCTCGCCGGGCTTGGCGTTCTTGCCGGCGTTGGCACGGTCGGTGGCCTTGCTGCAGTCCAGGGCCGCGTACTGGGCCTGGAGCTTGGAGTCCGGGTTCGTGCCGCCGCTGGGGCTGGCCGAGGGGGTGGCCGACGGCTTGCCGCTGCCGGAGGCGGAAGCGCTCGGCGAGGGGGTGGAGTCGGCCTTCAGCGCGTCGGTGACGGCGCGGCCCTGGGAGGTCGCCGTGGCCGTGGGGGACGCGGAGCCGGACGAGGAGGCCTTCTGCGGCGAGGAGGCGCTGGACGACGGGCTCGTGCTCGGCTTCGGCGAGGAGCCGCCGCTGGAGGACGCGCTCGGCGAGGGGCTCTGCGCGGCGGCACCGCTCGGCTCGCTGGCCAGGACCGGCCGGAAGTACAGCTTGGCGGTGGTGCCGACCTGCTCCTGGGCCTCCTTGGAGTTGGTGCCCTTGGGGATGTTGACGATGATGTTGTCGGTCCCCTGGGTCTGCACCTCCGCCTCGGAGACGCCGAGGCCGTTGACACGGCGGTTCATGATGTCGACCGCGGTGTCCATGTTCGCCTTGTTGATCGCGGACCCCTGGTCGGCCTTCGCCTTGAGCGTGATGCTCGTGCCACCGGCGAGGTCGATACCGAGACGCGGAGTGGTGTGCCCGGAGAGGAACATCCCTCCGGTGAGCGCCACGATGGCGATCAGGATGAGGGCCAGCGAGCGCCCTGGCTTGCTCTGGGCGCTCGCGCTCCGGCCCCTCTTAGGTGCTGCCACCTTCTCGTACTCCCTCTCGGGCCGCCCCGCGCCCGGTCGGCGCGGTCGGCCATGACATGGTGTCGGGCTCCCGTGCGGGAAACAGACGCGCCCGGGATGCGCGGGGCGCCATCATGCCGCCGCCGCGCCTCCCGGGGCGTGACTACTTCGCGTCGGAGTCGCCGTCGGTCTTCTTCGGCTCGTCCTCCGCCTTGGCCTCGGCGGCACCGGCCGCGTCGGCGTCCTCGGCGGCGTCCTTCTTACCGAGGTCGATCTTGTCGTCGGAGGCGGCGGCAGCGGCGGCGGATCCGTCGGTCTCGTCGGTCTCGGTGAGGGAGGAGGCGTCGTCCGGGACGAGGCCGGCGTCGGACTTCAGGTCGTGCTCGATGCCGTGGACGATGCGGTTGTACTCGTCGTCGGTGAGGACGGCGCCGATGGCGTTCTTGGCGAAGAGCAGGTCGACGCCCGGTCCGGCGTCGAGGAGGACCGTGTCCTCGTTGACCTCCTTGACCGTCGCGTACATACCCCCGATCGTGCGGACACCGGAGCCGGGCTGCATCTCGTTCCGCATCTGGGCGGCCTGCTGCTGCTTCTTCTTGGCCGAACGCGTCATCAGGAACATCGCCGCGATGAGCACGATGAACGGGAGAAGGGTATAGGCATTCACGGGACGGAATTTCCTTCGCGCGACCGCGCGGGTGAGCGGCCTGTTGATGGGGGTGTGGTCGGCGCCGCCCGCAAGGGCGGCATCGGCGGAGTCTAAGCGAGTCCGCTCGCATGGAACAACGCTCAGCATGGCACCTCGGTTCCTGCCCGGGCCACTGCCCTCGCCGGGCGGTGACCATCACGCCCCGAACAGGTCCTGTTGTCCGTTTCCCGCCCCCGAGGAGCGCGGTGGGGTGAGGCCGAGATGCGACCATGCCGCGGGCGTGGCGACCCGGCCGCGCGGGGTGCGGGCGAGCAGGCCCTCGCGGACCAGGAACGGTTCGGCGACCTCCTCGACGGTCTCCCGCTCCTCCCCCACCGCGACGGCGAGGGTCGACAGGCCGACCGGTCCGCCGCCGAACAGCTTCAGCAGGGCTTCCAGGACGGCGCGGTCGAGCCGGTCGAGACCGCGCGCGTCGACCTCGTACACGGCGAGGGCGGCGGCCGCGATGTCACGGGTGATCACCCCGTCGGCCTTGACCTGCGCGTAGTCACGGACCCGGCGCAGCAGGCGGTTGGCGATGCGGGGCGTGCCCCGGGAGCGGCCGGCGATCTCGGCGGCGCCGTCCGGCTCGATCTCGACGTCCAACAAGTGCGCCGAGCGGTGGACGACGCGCTCCAGCTCGTGCGGCTCGTAGAACTCCATGTGCGCGGTGAAGCCGAAGCGGTCGCGCAGCGGCGGGGGCAGCAGACCCGCGCGCGTGGTGGCGCCGACCAGGGTGAACGGCGGCAGCTCCAGCGGGATCGCCGTGGCGCCGGGGCCCTTGCCGACGATGACGTCGACGCGGAAGTCCTCCATCGCCATGTACAGCATCTCCTCGGCGGGCCGGGACATGCGGTGGATCTCGTCCAGGAAGAGGACTTCGCCCTCCTGGAGGGAGGAGAGGATCGCGGCGAGGTCGCCGGCGTGCTGGATGGCGGGGCCGGAAGTGATGCGGATCGGGGCGCCCATCTCCGCCGCGATGATCATCGACAGGGTGGTCTTGCCCAGGCCCGGCGCGCCGGAGAGCAGCACATGGTCGGCGGTGGCGCCCCGCGCGCGGGCGGCGCGCAGGACGAGGTCGAGCTGTTCGCGGACCTTCTGCTGGCCGATGAACTCGCCGAGGTCCTTGGGGCGCAGGGCGGCCTCGACGGCCTGGTCCTCCCGGTCGGCGACAGAACCCACCAGCCGCTCCTCGGCGGCGCTGCCGGTCGTGTCGTCCCAGTTCACGAAGTTCTCCTAGCGGTGGCGCAGGTCAGCGGGCGCGGTTCAGGGTCTGCAGGGCGGCCTTCAGCAACTGCCCGACCTGGGGCGTGCCGCCCGCGGCCTCCGCCTGCGGGGCGACGGCGGCGACCGCCTCGTCGGCCTCGCGGGTGGCGTAGCCCAGGCCGATCAGGGCCGCGTGCAGCTGGTCGCGCCAGCCCTGGCTGACGGGTGCGCCGACCGCGGGAGCGCCGACGGGCGCGCCGAGCCGGTCCTTCAGCTCCAGCAGCAGCTTCTGGGCGCCCTTCTTGCCGATGCCGGGGACGGCGGTGAGGGCCTTCTCGTCACCGGTGGCGACCGCGCGGCGCAGCGCGTCCGGGGTGTGCACGGCGAGCATCGCCTGGGCCAGGCGCGGGCCGACGCCGCTCGCGGTCTGCAGCAGTTCGAAGACCTGGCGCTCGTCGTCGTCGGCGAAGCCGTACAGGGTGAGCGAGTCCTCGCGGACGACGAGGGAAGTGTGCAGCTTGGCCGGTCGGCCGATCCGGAGCGTCGACAGCGTGTTCGGGGTGCACTGGACGGCCATGCCGACGCCGCCGACCTCGACGACCGCGGCGTCGGGAGCGAGCGCGGCAACCGTGCCGCTGACGAAGGCGATCATGCCGTTCGGCCTTTCGTTGCGTGGACTGCGTGCCGGGCGACGGCCTGCTGGAGCCGGTTCTGGGCGGGGGCCCGCCAGATGTGGCAGATGGCGAGCGCGAGGGCGTCCGCGGCGTCGGCCGGCCTGGGCGGCGCCGCGAGCCGGAGCAGCCGGGTCACCATGGCTCCGACCTGTGCCTTGTCGGCGCGTCCGGTGCCGGTGACGGCGGCCTTGACCTCGCTGGGCGTGTGCAGGGCGACCGGGATGCCGCGCCGGGCGGCGCACAGCATGGCGACGGCGCTGGCCTGGGCGGTGCCCATGACCGTGCGCACGTTGTGCTGGCTGAAGACGCGCTCCACGGCGACGAACTCGGGGCGGTGCTCGTCCATCCACTGCTCGATGCCCTGCTCCACGGCGAGCAGCCGGTGGCTGAGGTCGGCGTCCACGGGGGTGCGGACGACCCCGACACCGAGCATGGTGAGCGGGCGGCCCGCGACCCCTTCGACGACACCGACCCCGCACCGGGTCAGGCCGGGGTCCACCCCCAGTACGCGCACGCGCGCCCCTCCCTCCGATCACCCCATCGCTTGTTCGTGCAGGCTATCGGGTGCCACTGACAACGCCGTACAACGCGACGGGCCGACGGGTGTGTCCCGTCGGCCCGGTCAGCCAGCCGTAGGCGTTACGCGTCGACCTTCTCCATGATCTCGTCGCTCACGTCGAAGTTGGCGAAGACGTTCTGCACGTCGTCGCTGTCCTCCAGGGCGTCGATCAGCTTGAAGATCTTCTTCGCGCCCTCCTCGTCCAGTTCGACCTGCATGGTCGGGACGAAGTTGGCCTCGGCGGAGTCGTAGTCGATGCCGGCTTCCTGGAGGGCGGTGCGGACCGCGACCAGGTCGGTGGCCTCGCTGATGACCTCGAAGGTCTCACCGAGGTCGTTGACCTCCTCGGCGCCCGCGTCCAGGACGGCCATGAGGACCTCGTCCTCCGTCAGCTCGCCCTTGGGGACGATGATGACGCCCTTGCGGTTGAACAGGTACGACACCGAACCCGGGTCGGCCATGGAGCCGCCGTTGCGGGTCATGGCGACGCGGACCTCGGAGGCGGCGCGGTTGCGGTTGTCGGTGAGGCACTCGATGAGCACCGCGACGCCGTTCGGGCCGTAGCCCTCATACATGATCGTCTCGTAGTCGGCGCCGCCGGCCTCCAGGCCCGCGCCGCGCTTGACCGCGGAGTCGATGTTCTTGTTCGGGACCGACGACTTCTTCGCCTTCTGGATGGCGTCGTACAGCGTCGGGTTGCCCTCGGGGTCCGCGCCGCCCATCCGCGCCGCGACCTCGATGTTCTTGATGAGCTTCGCGAAGAGCTTGCCGCGCTTGGCGTCGATCACGGCCTTCTTGTGCTTCGTCGTGGCCCATTTAGAGTGGCCGGACATCTGCCTGTCTCCTTCGCGTAACCCATCCAGATACGAACGCCAGAGATCCTACAAGGACTCTCGTCCTACTCCGGTGTGCGGTGCGCGCGCACCATGTCGACGAACAGGGAGTGCACGCGGTGGTCGCCCGTCAGCTCCGGGTGGAACGACGTGGCGAGGGCGTTGCCCTGGCGTACGGCGACGATGTGGCCGTCGTGCTCGGCCAGCACCTCGGCCCCGGCGCCCACGGACTCCACCCACGGGGCGCGGATGAAGACGCCCTCCACAGGATCGCCCGGGATTCCCTTGACGTCGACCGCGGCCTCGAACGACTCGTTCTGCCGTCCGAAGGCGTTGCGGCGCACGATCATGTCGATGCCGCCGATGGTCTCCTGGCCCGAGCGCGGGTCGAGGATCTTGTCGGCGAGCATGATCAGGCCCGCGCAGGTGCCGTAGACCGGCATGCCGGCGCGCACGCGCGCGCGAAGGGGCTCCATCACGCCGAAGAGGATGGCCAGCTTGGAGATGGTGGTGGACTCGCCGCCGGGCAGAACGAGGCCGTCGACCTCGGCGAGTTCCTCGGGGCGCCGCACCGGCCTGGCCACGGCGTCGGCCGCGGCCAGGGCGATGAGGTGCTCCCGTACGTCGCCCTGGAGGGCCAGGACGCCTATGACGGGGGTGTTCATGGGTTCCAGTGCCTTACCAGCCGCGGTTCGCGTAGCGCTCGGTCTCGGGGAGGGTGTCGCAGTTGATGCCGACCATGGCCTCGCCGAGGTTGCGGGAGGCGTCCGCGATGATCTTCGGGTCGTCGTAGAAGGTGGTGGCCTTCACGATGGCGGCGGCGCGCTTGGCCGGGTCGCCGGACTTGAAGATGCCGGAGCCGACGAAGACGCCCTCGGCGCCGAGCTGACGCATCAGGGCGGCGTCGGCCGGGGTGGCCACACCGCCGGCGGAGAAGAGGACCACCGGGAGCTTGCCCAGCTCGGCGACCTCCTTGACCAGCTCGTACGGGGCGCGCAACTCCTTGGCGGCGGCGTACAGCTCGTGGTTGTCGAAGCCGCGCAAGCGGGCGATCTCGTTCTTGATCTGACGCAGGTGGCGGACGGCCTCGACCACGTTGCCGGTGCCGGCCTCGCCCTTGGAGCGGATCATCGCGGCGCCCTCGGCGATGCGGCGCAGGGCCTCGCCCAGGTTGGTGGCGCCACAGACGAACGGCGTGGTGAAGGCCCACTTGTCGGAGTGGTTGACCTCGTCGGCCGGGGTGAGCACCTCGGACTCGTCGATGTAGTCGACGCCGAGGGACTGCAGCACCTGGGCCTCGACGAAGTGGCCGATGCGGGACTTGGCCATGACCGGGATCGAGACGGCGTCGATGATGCCCTCGATCATGTCCGGGTCGGACATGCGGGCCACGCCGCCGTCCTTGCGGATGTCGGCCGGTACCCGCTCCAGGGCCATGACGGCGACGGCGCCCGCGTCCTCGGCGATCTTCGCCTGCTCCGGCGTGACGACGTCCATGATCACGCCGCCCTTGAGCTGCTCGGCCATACCGCGCTTCACGCGGGCGGTGCCGGTCTCGGGAGCCTGGTTCTCGATGGTGGACACGGGTGACCTCACTGAAGGGAAGAGGGTGTTCTGCACCGACGAGGAAACGTGAGTGGACCAGGCCACAGCAAGGGCCAATGACAAGCCGGTGGATCCTTTTGGTCCGCCCGGCGTTCAGGAGACCCTTTCCACCAGGGCCGCGGGCGGCTCGTCGTCCATCTCGAAGGCGAGCGGGAAGGGGGCGTGGCCGGCCAGCCGGAACCAGCGGACCTTGCGGTGCTCACGGAGTCTGCGGGCGGCTCCCACGGCGTCGTTGTGGAAGCGGCGGGCCATCGGCACCCTGCGGACGGCCTCGGCCAGCTCACGGGCCGCCTCCTCGCCGCCGGGGAACTCCCGTACGGCCTCCACCTGCGCCGGATCCTCGAAGACCGCCCTCAGTGCCTGGCTCAGCTCGCTCTCGGCGACCTCTCGCTGCTCCTCCTCCGCCTGCCGGGCCGCGTGCGCGGCCTCGTACAGCACGATCGAGGCGGCCGGGTCCAGCACGCCCGAGGTCGCCAGTTCCTGCGCCACGGAGGCCCGCCGCAGCAGCTGGGCGTCGAGCGCGGCCCGGGCGGCGTCCATCCGCACGTGCAGCCGGTCCAGCCGCCCGGCCGTCCAGCTGAGGTACACGCCGACGGCGAGGAGCGCGACGAGGATCCAGATGAGGGTTGCGGTCACGCCGGAAGGCTATCGGCTGCGCAGACGGCCACCACGAGCCAGTACCACGCCACCGTGCAGGGCCGCCCCGCGCCGGCTCCGGTGCGGCTCGTACGTACGGTCCCGCGTCACACCGCCGCCACCGGGCACAACCCCACACCGACTCCAGCCCCCACCCACACGACCTTGGTCAGGACGGGGCAGACCTGTACGCTCCCGCGTCACCCCCCGGCCGCACCACCCCGCCACAGCCTCGCTTCAGCCCTCGACCGGCCGCACGACCTCGCGCCGGCTCCGGGCCGGCTCGTACGTACGTCCCGCGTCACCCCGCCGCCACCGGGCACAACCCCACGCCGACTCCAGCCCGGCCCGCACGACCACGCTTTGGTCGCGCCACCCGGCACACCCCCACACCGACTCCGGTCCGGCCCGTACGACCTCGCGTCAGTCCCGCGCCGGTCCACACCCGCGTCCGTCCCGGGCCGGCTCGTACGGCCCGTGTCCATCCCGAGCCGGCCCACGCACCCCGCGTCCGTCCCGGCCCACCCTGAGCCCCCCGAGAATCCCGGTCCAGCCCAGCCCCGACGCCCCCCTTCAGTCCAGGGTCACGCCGAACCCGACAGCCCCCGGCTCAGTCCCGCGCCAACCCGAACCGTGCCCGCAGCCCCGTCGTCCGTTCGTCCGCGCCGACCGCTGCCGCGCCCGCCGTCACCGTCTCGTAGACGGACAGGATGTCCGCGCCGACCGTGGACCAGTCGAACCGCCGTACATGGGCGCTGCCGCGCTCGCGCAGTTCGGTCCGGCGGGCCGGGTCCTCCAGCAGGCGTACGGCCGCCTCGGCCAGCGCGTCGGCGTCCTCGTTGGTGAAGACCTCGCCGGCCTGGCCCTGGTCGAGGACCTGCACGAACGCGTCCAGGTCGGAGGCGAGCACGGGGGCGCCCGCCGACATCGCCTCGACCAGGATGATGCCGAAGCTCTCCCCTCCGGTGTTGGGGGCGACGTACAGGTCGACGCTGCGCAGCAGCCGGGCCTTGTCCTCGTCGCTGATCATGCCGAGGAACTCCACGCGGGAGCGCAGTTCCTTCGGCAGGTCCTCGACGGCCGCCTCCTCGTCGCCGCGGCCGGCGACCAGCAGCCGGGTCCCGGGGCGGGCGGCCAGGATGCGCGGGAGAGCCCTCATCAGGACCGGCAGGCCCTTGCGGGGCTCGTCGATGCGGCCGATGAAGCCGATGGTGCCGCCCTGCCACTGCGGCCTGGGCTCGGCCCTGGCGAAGAAGTCCACGTCGACGCCGTTGGGGATGACCACCGCGTCTCCGCCGAGGTGCTCGACCAGGGTGCGGCGGGCGTACTCGCTGACCGCGATCCGCGCGCTGATCTTCTCCAGCGCGGCCTGCAGGATGGCGTACGCGGCGATCATGGCGCGCGAGCGCGGGTTGGAGGTGTGGAAGGTGGCCACGATCGGGCCGGACGCCGCCCAGCAGGTCAGCAGGCCCAGCGAGGGCGAGGTCGGCTCGTGGATGTGGACCACGTCGAAGGCGCCCTCGTGCAGCCAGCGCCGTACCCGCGCGGCCGACAGGAACCCGAAGTTCAGCCGGGCCACCGAGCCGTTGTACGGCACCGGGACCGCACGGCCGGCCGAGACGACGTACGGCGGAAGCGGGGTGTCGTCGTCGGCCGGGGCGAGGACGGACACCTCGTGGCCGAGCCGCAGGAAGTACTCGGCGAGGTCGCGGATGTGGAACTGGACGCCACCGGGCACGTCCCAGGAGTACGGGCAGACGATCCCGATTCTCACGCGGGTCCCTTCGCGGGGTCGAGGTCGGCGAGCCACAGCCGCTGGAGCATGTGCCAGTCCTCCGGATGGTCGGCGATCCCGGTGGCGAAGGCGTCGGCCAGCGCCTGTGTCATGACAGACGTCTTCTCGCCCCGGGTACCTGAATCGGGGACCTCGATCGCCGGATGCACACGGCCTTTCATGACGGGCGAGTCGTCGTACCAGAGCGTGACGGGCAGCAGCAGCGCGCCGGTCTGCTGGGCCAGCAGGGCCGGTCCGGCCGGCATCCGGGCCGTGTCGCCGAAGAAGTCGACCTCGACGCCGGAGGCGGACAGGTCGCGGTCGGCGACCAGGCAGACCAGGCCGCCGTCGCGCAGCCTGCGGGCCAGGGTGCCGAACGCGGAGCCGCCGCTGTGCGGCAGGACCTCCATGCCGAGGCCCTCACGGTAGGCGACGAACCGGTCGTACAGCGTCTCCGGCTTCAGACGCTCGGCGACCGTCGTGAACGGCGTCTTCAGCTCCGTGGTGACCCAGGCGCCGGCGAGGTCCCAGTTGGCCAGGTGGGGCAGGGCGAGTATCACGCCCCGGCCGGCGGCGAGGCCGTCGGTCAGGTGGTGGACGTCCTTGGGGTCGAAGCCCGTCCGCACGCGTTCGGCGCTCCAGGCCGGCAGCCGGAAGGACTCCATCCAGTAGCGCAGGTACGAGCGCATGCCCGCGCGGGACAGCTCGGCGAGCCGCTCCGCAGTGGCGCCCGGCACCACGCGCGCGTAGTTGGCCTCCAGCCGCTGGACGCCCTTGCCGCGCTGCTTCCAGGCGAGGTCGGCGATGGTCCGGCCCAGGCGCACCGCGACGGGCTCGGGGAGCTTCTTGACGGTGCTCCAGCCGAGCCCGTAGAGCGTGTCGGTGAGCCGGTCGGCGGCGCTCACTGCGTCGCCTCGCTCGTGCTCTGCCGGGCCGCCGCCTCCGCCTCGGCGGACTCGCGGCGGACGGTGACGACCCGCTGGATCAGCGTGACGAGGCTGCCGACGGCGACGATCCACAGGGCGATGGGCAGCAGCCACTGGATGCCCGGCACGCCGAACTTGTGCAGGCCCGCGAAACCGGCCGCGACCAGCGAGATCACCAGCCGCTCGGCGCGCTCGACGAGGCCGTTGACGGCGACCGGCAGCCCGATCGACTCGCCGCGCGCCTTGGTGTACGACACCACCTGGCCGCTCGCCAGGCAGAAGATCGACACCGCGCACAGCACGTTGTCGTTCCCGTTGCCCGCGTACCAGAGCGCGAAGCCGCCGAAGATCGCGCCGTCGGCGACCCGGTCCAGGGTAGAGTCCAGGAAGGCGCCCCAGCGGCTGGAGCGGCCCAGCTGACGGGCCATGTTGCCGTCGACCAGGTCGGAGAAGACGAACAGGGTGATCACGACCGTGCCCCAGAAGAACTCGCCCCTGGGGTAGAAGACCAGCGCGCCCGCGACCACACCGGCCGTGCCGATGAGCGTGACCGTGTCGGGGCTCACGCCCCGCCGGATGAGAAACGCGGCGAACGGTGTGAGGACACGCGTGAAGAATGCACGCGCGTACTTGTTCAGCATGGCCTTCCCGACGGTCGGTGTCGCCGCGGCCCCTGGTGGCCGCCGGCTGGCCCATCGTAGCCACGCGCGCGTGTGCGTGACGGGCGGGCACCCGCAGCCGCGCCGGGAACCGGCGCGTGCCGTCGCGCGCGGGGCGTGCGTGACGTATCGGTGGCGCGTACGCACGCTTCGTAGTCCTTCGTATGGACGCGACGTGACGGGAGTGGAAAGCTCGAATAACCGCGGGCGTCGCCGGAGCCGCCGCACACGCGGATCCCGCGTGTCCGCGCCCACAGTGACCTCACCGTGCACGGGAGGCAGGATCATGGGCGACAAGGCACAGACACACCACCCCGGGGCCGCCGGCAGGGCTCTGGCGGCCGACCGACCCGCGTCCGTACGGAATGTGGTGCTGGTCGGCCACTCCGGCTCGGGAAAGACGACCCTCGTGGAGGCCCTCGCGCTGACCGCGGGGGCGGTGAACCGGGCAGGGCGCGTCGAGGACGGCGGCACCGTCTCCGACTACGACGACATCGAGCACCGGCAGCAGCGCTCGGTGCAGCTCTCCCTGGTGCCGGTCGAATGGGACGGCATCAAGATCAACCTCCTGGACACCCCTGGCTACGCCGACTTCGTCGGTGAGCTGAGGGCCGGTCTGCGGGCCGCGGACGCGGCCCTCTTCGTCGTCTCGGCCTCCGACGGCGTGGACGGCTCGACCAGGATGGTGTGGGAGGAGTGCGCGGCGGTCGGCATGCCCCGCGCGATCGTGATCACGCACCTGGAGGCCGCGCGCGCGGACTTCGAGGAGATGAACCGGATCTGCGCGGAGGCCTTCGGGGGTGACGACCCGGACGCGGTCCTGCCCCTGTACCTGCCGCTGCGCGGCCCCGAGGGCCCCGACGGGCACGCGCCCGTGACCGGGCTGATCGGACTGCTGTCGCAGAAGCTGTTCGACTACTCGACCGGGGAGCGCAAGGAGTCCGAGCCCGGCGAGGACCAGCTGCCGGGAATCGAGGAGGCCCGCAACCGGCTCATCGAGGGGATCATCGCGGAGAGCGAGGACGAGACCCTCATGGACCGCTATCTGGGCGGCGAGCAGGTCGAGGTCAAGACGCTGATCGAGGACCTGGAGCGGGCCGTGGCACGCGGTTCGTTCTTCCCGGTGCTGGCCGCCGCCCCCGCCGCCGAGGGCGCCAGGCAGGGCCTCGGCACGGTCGAGCTGCTGGAGCTGATCACGCGGGGCTTCCCGACCCCGTTCGAGCATCCGCTGCCCGGGGTGACCACCATCGACGGCAAGCCGCGCGAGCTGAAGCCGTGCGACACGGACGGCCCGCTGGTCGCCGAGGTCGTCAAGACCTCCTCCGACCCGTACGTCGGCCGGCTGTCGCTGGTCCGTGTCTTCTCCGGCACCCTTCGACCGGACCAGACCGTGCACGTCTCCGGGCACGGCCTCGCCGACCGCGGGCACGAGGACCACGACGTGGACGAGAAGGTCGGCGCCCTGTCCATGCCCTTCGGCAAACAGCAGCGCCCGGTCACCCACGCCGTCGCCGGCGACCTGGTCTGCGTGGCCAAGCTCAGCCGCGCCGAGACCGGCGACACCCTCTCCGCCAAGGACGACCCGCTCCTGATGGAGCCGTGGCAGATGCCCGACCCGCTGCTGCCGCTCGCCATCCACGCGCACAGCAAGGCCGACGAGGACAAGCTCTCCCAGGGGCTGGCCCGGCTGGTCGCCGAGGACCCGACCATGCGCCTGGAACAGAACCAGGACACCCACCAGGTCGTCCTGTGGTGTCTGGGCGAGGCGCACGCCGACGTGGCCCTGGAACGGCTGCGCAGCCGCTACGGCGTCCAGGTCGACGTCGTCCCGCACAGGGTCTCCCTCCGGGAGACGTTCGCGACCCGGGCCACCGGGCGCGGCCGGCACGTCAAGCAGTCCGGCGGCCACGGCCAGTACGCCATCTGCGAGATCGAGGTGGAGCCGCTGCCGGGCGGCTCGGGCATCGAGTTCGTGGACAAGGTGGTCGGCGGCGCGGTGCCCCGTCAGTTCATCCCGTCCGTCGAGAAGGGCGTACGCGCCCAGGCCGCCAAGGGCGTCGCCGCCGGCTACCCGCTGATCGACGTGCGGGTCACGCTGGTGGACGGCAAGGCCCACTCGGTGGACTCCTCCGACGCCGCCTTCCAGACGGCGGGCGCGCTCGCGCTGCGCGAGGCCGCGGCGGACGCGAAGATCCATCTGCTGGAGCCGGTCGCCGAGGTGACCGTCCTGGTCGGCGACGACTACGTGGGCGCCGTGATGAGCGACCTCTCCAGCCGTCGCGGACGGCTGCTCGGCACCGAACAGGTGGGCACGGGGCGCACGTTGATCCGCGCCGAGGTGCCCGAGTTCGAGATCGGGCGGTACGCCGTCGACCTGCGCTCGCTCTCGCACGGCACGGCCCGCTTCGACCGGAGCTACGCCCGGCACGAGCCGATGCCGCCGCAGATCGCCGAACGCGTCCGCGAACAGGCCGGGGACGAGGCGTAGTACACCGGCGCACGACCGGCGCACGGGCGGGCGGCTTCGGCCGTCCGCCCACGCGCTGTCGGTGCAGGCGGATACGCTGATCACCTGATGTCGTCGTGCCGCAACCGACCGGCAGCCGACCGGTGTCGGCACGGCGACCGGTCCAACAGGTGTGCGGAGCAGGGAAGTCGGGAAGGCCGCAGGATGGGCACCGGCGGCGATGGGGGCGGGAATGTCGTTTGGAACGGAGTGGGACGGGCCCCAGGTACCCGTCTCGGGCGACGAGGGGCAGGCGGCGACCTCCGCGCTGGCCTCCGCGGCGTACCGGGACAGCCCGGTCGAGGAGATCAAGAAGGCCGACAACGAGTGGCACCAGTCGACCGTCAAGCCCGGCCGGATCAAGCTGTTGCGGCCCAATCTCGGTGAGGCGTTCTCCCGGGCCCTCGTCGACCGGATGCTCGCCCCCGGCCGCAAACCGCTCATCCAGTCCTTCGGCTCCGAACCGCAGTTCGTCGTGGAACACGCCCTGGCCGCCAACAACATCCGCCGGGAGCGCGACAACCGCCTGACCGCCATCACCGTCGTCTGCGGCCTGCTCTTCCTGCCCGGGATGATCGGCTGGCTGCTCGTCTTCCAGTTGCGCACCTTCGTCACCAGGCGCGACGACAAGCGGGCCGGGGCACTGGCCACCGCGCTCCTGCTGGGCGTCGGTGTGCTCGCCGCGCTGTTCCTGATCAAGATGCCGTTCTCCGGCTTCTGGGCGTGGTACGCCCGCGCGTCCGTGATCGTCCCCGTGCTCGGCTGGTTCTGGGCCAAGCAGATCTGCGAGCGCACCGCGAAGGACCTGCGGGCCCGCTGGGACGGCCTGCTCTCCGGCACCAGCGTCGGCGCCAAGGTCCCGGAGGCCGTGCCGCACGGCCCCGGCCAGACCGCCGCGGAGGAGCTGCGCCAGTCACTGGCCCGGCTGAGCGCCGAGCAGCGGTCCAACTCGGTCTTCTACGCCGGCCCCAAGGGCATACTCGGCATGGGCACCCGCTGGGGCGCCTGGCAGCTCGCCGAGGACCTCGTGCCCGCCGACCCCAGCCGGGAGATCCACCCCTTCCGCAGCTGGGACGTCATACGCGCCATCCACGACCAGCTGTCCCTCCTGGAGCGCGGCCCGCTGAACACCGGCGGCTTCCCCAAGCCGTCCATACGGCACTGGATCGTCACCCCGATCGGCGAGAAGGCCACGGCGGTGTCCCGGCCCGAGGGCACCGACGTCGAGGCCTTCCAGGTCAAGCCGCACGCCATACAGGACATCTGCAACAAGCAGCAGTTCGGCAGCGGCGACCGGCACTACCTGGGCGTGCAGTGGACGCTCTGGGACGGACAGCTGGTCATCACCATGCTGATCACCGTCACCGTGCTGCACGAGACGCTGCGCATCGAGGTCACCGGGCACGCGCTGGGACCGGTGAACCCGCTGTTCACCAGCAAGCCGGAGGCGCCGACCAAGGAAGTCGCCAAGTCCCTCAAGCCCTGGGAGAACCGCACGGTCAAGCTGCCGCTGGTCACCCCCGACGAGGTCGTACGGCTCGCCGTGCGCGCCCCGCTGACCTGGTACCCGCCGCTGCTGAACTGGCTCGGCGGCTCGCTCGGCCTGCCCGAGCCGTTCGGCCTGCGGCACGCCTGGGCCGACCAGCCGTGGCGCCACCGTTTCATGGCCGACGACGCGCTGCGCGCGGCCACACCGGTGCTGCGCGTGGTCCACTCCGCCGCGATCAAGCACCTGGAGGAGAACGGCGTGAACACGGAGAAGTTCGGCGCCCGCTCGGCCTTCCTCAGCGGCAACGTCCAGGACCCGACGCCGAAGAAGGCAGACCTCTACGACGCGTAGGCCTCCGGCGGCCCGGCCGGTGCGGGTGCGCGTGGGCCGTGGTCACTGGGGCCCGCAGCCCCCAGACCCCCGCATCGGCCGTGAACGGCCTCGTCCTCACACGCCGGACAGGCTGTTCATGCCGCCGGCCAGGCCTCCGCCAGCATCTTCCGGGTGTCCGCCAGCAGCTGCGGCAGCACCCGGGTGTGGCCCACGACCGGCATGAAGTTCGTGTCGCCGCCCCAGCGCGGAACGATGTGCTGGTGCAGATGCGCGGCGATGCCGGCACCCGCGACCGCGCCCTGGTTCATGCCGATGTTGAAACCCTGCGCGCCGGACGCGGTCCGCAGAGCGGTCATCGCCTCCTTGGTCAGCTCCGCCAGCTCGGCGGTCTCCGGCCCGGTCAGATCCGTGTAGTCGGCCACATGCCGGTACGGCACGGTCATCAGATGGCCGCCGTTGTACGGGTACAGGTTGAGCACGGCGTACACATGCTCACCGCGCCGGACGATCAGCCCGTCCTCGTCCGACTTGGCCGGAATCGAGCAGAAGGGGCAGCCGTCGCCGGCCCCCGGGCCGGTCGGCTTGTTCTCGCCCTGGATGTAGGCCATCCGGTGGGGCGTCCACAGGCGCTGGAACGCGTCCTGCGTCCCCACTCCGATCTGCTGCTCCGGCTCACTCGTCATGCTAGGCAGCATATGGCTTCACCCCTTCCCGGCGTGTCGCCGGGGCGGCCGGCCGACGGTCTCCGGCCAAGCTTGGCCGGTGGACGACGACAGCCGTACGCGGCGCTGGGAACGCTGGGAGGGGCGCGCCGCGCTGCCGCTCGGCATCGCGTCGCTGCTCTACCTCGCCGGCTACGCGGCGCATGTGCTGGTGGAGGGCCTGCCCCCGACCGCACACGACGTCCTGCGGGTGATCACCGGGGCCGCCTGGGCGGTGTTCGTCGTCGACTACGCGGTGCGCTGGCGGCTGAGCGGCCGCGGGCTCAGCTTCGTGACCTGCCACTGGCTGGACACGCTGGTCATGCTGCTGCCGTTGCTGTGGCCGCTGCGCATCGTGCGGCTGTACGACGTGGTCCAGCGCAGGCGGGGCCGCGCCCGGCTCACACTGCACGCGCGCGTGGTGCTCTACGCCGGCCTGTCCGCACTGCTGCTGGGCTTCTCCGGCGCGCTCGCCGTGTACCAGCAGGAACGCGGGGCCCCGCACGCCACGATCCGTACGTTCGGCGACTCGGTGTGGTGGACCTGCTCGACACTGGCGACCGTCGGCTACGGCGACGTCACCCCCGTCACCCCCTGGGGCCGCACCATCGCCGTCGCCCTCATGGCCTGCGGCCTCGCCCTGCTGGGCGCGGTGACGGGCTCGTTCTCCTCGCTGCTGCTCCAGCGGTTCTCGCGGGAGGGGGACGAGGAAAGGGAAGGGCCCCCGGGACCGTGATACCGGGGGCCCTCAAGGCTCAGGCGGTTCAGACCTGGGTCCGCTCCTCGACCACCTTCGCGATCTTCGCGATGGCCTCGTCGAACGGGATGCCGTTCTCCTGCGAGCCGTCGCGGTAGCGGAAGGACACCGAGCCGTTCGACATGTCCTCGTCGCCCGCGATGACCATGAAGGGCACCTTCTGCTTCTGGGCGTTGCGGATCTTCTTCTGCATGCGGTCCGAGGAGGAGTCCACCTCGACGCGCAGGCCCTGCTTCTTGGCCGCGGTCGCAAACTTCCGCAGGTACTCCACGTGCGCGTCGCCGATCGGGATGCCGATCGCCTGGACCGGCGCCAGCCACGCCGGGAAGGCACCCGCGTAGTGCTCCAGCAGGACGGCGAAGAAGCGCTCGATGGAGCCGAACAGCGCACGGTGGATCATGACCGGGCGCTGCTTGGAGCCGTCCGGACCCGTGTACTCCAGGTTGAACCGCTCGGGCAGGTTGAAGTCGAGCTGGATGGTCGACATCTGCCAGGTGCGGCCGATGGCGTCCTTGGTCTGGACGGAGATCTTCGGGCCGTAGAAGGCGGCACCGCCCGGGTCGGGGACGAGGGGCAGGCCCTGCTTCTCGGCGACCTGGCGCAGGGTCTCGGTCGCCTCCTCCCAGACCTCGTCGGAGCCGACGAACTTCTCCGGGTCCTTGGTGGACAGCTCCAGGTAGAAGTCGGTCAGACCGTAGTCCCGCAGCAGGCCGAGGACGAAGGTGAGCGTCTTGTCCAGCTCGTCGGACATCTGCTCACGGGTGCAGTAGATGTGCGCGTCGTCCTGCGTGAAGCCCCGCGCGCGGGTCAGGCCGTGCACGACGCCCGACTTCTCGTACCGGTACACGGTCCCGAACTCGAAGAGGCGCAGCGGCAGTTCGCGGTACGAACGGCCACGCGCGTCGAAGATCAGGTTGTGCATCGGGCAGTTCATGGGCTTGAGGTAGTAGTCCACGCCCTCGTCGAGCTGCATGGGCGGGTACATGCCCTCGGCGTACCAGTCCAGGTGCCCGGACGTCTCGAAGAGCTTCCCCTTCGTCGCGTGCGGGGTGTAGACGAACTCGTAGCCCTCTTCCTCGTGGCGGCGCCGCGAGTAGTCCTCCATGACCCGGCGGACGATGCCGCCCTTGGGGTGGAAGACGGCGAGGCCGGAGCCGATCTGCTCGGGGATCGAGAAGAGGTCCAGCTCGGTGCCGAGCTTGCGGTGGTCGCGCTTCTCGGCCTCGGCGAGGAAGTCCAGGTACTGCTTCAGCTCGTCCTTGGACGGCCACGCGGTGCCGTAGATGCGCTGGAGCATCGGGTTCTTCTCGCTGCCGCGCCAGTAGGCGGCCGCGTTGCGCATCAGCTTGAACGCGGGGATCAGCCGGGTCGAGGGCAGGTGCGGACCGCGGCACAGGTCCTTCCAGCACAGCTCGCCGGTCTTGGCGTCCAGGTTGTCGTAGATCGTCAGCTCGCCGGCGCCCACCTCGACGTCCGCGCCGTCATCGTGTGACGCCGACCCCTTGAGGCCGATCAGCTCCAGCTTGTACGGCTCGTCGGCCAGTTCCTCGCGGGCGGCCTCGTCGGTGACGACACGGCGGGAGAAGCGCTGCCCGCGCTTCTGGATCTCCTGCATCTTCTTCTCGATGGCCTTGAGATCCTCGGGCGTGAACGGCTTCTCGACATCGAAGTCGTAGTAGAAGCCGTCCTTGACGGGCGGGCCGATGCCCAGCTTGGCCTCGGGGAAGAGTTCCTGCACGGCCTGCGCCATGACGTGCGCGGTGGAGTGGCGCAGGATGTTCAGGCCGTCCTCGGACGAGATCTCGACGCCCTCGACCTCGTCGCCGTCGGACAGTGCGTAGGTGAGGTCCTTCAGCTCGCCGCCCACGCGCGCGGCGATGATCGAGCGCTCGCCCGCGAAGAGGTCGGCGGCCGTAGTGCCCGTCGTCACCACGCGTTCTTCCCGCTCGGAATCGCGTTGGATGATCACACGGACGTCTGACACCGGTCTCTCCTGACTGAAGGTGGGGTGCGGCGCCATACCAGGAGCGCGCGCACAGGCGATCGTACCGACCCGACGGCACCGACCGCGAAACGGTCACCCTCGGTCGCCCGCCCCTCACTCCTCACCGCAGGCCTCCTCGAAGAAGTCGAGGTTCTCCTGGAGGGACTTCATCAGCCGCTCCCGCTCGCCCTCGTCCACCTGCACGGGTACGACGCCGGAGGCGCCGGTGAGCCTGCGGAAGCCGCCACGGCTCTCCAGCCGACCGTGCACGCGGACGGGGAGGCCGACGAGGTGGGCGTGGCCGGCGATGCGGTAGTCCTCCTCGTCCAGGGTGACGCGCAGGTGCGGGACGTCGGCGCCGGCGAGGACGCGCAGGCGTACGGTGCCCTCGCCGCCGGGACCGAAGCGGCGCATGCGGACGACGGCGCCGGTGACGCGGACCGGGACGGAGGGTTCCGCGCGCAGGTAGCGGGCGGCGGCCTCGCGGAGCGCGGGCAGGTCGCCGGGTGAGAACTCGACGGGTTCCGCGGAGGGGGCGCAGCCTTCCGGAACACCGGCGCCGGGCGCCCAGGCGACGGCGACGCGGGCGCCCTCGGTGCCGCGGACGAGCGCGCTGAGCGCCTCGGTCAGCTCACGGCTGACGCCGGCCTCGACGGCGCCGTCGAAGGCGTCCATGCCGCCGGTGGCCCGCCGGTAGTCGATGGCCTCGCGGGCGGCGTGGAGGGCCTGGTGGAGGCGGACGGCGAGGGGGCGGCCGGTGGGCACGGGGACGAAGGCGGTGAGGGCGCGGCCCTCGGTGACGGGGCCGACGAGGACCTCGTCCAGGAGGGCGGCGGCGGAGCGGCGGTGGCGGGCGCCGTGGTAGCCGGCACGCGCGCGTGTGGCGAGCGCGGCGGCGAACAGCGTCTGCCGGGCGGCGCCGCGCAGATGGTCGTCGGCGGTCCACGGGGCGGCGCCGGCGGGTCCGCTCGGGGTGTCGCGCCACCAGCGGATCTCGTCGCTGGGTACGGCGAGGGAGATCAGGACCTCGCGCGCGGAGGGGGCATGGCTGCGGGCGAGGGCGTCGAGGGCCTCGCCGAGCAGGTCGTCGCTGTCGGGGAAGGCGCGGTTCTCGGGGACGAGCAGGCTGGTCCCGGCGCCGCCCGGGCCCGGCGGGGTCCAGCGGCCGTAGCGCCCGGCCGCTCCGCCGCGCCGCTGCCAGCCGTGCCGGTGCAGCAGGGCGCCGAGTACGGCGGGGTCGACGTCGGCGGGCTGGGGCGGCCGGTTCCAGGGGAGGTCGTCGGGGTGCGGCCGGACCTGCCGTACCGGCTCGTCACAGGGACGGTTCCTCATGGTCTGCCTCCCGTCCCGACGCGCGTCATGATCTCGCAGAGCGCCCGGTCGTCGAAGATGCGTGAGGTCGGTATCCGCACGGTGGTCCGGTTGCGGCCGGTGACGGGGTGGCCGGCGAGGTTGATCCAGTAGCAGCAGTGCCTCAGGTCGAGGCGGTCGTGGCTGGCGCGCAGCCAGTCGCCCTGGGAGCGGGGCACGAGCATGACGACCAGGATTTTGTGGACCGAGACGGGGGTGCGGGCGAGTTTGCGCAGGTGGTCGTTGTCGAGGGTGAAGGAGAAGGAGCGCCCCGGAGGGTTCGGCGGGACCTGGTAGGTGGCCTTGAGCTGCACCTTGATCGTGACCTCGTCGTCGACGGTGTGTCCGGGCGCGCTGTGGCTGACGTGCCAGTCGATGCCGTTGTCCGGAAAGGGCTGGGACAGCGAGCAGCCGGCCGCGGCGGCGACCGCGTGCAGATAGCCGACCTGCAGTGTCTCCATGCAGGCGGTGGTGGCGAGCGAGCCGCGAAGGTGGCCCGGACGTTCGGGCAGCAGCCCGCCCCGCTCGGGCTGCGCTATGGCCATGACCAACAGCCTTCCAAGGCAAGGGTTTCCCCGCTGTGGGCCGCTGAACTGCAAAGACCCGTACTCCTGTTGTCTCCTCCCGGCGTACGTCGCAAACGGCCCGGGTATCACCAAACGGGCAGAAGACGGAACGTCACCTGCCGTGGGTGAACGAGGAGTTGGGTTGGGATGACGACCTGGTACGAAGGGCCGCTGGCCGCCTTCGACACGGAGACGACGGGCGTGGACGTCGAGACCGACCGGATCGTGTCGGCCGCCGTCGTCGTCCAGGACGCGCCGGGGACCCGGCCCCGGATCACCCGGTGGCTGGTGAACCCGGGTGTGCCGGTGCCGGAGGCGGCGACGGCGGTGCACGGGCTGACGGAGGAGCACCTGCAGCACAACGGGCGCTGGCCGGCCCCGGTGATGTACGAGATAGCCGAGCAGCTGGCCGAGCACGCGGCGCTGGGCCGGCCGCTGGTGGTGATGAACGCGCCGTTCGATCTGACGCTGCTGGACCGGGAGTTGCGCCGGCACCGGGCGTCGTCGCTGGACCGCTGGTTCGAGTCGGTGCCGCTCAGGGTGCTGGACCCGCGGGTGCTGGACAAGCATCTGGACCGGTACCGCAAGGGCCGGCGCACGCTGACGGACCTGTGCGCGCACTACGGCGTGACGCTGCAGGACGCGCATGACGCGGCGGCGGACGCGCTGGCCGCGATGGATGTCGTACGGGCGCTGGGCCGCCGGTTCGCGACCCGGCTGGAGCGGCTGTCCCCCGCCGACCTGCACACGCTGCAGGCGAACTGGCACGCGGCGCAGGCGCGGGGCTTGCAGGCGTGGTTCGCGCGCAGCGGCTCGGAGGAGGTCGTCAGCACGGAGTGGCCGCTCAGGCCGGAGCTGCCGGCGGCGGCGTGAGGGCTCGGCGGCATGAAGAAGGCCGGTCCGCGACGGCGGACCGGCCTTTCCCGGTGGGCGATACTGGGTTCGAACCAGTGACCTCTTCGGTGTGAACGAAGCGCTCTCCCACTGAGCTAATCGCCCGGGAACGCACTGAACAATACAGGTCCCGGCGGGGTTCCTTCAAACCGCTCGCAGGTGGCGCAGCAGTCCGCGCCGTCCGGCCCGCATCATCAGCCGGTGATTGAGGCGGAAGAGCGGCCGTCCCGGCAGGGCGAGCCGCCTGAGCAGGGGCTTGCGGACGCGGACCTCCTGGTCGTAGCGGGCGAGGGTGCCGGGGCCGCCGGGGGTGACCGTCCAGCGGGCCCAGCCGTCGATGTCGCCGGACAGGGTGACCTCCAGGACGCCGGCGGCCGGGTCCCGGCGGGTCTCCCGCACGGTGGACGTGAGGGCGTACGGCAGCGCGGACCGGATGGTGATCACGCCGGTGCCGTCGTCCCGCCGGGTCACCGCCCGCACCTGCGGCCACCAGCGGGGATAGTCCTCGGCCCGCTCCAGTGCCGCGTACACGGTGGCCGGCGGGGCGGGCAGGGGCCACACGCTGCGGAAGCGGTAGTGGTTCCAGTCCATGGGTCGAGTGTGGCGCGAAGAGGTGCGGAGATGTGAGTACGGGTACTCATGCGCGGGGCCATGGCCGGCGTCACACTGGGGGCGCGAGCGCCGCCGCCCGTGCAGCGGCGCTCCCCCAGTTCCGGTCAGGCCGGCATCGTGTCGCCGAGCAGGGCCAGGTTCTCGATGGCGGCGAGGCCGTAGAGGGCGGTGTCGTTGGTGGACACCCAGGCCGCCTCGCTCCCTTCGACCAGGGTGGCCGGTCCGGTCAGCTTCCCGGTCTTCCAGGGGGAGGACTCGGTGTAGCCGTCGGAGCCGTAGAACTTGGCCCAGGCCCGCCTGGCCAGGGCCGCGTCGCCGGTCTGGACGGCGGCGTAGGCGTCGAGACGCGAGTGGCCCTGGAAGAGCAGCAGGGTGCCGAAGTGGGAGCCGTAGCGTGCGGTCTGCTCGGCCTTGGTGGCGTTGAAGTAGCGGCAGTAGTCCAGGTAGGCCTCCTTGAACTTCGGCATGTCGACGAGGTGGATCAGCTCGGCGCACAGCTCGTTCAGCCCGAAGACGGCCGAGAGGTGGGAGACGGAGACCACCGGCTTGTCGGCGACGGCGAACTTCCCGGTGTCGAGGTCGTACAGGCCGCTGCCCTGGACGAAGCCGTTGGGCTGGGCGGCGATGCCCTCCATGGTGGACAGCACGCGCGCCTTGGCCTTCTCCCACTTGGGGCCCTTGCGTTCCCACTCGGTCAGCCAGGCCGACACCAGGCCGCTCCAGTCGGTGCCGAAGCCGATGGACAGGGCGTGCCGGTCGGGGGTGTAGGGGTCGGTGCGGACCTTGCGCTGCGGGTCGAGGACGAGGAAGGTCTCGTCGGAGTCGACGTTGGCGTGCATGAGGTCGCCGACGCGTTCGTCGGCGGTGAGGAAGTAGTAGAAGCGCCGGTACGTGGTGTTGGCGATGCGCTGCTGTTTGGCGCTGTCGGCGAAGTGCTGCACGCCGTGCCGGGTGCCGAGGCCGGCCCATTTCCCGAGGTGGTAGACGTCGACCTCGCCGGTGTGCCGGGTCATCGCCTCGGCGAAGCGGAAGATGTCGGACCGGCCGGAACGCAGGTACGCGTACCAGAGCCACAGGTCCGGCGAGAGTTCGGAGTTGTCCCAGGCGTAGCCGCCGATGTCGTACCGCCACACATGCCGGGCGGAGTCGTAGGTGTGCATGATGTCGCCGTAGTCCCAGAAGCCGTACCAGCGGCGCATCTCCACCTGGTCCTTGTAGTAGGTGAAGAGGAAGTCGAGGTGGTCCTCGATCTTCGCCTTGGCCGGGGTGGAGCGGTCCGGCTCGGCGTACAGGCCGGGGCCGAAGACCTTTGCCTTGATGAGCTGTCCGGGCGGGGCGGCGAGCTGGGGCAGCACCCGTACGGCTTCGGCCTGCCGGGCGAGGGTCTCGGCGGCCGGGGTGGAGTCGTTGGCCCAGAAGAGGAGTTCGGAGGTGCGGGCGATGCCGTAGGGGGTGCCGAACCCGGGCTCGTAGTCCTCGTAGGTGATGTTGAGGCCTTCGAGCTGTTCGGCGTAGGTGTCCTGGCCCATGCCGTCGTGGTAGAAGCGCAGGTCCATGGGCTGGGCCTCGGGCGACCAGAGCCAGAGGGTGACGGTGGCCTCGTCGGTGTGGGCGTCGCGGACGTCGAGCTGGGCGGGGAACTTCTCCCAGAAGTCCCGCAGGCCGAAGGAGAGGCCGCCGCTCGTGCCGCCGACGTAGCCGAAGCCGGAGGCCCGCCTGCCACCGCCGGCGGCGATCCAGCCGTGGCCCTTCTTGGTGCGCTTGCGCACGGTGAAGCCGTCGGCGGACAGCTGGGCGAGGGTGTAGTCGCCCCAGTGCGGGATGTACTGCAGGCGGGTCGTCACCCGCTGGTCCCAGGTGGCCGGGTCGGGCAGCTTCTTCCCCTCGTACTGCGCCGCCTGCACGGCGGCGCCGGGGTCGCGGCGCAGTCCGGTGATGCCCTGGACGGCCTCGCGGAGCAGGCCGGTGCCCTCGCCGCCGATGCGGATGTGCCGGTCGTAGGCCGCGTCGCGCATCGGGACGGTGAAGCGGACGCCGAGGCCGCGGATGAAGTCGCCGGATGCCTTGCCGGGTTCCTGGGTGCCGTCGTAGGTGATGGTGTGCACCATGCGGAAGGAGTCGGAGCCGGCGTAGAAGTAGAGGCGGAGGGAGAACGGCAGCCAGCCGAGTTCGCCCCTGCGGTGCTTGCCGTCGACACGGACGACGGCCCGGACCGGGCCGTCCTGTTCGACGGTGACCTCAAAGACCGCGCCGTCGAACCGCTCGGTCCTGACCGTGCCCTGGTCCTCGTCCTCGATCTCGGGCTGCCGGATCAGGACGAGCCTGCCGTTCCTGGCGATCTCCGTGGAGCCGCGGGTGACGGACTTGACGATCGTGGATCCGTTCTTGCCGATCTTCGCGGTGATGACGCCGGTGGAGACGTCGACGGTGCCGCCGCTTGTGTCGACGGTCACCTTCTTCGCGGGTTCGGCGGGGGTGCCCGCGGCGAGCGTGAGCTTCCCGCTGCCGGAACTGACCGCGTGGGCCGTCCACTTGAGGGAGCCGTCGGGCCAGTAGGCGAGCGGCCAGGTCTGGACGGGGACGGCCTTGCCGTCGGCGGCCGTGACGGCGAAGGTCTGGTCCTCCTGGTGGGCGCCCATGGGCCAGGGCACGCCGACGGTGGCGCCGGGGGCCGCGCCGAGGCCGCCGTCCTCCAGCCAGTCCAGGGTCACCGGGTCGGCGCCGTCACCGGCGGCTCCGGGTGCGGCCTCGGCGCTCCTGGTCCCCAGGGCCCAGTTGAACGGGGCGGCGGCTCCGGCGACGGCGGCGGCCTTGAGGAGGGACCTGCGGGGGATGGGAGACATGGGAGTGGCGGCCTTCCTTCCGTACGGGTACTGATCAGGGGCATGACAGGGAGGGGTACGGTGCTCAGGGCATCGGCCTTGAGTGACGGGCGCCGCGGGCTCAGCGGCGCCGGTACCGCTCCTCGACGGCGACGGCCGCCGCGGCGACGGCCCCCAGCACGGGAACCGCGAGCGGGGCGATGAGCAGGGCGGACGTACAGGTCAGGACGGCTCCGCCGACGAGCAGGAAGGAGCCGGCGGGGTCCCGGACGGTACGCCGCCCGGCATCGGCGAACAGCACCCGCCAGCGCTCCCCCGGCGCCCAGACCGCCGCCGCCCGCAGCCCGGCCACGGCCAGCCCGAGCAGCGCGAACAGTCCTACGGCCCCGGCCGGCGGGCCGCCGGGCAGTCCGGCCCGCACCGCCTGGACGTCCACCCGGGCGAGCAGCGCGGCGGCCCACCCGGCGACACCGACCGCCCACCCCCCGCGCAGCGCGGACCGGAAGTCGGCGGTGAACTCCCGCCACCCGCCGCCCTGCTGGGCCGTACGGCGGCGCAGGTGCCGGGCGCCGGCGGCGAACGCGGCCGGGTAGGTGACGACCCCGAGGCAGGCCACCGCGATCCACACCCCGGTCAGCAGGCATTCGGCGAAGATCCCGAACCGCTCCGCGACCAGGGACTCCCTGTGCGGCTTCACCCGTGCTTCGGCCATGGCTCAGCCCTTCAGTCCGGACGTCGCCATGCCGTCGATGAGATAGCGCTGGAAGGCGAGGAAGAACAGCAGCACCGGCAGCAGCGCGACCAGGGACATGGCGATCATGCCGCCGTAGTTCGCGGCCACGCCGTCGGAGTCGCGGAACATCATCAGGCCCAGGGACACGGTGTACTTGCCGGGCTCGTTGAGGTAGATCAGCGGGCCCATGAAGTCGTTCCAGGCGTTGATGAAGGTGAAGATCGCGCTGGTGATGAGCGCGGGCCGGCACAGCGGCAGCACGACCGACCAGTAGATGCGCAGGTGTCCGCAGCCGTCGAGACGGGCGGCCTCGTCCAGTTCACGGGGCAGGTTCCGCATGAACTGCACCATCAGGAAGACGAAGAAGGCCTCGGTGGCGAGGTACTTGCCGATCAGCAGCGGCACATAGGTGTTGACCAGCTCCAGCTTCTGGAACATCACGTACTGCGGGATGAGCAGCACGTGGTACGGCAGCAGGAGCGTGCCGATCATGAGGGAGAACAGCAGGTTGCGCCCGGCGAACCGGATGCGCGCGAAGGCGTACGCGGTCAGCGAGCAGGAGATCAGGACGCCGACGACCGCACCGCCCGCGTAGAAGAGCGAGTTCTGGAAGAACGTCCAGATCGAGATGTCCGCGATGCCGTCGGCGAGACCCTTGAAGTTGGACAGGATCGGCCGGGAGGGGAACAGCGTGAGGCTGTTGATGATGCCCTTGCTCGGCTTGAAGGAGGCGCCGATCACCCAGACGACCGGGTAGAGGATGACGGCCAGGATCAGCAGGGCACCGAGGTGCCAGGCGAGGGAGCCGGTGCGCCGGCGGGTCGGCGCGGACGGCTTGGTGGTGGTCGGTGGGGGTACCCCCGGCTGGAGCGGAGCCGGGAGACGGGGGGAGCTCATCGGGCGCCCTCCTCGTAGTGCACCCACTTCTTCTGGGACCAGAAGAGGACGGCCGTCACCAGGGCCACGGCGAGCAGCAGCATCCAGGCCATGGCGGAGGCGAAGCCCATCTGGGAGTTCTTGAAGCCCTGCTGGTACAGGTAGCAGGTGTAGACGAGCGTGGCGTCGGCCGGTCCGCAGTAGGTGTTGGAGACGACGTAGGCGGAGCCGAAGATCTGGAAGGAGTGGATGGTCTCCAGCAGCACGTTGAAGAAGAGCACCGGGGAGATCATCGGCAGGGTGATGTTCCAGAACTTCCTGAAGGGCCCGGCGCCGTCCATCTCGGCCGCCTCGTACAGCTCCCCGGGCACCTGCTTGAGCCCGGCCAGGAAGATGACCATGGGCGCCCCGAACTGCCACACGGTCAGCGCGACCAGGCAGTACAGCACCCAGTCGGCGTTGCCGACCCAGCCGCCGACGTGGAAGCCGAGGAAGGTCTGCGTACGGTCCACGATCGCTCCGTCGGAGAACAGGGACCGCCAGACGAAGCCGACCGAGACGCTCGCGCCGATGAGCGAGGGGGCGTAGAAGGCGGCCCGGTAGAAGGCCTGGCCGCGGCGGCTCTGGGCGAGGAGCAGGGCGACGCCGAGGGCGAGCAGCAGCTTCAGCGGGGTGCCGATGACGACGTACTTGGCCGTCACCTCCACCGACTTCTGCCATCTCGGGTCGTCGAACATCTTGGTGAAGTTGTCGAACCCGACCCACTTCGGGGTGGTGAAGAGGTTGTAGTCGGTGAACGCGAAGTACAGCGAGGCGGTCATCGGGCCCGCGGTCAGCAGCAGGAAGCCGGCGATCCACGGGGACATGAAGAGGTAGCCGGCGAGGTTCTCCCGCCGCCGGCCCGGCCGCCCCGTCCTCGCGGTGGCGGCCGAGCGTGCCGCGCGGGTCGCGGGCACCGAGTCCTTGACGAGCGTCACGGCGGTTCCCCTCAGGCCTGGAAGGCGGCCTCGGCCTCGGTGAAGAACTGCTTCACCGCGTCCGCGACCTTCGCCTTGCCCTGTCCGAGGTCACCGCCGATGCGCAGGAAGGCGGCCTCGATGGTGTCGGCACCGGAGGGGTGCGGGGTGATCGTGCCGAGGACACCGGACTTGGCGGTGTCCTGCTCGTACCGCGCGATCTCCTTGTTGATGGCGTCGGTCGGCTTGTAGGCCTCGTACTGCTCGGTGCTCGCGAGGATGCCCCGGTCGTAGCCCATGATCTTGCCGACCCTGGGGTCGTGGACCATGAAGTCGATGAACCGCGCCACCTCCTTCGGGTGGGAGGTGCGGGCGGAGGCGCTGAGCATGAGGGAGGCGAGGTACTGGCCGGTGTGCTTGCCGTCGGTGGTGGGGATCGGCGCGAGACCGTACGCGCTGTCGCCCTCCGCCGAGTAGCGGACGGTGAAGTTGTCCCAGGTGAACTCCGAGGCGCCGTGCCCGGCGGAGAGCGAGGACTTGGGCTGGTCCTGCGAGACGACCTTCGGGTCGGTGACGTGACCGGCCTTGACCCGGTTGTAGCCGTCGGTCCACCACTCCGTCAGATCGGCCTTGTCGAAGCCGAGTCCGTCGTCGGTGAAGAACGCCTTGCCGTTCTGGCGGAGGTAGAGGTCGTACAGGTACATGATGGTGAAGTAGCCGGTGTCCCCGGGGATCTTCGTCTTGTCGTGGACGGTCTTCAGGGCCTTGAAGTACTCGTCCCAGGTCCAGCCGGGCCGCGGCTCGACGCCCGCCTTCCGGAAGACCTTCTTGTCGATGACGAGCGCCATGGTGTTGGAGCCGACGGGAACGCCGAGCTGCTTGCCGTCGACCTCGCCGACCTTCGTGACACCCTCGCGGAAGTGATCCAGGCTCAGATTTCCGGCCTGCACCTGTGACTTCAGATCGAGGAGAATTCCCCGCTTGTCGTACTTCCTAAGGAATGTGACGGCGTTTTGGAAAACGTCCGGGGGATTTCCGCCGGCGGCCTGCGTCTGGAACTTCTCCCAGAAGGACTGGTACGTCTGGAAGTCCGTCTTGACCTTGATCTTCGGGTACTTCTCCTCGAAGAGCGCGATGCTCTGGTTGATCTTCTTGGCCCGCTCCTCGGCACCCCACCAGGAGTAACGGATCGTCACCGTCCCGTTCCCGGAGCCGCTGTCGCCTCCGCACCCCGTCGTCGCGGCGAGCCCCAGCGTGGCCGCCGACGCCCCGGCCGCCTTCAGGATCGTACGCCTGTCAAGATTCCTGGTTCCCACAGTCGGGCCCTCCCCGCAGCAGCGTCGCCGCACACCGCATGAATCGTTTCAAGCAAGCGCTTGCTGGCACAAGGTACGGAGGGGCCCGGGGTGCGTCAATGATTCGGACAGGATTTCTTGCGGGCGGCCGGGGCGACGGGTCGGCCTGCCGGCCGTTTCCCCTGGTGAGGGGAAGGGTGACCGACAGGCCGACGGAGGGGTCGGACAGGCGGGGCCGATCGGGACGAGAGACGGAAGATCCGTGAGACTGGGACGGATCGGGCTGACAGGCGCAGATCCGCGAGGCGGGGCGCCGACCAGGCCGGCAGGCGACAGACCGGCGAGGCGGGGGCCGATCTGGCCCGCAGGTCGCAGACCGGGGAGGCGGGGACCCATCTGGCCCGCAGGTCGCAGACCGGGGAGGCGGGGACCCATCTGGCCCGCAGGTCGCAGACGGGCAACGCGGGCGGCGACCGGGCCCACAGGGCACAGACCCGCGAGGCGGAGGACTACCAGACCCACAGGCCCCCCACCAGCCAGACCGGGGACCGACCAGACCCACAAGCCACCCACCAGCCAGACCGGGGACCGACCAGACCCACAAGCCACCCACCCGCCAGACCGGACCGGTCAGGCCGGCAGGGACGTGAGCCAGTCGAGCAGGATCCGGTTCGTCTCGTCCGGGCGTTCCTGCTGGACGAAGTGCCCGCATCCGTCCAGGATGTGCGAGCCGAGCAGCCCCGGCAGGGTCTCGGGGAAGGCCTTCAGGGCGCCGGCCAGCCAGGCGAGGGAGGCGTCCCGCTCACCCCCGATGAACAGCGACGGCTGCGTGATCGGGGCGCCCGCGTGATCGGCCAGGTCCGCCCAGTCCCGGTCCATATTGCGGTACCGGTTCAGGGCCCCGGTCATCCCGGTCCGCTCGAACTCCCCGGCGTACACATCGAGGTCCCGCTCCCCCAGCCAGGACGGCAGTACGCCGACCGGGAAACGGTCACGCAGTGTGCCGCCGGGGCTGACGAAGTACGGGGCGGGAGCGCCCGGCTCGGGCATGGTGTCGGCGGACAGGGCCGCGTAGAAACCGGCGAGCCACCCACGCACATCGGGCTCGATCTCGGCCTCCGCGCGGCCCGGCCGCTGGAAGTACGAGACGTAGAACTCTTCCCCGGCGCCATCCCCGGCGCCATCCCGGGCCCCGTCCCCGGTCCCGCCCCCCGCCATCGCCGCGAAGACCTCGCTGGGCCGCGGGCCACCCGGCGGGGTGTACGGCACGCTCAGCAGACCCACGGCCCGGAACACGTCCGGCCTGGTCAGTGCCGATACGGCGGCGATCGAGGCGCCCCAGTCGTGCCCGACGACCACCGCGGGCCCCTCACCCAGCGCCTCCACCACGGCGACGTTGTCCGCGACCAGGTCCAGCATCCGGTACGCGTCCACGGACGCCGGCTTGGACGAACGGCCGTAACCACGCACGTCGATCGCCACCGCCCGGTAACCGGCGGCGGCGAGCACCGGCAACTGGTGACGCCAGGTGTACCAGGACTCCGGGAAGCCGTGCAGGAGCAGCACGAGGGGGCCGTGGCCGCCCTGTTGCACGGCGTGGGTGCGGCCCGCCGGGGTGGGGAGGAGGTGGTGGGTGGGGGCAGCGGTGCCCGAAGTGCCGGCGGGGGCGGAGCGGGGAGTGCCGGCGGGAGCGACGGGGACGACCGTGGGGGCGGTGCCGGGAGCCCCGGTGGAGGCGGCAGAGGCGGCGCTGGGAGCCCCGGAGGAGGTGGCCGGGGCGGCACCGGGGGTGGTGGGCTGCATGGGTCCTCCTGGTGGTGTGCCTACGTGGGCCGAAGCTGCGGTGCAGGTGGTGCCACCCCCACCCCGGGCCCGTCACACCCGGCGGGCCGGTGAGGGCCGGGCGGACGTCGGCGCCGGGCGCGCGTGGCCCGGGGGGCGGGCCGCCGGTCGTGACGGTGTGGCCGGGCGGCCCGGTGTGCGACGGCCGGCGCCCGGGCCGTCGGTCGGGGTGCCTCTCGATGATCCGGTGGGCGGCCCGGCGGGCACGAGGGTTGTTGCCGGTTCGGCAAAACGCGACGGTGCGGGAGCCCTGGGCCCGCCCGCTCGCACCGCCCGCCGACAGGGCGCGCATACGCCGACGGCCCACCTGCTGGTCGCAGATGGGCCGTCGGTCCGGGTGGGCGATACTGGGTTCGAACCAGTGACCTCTTCGGTGTGAACGAAGCGCTCTCCCACTGAGCTAATCGCCCGGGCGCAGGAAGAACATTACCGCATGTCAGGGGGTGCGTCCGACCGGGGCCGGGCGGCGGGTGCCGCCGGCCGGCGAAGCCGCGTCACTGGTCCTTGATCTTCCACGGCATGACGAGGCCGAACTTCCACAGGTAGATCCCGGCGAGCACGCCGATGATCACCAGTCCGGTCACGGTCAGTGTGATGTTGCGGCGGCGCACCTTGGGGTCGAGGGCACGGTGGGCCGCTTCGGTGATCTTGCGTTTGGTCCAGCGGAGCACGAGCTGGGCCCAGACGAACTCGGTCGCCCAGATGGCCATGCCTCCGAAGATCACCACCCAGCCGGGCCCGGGCAGCGGCAGCATGATGATCCCCGCGCCGACCACCGCGAGGCCGACCACGAAGACCCCTACCTGCCAGCTCAGGTGCAGGAGCCGGCGGGCCTTGACGAATTCCGGCGCCCGTGAGCCGAGCCCGCGCTCGGCCTCGTGCCCGGTCTCCTGCCCGGCCTCCGGCCGGCCCGTCCTCGCCTTGTCCGCTGCCACGGCGACCTCGCCCGGATCGTCACTCCCCGTATTCATACAGACAAACCCTACCCGAGTGAATCCGGTCACTGGAATGGTCGTAGGTCTGGTACGAGTTCTCGGCCGGAAGAGTTACGTAAACACACGCAAAACCCTCAGAGGGGTTTACAACGGCACCGTAGGTGGCATGTCGATTTCGCCGACGTGCGAATCCCCGAGCGCACACTGAGCGAAAGGCCCTGGCGCTTATGAACACCACGGTCAGCTGCGAGCTGCACCTGCGCCTCGTTGTGTCGAGCGAGTCCTCCCTGCCTGTCCCCGCAGGCCTGCGGTACGACACGGCCGACCCCTACGCCGTGCACGCCACCTTCCACACCGGAGCCGAGGAGACCGTCGAGTGGGTGTTCGCCCGCGACCTCCTCGCCGAGGGGCTTCACCGGCCCACCGGCACCGGCGACGTCCGCGTCTGGCCATCCCGCAGCCATGGTCAGGGCGTCGTGTGCATCGCCCTCAGCTCCCCGGAGGGGGAGGCGCTGCTCGAGGCCCCGGCGCGGGCCCTTGAGTCCTTCCTGAAGCGAACCGACGCCGCCGTGCCGCCCGGCACGGAACACCGGCACTTCGACCTGGATCAGGAGCTCTCGCACATCCTGGCGGAGAGCTAGGTCGCGGCCCCTCCAAGCAGCCCGGCGCCGTCCACTCGGGGAGACGGCTCGGGCCAAGACAACCGCATACGGCACAGGCAGGCGCCGTCACCGTGAGCGTCACGGAGGCGGCGTCGGGCTGTGCGCGTCCGGCTGCCCTCCGTGTACGTCCGACCGCGTTCCGTCCGGACGGCGTGCCCTGGGAACCCCTCGGGGGATCGGCGGCGTTCTACCGGCGAGCGAGAGGTCGGGCACACACGGGTGCGGTGGGCGCGGTTGTCGCTACCATCGGCCAGCATCGGCGGGCGCCCGCCCGACCCCCCAGGCCAGGGAGCGAAACGTGCTGATCACCCACGACACCCGGTGCGCCCTCGACACCGTGGTGGATCTGGTGAACACCGCGCCGGAGGAAGATGCGGCGGCGGACGGACTGCCCGATGTCCCGGCTCTCACGGATTTCGTACGAAACCACAAGATGAGCGATGTCGGCGTGCTCTCGGAGTTCGACCTCTCCGCGGTGCGCAGGGTCCGGGCGCGGTTCGCGGCGATCTTCGCGGCGCCTGACGCCCGGTCCGCGGCCATGATGATCAACGAACTGGTCGCCGCCGCGGGCACCACCCCCCGTCTGACCGACCACGACGGCTATGACTGGCATGTGCACTACTTCGCACCGGGCGCCTCCGTGGCCGACCATCTCGCCGCGGACTGCGGGATGGCACTCGCCTTCTTCGTCGTGGCCGGCGAGCAGGAACGGCTGCGGCGCTGCGAGGCACCGGACTGCCGGCGGGCCTTCGTGGACCTGTCCCGCAACCGCTCGCGCCGCTACTGCGACAGCCGCACCTGCGGCAACCGGCTGCACGTCGCCGCCTACCGGGCCCGGCGCAAGGAGGCGACGGGCTGAGGAGGAGGCGGGCCGAGGTGTCCTGCGCCCGCCCCGGTGCGACGTCGGTCCCGGCGGGTGGCGCCGGGACGGACGTGTACGGCTCACAGCAACAGCAGGTCGTGCAGCGCGGCCATGAGCAGCAGACACCCGATCACCGCAAGGAAGATCATCAGCGGTGGCTGGGAAAGGGCGAAGAGGCATCCGCGCGGCTCGTCCTTCGGCGGCGCGGCCTCGCTCTGTTGCGTGTCCAGCATCTCGCGGCCGATGATGGCGCACTCGACGGGCCGCCCGCGATCAAGGCTCACGGATCTTGCGGGAGTTCGCCGAATACCGTGAGGTCTCGTTCGGCTCGTGAACGATTCCGGACGTCCGCGGACCCACTGTGTCGTTTCAGCGAGTCATGTGACTGTCATATGCCGTGCTTCTTCAAGATGGCCTCGATGTCGCTGAAGTCCTCGGCGGAGTCGGCGGCCCGGGGCGCGCCGGCGGGCGGTCCGGCCGTGGGGCGCGCCGTGGGCCGGGACGCCTCCCCCAGGGACGGCGCCGAAGCCGCGGGCGCCACCGCGTCCCGCTCGGCCGCCTCGCGCCCGGCGACTCCGCGCCGTCGCTCCACGGCGCGCGTTCCGGCGAACAGCAGCCAGGCCGCGCCCAGCACTCCGAAGCCCGCCCAGGCGGTGGGGCTCAGGGCGGTGTCGGCGAGCCAGCCGACGACTCCGGTCATGACCAGGCCGACCGGCACCAGCGAGTAGGCCGCGAGGCGGGCCGCCGCCAGGAAACGCTTGCGGTAGGCCGTGACCACCGCGATACCCAGGCCCGCCGCGGACACGGCGGAGCAGACTGTCTCGGCAATCATCCGTCCTCCTGGCGGGCTCGTGCGTCGCTTCCATCGTGCACCGCCCGGTCCCCGCGATGCCATGCCCCGGCCGGACATCAGGGACATCTCCGGGTCCCCTCCTACGGGAGTGCCGGTCCAGGTCACAGCCCGGAGGGCCGGTCCCCGCCCCCACGGGCCGGCCCAGGTCCCGATTGGGTCGCCCGGGCCCGGCCTGGAAGACTGGTGGGCATGAGCGACTCCTCCCCCGCACGCACCGAAGCCCTCGTCCTCGACGTCTGGTGCGAACTGCAGTGCCCCGACTGCCGCACCGCCCTGGACGACGTCCGCGCCCTGCGCGCCCGCTACGGCGACCGGCTGGAGCTGCGGCTGCGGCACTTCCCGCTGGAGAAGCACAAGCACGCCTTCGCCGCCGCCCAGGCCGCGGAGGAGGCGCTGGAACAGGGCAAGGGCTGGCCGTACGTGGAGGCCGTGCTGGAGCGGGTGGCGGAGCTGGACCGTGAGGGAGAGCCCTTCCTGGTCGAGGTGGCCCGGGAACTCGGCCTGGACGCGGAGGAGTTCGACACCGCGTTGATCGACGGCCGGCACATCCTGGCCGTCGACGCCGACCAGGCCGAGGGCAAGGCGATCGGTGTGACGGGCACCCCGACGTACGTCATCGGCGGCGAGCGCCTCGACGGCGGCAAGAGCCAGGAGGGCCTGCGCGAACGTATCGAGGAGATCGCGGACCGGCTGCTGGCCGACCGGGAGGCCTGACCGAGGGCAGGGGCCAGGGTCCGGGGCGGCTGCGAGGGGTCAGCGGCACGCGCACCGTCACTCCACGGCACGCAGCGGGGGCGCGGGCCCGTGCACTCCTACAGCAGGGGCTTGCTCAGGGAATGGGTCACCGTCTCGTAGCCGAGTGACGCGTACAGCCGCTCGGCCGGGGTGTTGCCCGCGAACACGTTGAGGCCGAGGACCGTCCGGCCGGCCTCGATCGCCTGGCGTTCCGCCAGCAGCATGAGCGTACGGCCGTGTCCTCGGCCGCGGTGGGCGGCGTCGGTCTCCACGTCGAACACGAACGCCTTGGTGTCCTCCAGGGCCAGCCAGAGGGTGCCCACCCGGGCGCCCTCGTGCTCCAGCACGCTGAAGAGCACGCCCTCGGTCGCGAGCCCGTGCGGGAGCAGCCGCGCGTGGTCGTCGCGGGCCTTCGTCCGGGCCGCGGCCTCGGGGATGCCCCGCCCGATCCACCCTCGCGCGTACCGTTCGCTCTCCGCCTCCTGCCAGGCGGCGAACTCGGCCTCGGTCATGGGGCGCGCGTGGCTGCCCGGCGGCAGCGCGGGCGGGGTGACGCCGAGGCGCTTCTCCATGCCGCGGTTGCGCACCGTGTAGCCGAGGGCGCCGAACAGGCGCAGCGCGGCGTCCGCCGTGGCGGGCACCACCGCCTCGATCTGTACGCAGCCCCAGCCCCGGGCCACCTCCTCCGCGGCGAGCGCGGCCACGGTACCCCGGCCGCGCCGCCGGTCGGGCTCGGCGATCCGCAGGTCGATGACGCGGGACACCGAGGCACCGAGGGACGGCGAGGTGCCGAGGTGGATCTCGCCGACGGGACGGCTGTTGACGCACACGGCGTAGCGGCGGGAACGCGTTCCGTCGGGGTGCTGCTGGAGCGGCTCGGCCGGCCGCAGGGTCGTGGTCATCACAGGTGTTCTACCCAGGAGGACCGCCCGCGTCAGCCCGTTTTCCGGCTCAGGGATCCAGGTCGCGCCCGGCCCGGTCGTCGAAGACGCGCATGGCCTCGGCGGTCACCGGGCCCCCGGTGCCGGGCAGTTCGCGGTCGCCGATCTGGTGCAGGGCCTGTACGTCCCGCAGGGTGGAGGTCAGGAAGACCTCGTCGGCGCGCTGGAGGACGTCCAGTGGCAGGTCGGTCTCCTTGGCGCCGACCCATTCGATGACCAGGGCCCGGGTGATGCCGGACAGACAGCCGGAGGTGACCGGCGGGGTGTGGATCTCGCCGTCCAGGACGACGAAGACGTTGGACCCGGTGCCCTCGCAGAGCTGTCCGACCGTGTTGCCGAACAGTGCCTCGGAGGCGCCGTGTTGATGGGCGCGGGCCAGGGCGACGACGTTCTCCGCGTACGAGGTGCTCTTCACGCCGGCGAGAGCACCGCGTTCGTTGCGGGTCCACGGGACGGTGATCGCCGCCGTGGAGTCCGGGCGGCGGCTGGTCTCACCGACGGCGACCACGAGGGTCGGACCCTGTTCGCCGCGGTCGGAGCCGAGCGGGCCGTGGCCGCCGGTGTAGGTGATCCGCAGCCGGCCCAGCGGCACCGGGTCCGCCTCCAGCACGGCCGTGCAGGCGCGGCGCACCTCGTCGTGGTCGGGGTCGGGCAGGCCGAGGCTGCGGGCCGAGCGGGTCAGCCGGTCCAGGTGCCGGGTGAGCGCGAACGGCGCGCCGTGGACCGCCTTGACGGTCTCGAAGACGCCGTCACCGACGGTCAGCCCGTGGTCGAGGACGGAGATCCTCGCGGATTCCAGGTCCCGCAGCTCGCCGTCCAGCCAGATCCTCACAGGAGCGCCCCCTCGGTCTCGTCGTACGCCCCCGACGCTACCGCGAGCAGCCGGGACGCCTTCAGCTCGGTCTCGCGCCACTCCCCCTCCGGGTCGGACCCCCAGGTGATGCCCGCTCCGGTGCCGAAGCGCAGGGCGCCCGCGGCGCGGTCGATCCAGAAGGTGCGAATGCCCACGGCCAGCTCGGCGGTGCCCCGGTCGGCGTCCACCCAGCCGATGCCGCCGCAGTACGGGCCGCGCGGTGCCGTCTCCAGCGCCTCGATGATCGTCAGGGCGCTGGACTTGGGGGCGCCGGTGACGGAACCGGGCGGGAAGGCCGCGGCCAGCAGCTCCGGCCAGCCGGCGTCCTCCCGCAGCTCGCCGCGGACGGTGGAGACGAGGTGGACGAGCCCCGGGTGCTTCTCCACGGCGCACAGGTCGGGGACGGTCACGCTGCCGGTCCGGCAGACGCGGCCGATGTCGTTGCGGACCAGGTCCACGATCATCACGTTCTCGGCGTAGTCCTTCTCCAGGAGGTCCGCCTCGGTGCGCCCGGTGCCCTTGATCGGCCCCGACTCGACCGTACGTCCGGCCCGGCGCAGGAACAGCTCGGGCGAGGCGGTGGCGATCTCCACGCCGTGCTCCGGCAGCCGGACCGTTCCCGCGTACGGCGCCGGGTTGCCGCGGGCCAGGAGTGCGGTGAGGGCGTCCACGTCGGCGCCGGGGCCGACCGGCGCGCTGAGCACCCGGCAGAGATTGGCCTGGTAGACCTCGCCGGCCGCGATGTACTCGCGGATGCGGTGGACGGCCGCCGTGTACGCGGCGCGGTCCAGGGAAGAGGTCCAGTCCCCCGGCTGCGGGCCCCGCCATCCGCCGGGCACCGGCGCGGGCACCGGCTCCTCGCGCACGTCCGCGAAGCGTGCGCAGGTCAAGCGGCCCTCGAAGTCCGCGCAGACGGCCCAGAAGCCGGTGGAGTCCAGGGCGGCCGGATCGCTGGTGACGTCGAGGAGGCCGGTGGCGACGCGGTCGCCGAAGCGGGCCAGCGGGGGGAGTCCGGATGGGTGGTGGAGCACGTGGTCGAGTCTAGGGCGGGTGTCCGGGAGGTGGCTCCGGGATGTCCCGGAGGGGGCCCTGACCACGGGGTCCGTCGGGTGCACCGCAGCACGCTGCGCAAACGCGTTTTTGTGCTGGCCCGGGAATCCGCTAGAGTTCAACACGTCGCCGGGACGTGGAAGCGGACCGAAACGACAAGCGGACGTAGCTCAGTTGGTAGAGCGCAACCTTGCCAAGGTTGAGGTCGCGAGTTCGAGCCTCGTCGTCCGCTCGAAGGAGAAGGGGTCGTCCCGATCCCCTTACACTCCTGGTGGAGTGGCCGAGAGGCGAGGCAACGGCCTGCAAAGCCGTCTACACGGGTTCAAATCCCGTCTCCACCTCCAAGGACGATTAGCTCAGCGGGAGAGCGCTTCCCTGACACGGAAGAGGTCACTGGTTCAATCCCAGTATCGTCCACTGGATCTCCGGATCCTGGGTCTTCTCGAAGATCCCACCCGCGCGATTAGCTCAGCGGGAGAGCGCTTCCCTGACACGGAAGAGGTCACTGGTTCAATCCCAGTATCGCGCACTGACTGTGACTCACGGGTCACAGCCCGCGGACGATTAGCTCAGCGGGAGAGCGCTTCCCTGACACGGAAGAGGTCACTGGTTCAATCCCAGTATCGTCCACAGCAAGGAGCCCCCGGCCGTCTCGTACGGCCGGGGGCTCCTGCGCGTGCTCAGCTGGAGAAGAGCATGTGGCCGAAGCTCTTGTGGCGGTGGTGGCCGTAGTGACCGTGACCGCCGTGGCCGCCCTGCGGCGCGCCCCAGGCGGGCGCGGGCGGGGCCGCCGGGTAGGCCTGCGGGGCGGCGGGCGGGGGCGGCGGGGCCGGCTGCGCCCACTGGGCCTCCAGGCGGGTCAGCGCCTCCAGCTCGCCGTAGTCGAGGAATATGCCGCGACAGCCGCTGCACTGCTCGATCTGGACGCCGTTGCGGTTGTAGGTGTGCATCGGCGCATGGCACTTCGGACACTGCATGCTCGGCTCAACTCCTCGCCGGTCGGTCCTGCTTCGTGTTTCCCCAGGACAGACTCCGTCCGGCCCCGGGCGGTTGCAGCCTAGTCCGGGAATCCGGGCGCGGGCCGAGGGGGACCCGGAAGGCCGGTGGGGACGGACGGCATGCGCGCGCAGGCGTCCACCACGGCCTGTTCCACCTCGTCCAGCGGGCGGTCCGCGGCGAGCGCCTTGGTGACCGCCAGGGCGGCCGTCTGCACGGTGAGCGCGCGGGCCGGGACGTCCAGGGCGGTCCAGGGGTCGCCGTCCGCGGGTACGGCCGGGCCGCCGGCCTGCCGGTAGGCGGTCAGGAAGCGGGTCCACTCGTCGGGCGGGAGGAGTCCGCAGGCGTACCAGGCGGCGGGGCGGGCGAGGTCCCAGGCCGGGACGCCGGCACCGAGGTCGTCCACGTCGATCAGCTTCCAGGGGCCGTCCGGTGCCGGGTGCCGGACGAGCTGGCCGAGGTGCAGGTCGCCGTGGCAGAGGGCCGACGGGCCGGGCATCGGCGCGTTCGCGCGGGCCCAGGCGGGCAGGGCGGCCCAGGCGTCCAGGACGGGACGGGCGGCTGTGTGCGCGGCTGCGCCGGGTGTGGTGCGCAGGGTCGCCTGGAGGCGGCCGAGCGCCCGGGCCGCTTTGGCGGGGCCACGCATCGGGGGGAGGCCGGCGGGGACGGGGGTGCGGTGCAGGCGGGCCAGGAGGGTGGCGGCGGCCTCCCAGGGAGCGGCGTCCGGATCGTCCGGGTCCACGGGGACGCCGTACGGCCAGAAGGTGACCGGACGGTCGTGCAGGGTGGCCGTGTCCGGGGTGAGCGGGGGCAGGAGCAGCTCGGGGAGGCGGGCGGCCGTGGTGACGCGGAGCGCGAGCGCGGCGGGGTCCGTGTCCGGGGCGTGGGCCTTGGCGACGGTGGCGTCGTGGCGGACGACGGTGGCGTCCCGGCGGTCGGCGAGGGGGGTGCTGGGGCAGGTGCAGGGGGTGGAGGGGGTACGGGCGTGAGCGGCGGCCCTGGCGTGGGCGGCCAGCGCGGACATGAGGGCGGGGTTGTCGGTGTCGGTGCCGGTGTCCGTGTCTGCGGTCAAGGGGGCCTCGGGCGGGGTGGGGTGTTGGGGCGAGGGTACTGGGGCCGGACGGCGGGGGTTCACTCACCGGCGCCGCGGCGCTGCCGCCGGCCTCCGGGTGGGGTCGCTCACCCCTGCCGACGGGGGGGGAGCGCTGCCGCCCGCCTGAGGCCGGGTTGCTCACCCGCGCCGGCCGAGTGCGGCGCGCCGGCGCCGGCCGGGGGTTGGATCGCTCACCCGCGCCGGCGGGGGTACCTCCCCCAAAGGGGGACCGCCCGCCGGCAGGGTGCCTCCCCCCAGAGGGGGGTACCCCAGCCGACCCGTGCCGCCCCAGCGGCACGGCTGCCCGCAGCCAAGTGGGCGCGCGGACCTGTGCGAACCGTCCCCACGGGCCCGCGGCCGGCATACGGCCCGCCGGGCGGCGGCGCTGACGAAACGGCCAATGCCGGCGCAGCTCCCCAGCTGCGCCGGCATTTGTGCCGTCCGCCGTACCCCCGTCCCCACGGGGTTTCATGGATGGATGTCCCCGCCCGGACCGCTCTTCCGGGCCTGGGGGTCGCCGCTCAGCGCCCCAGCATCGCACCCACGGACGACGCCTGTGTGGCCACCGTCTCCCAGCCGTCGAAGACGAGCAGGAGCAGGGCCGCCAGGGGAAGGGCCATGAGCGTCGCCACCAGGGGGTGGCGGCGGCCCGTCCGGCGGGGGGCGAACGCCGTGCGTCGCGGTGCCGTGTAGGCCATGGTCCCTCTCCTGACCGTTTCGGTTGTCGTCGGCAGCGGCGGGTGTCTGACCTCGGGGGACGAGTGCTGCACCCGCCGCTTGACCTAAATCTAGGCGCGCGGCGTCCACCGGGCGTCATGCCCGCGTACCGATTGCCGGGCCTCCATGAGGATGAGCCATGAGGTGCGACGTACTCCCGTGGGTGGAGACGGAGGCCGGTGTCTCGGGGTCTTCCCGGAGGGGTAACCCACTCTGTCCCGTTATTTCCGACGCACTCTATGGGGTGAGTTGAGTGACTTCGATCACTCCCGTCCGGGTCGGCGTGGATGCCGGAGGTGGATGGAGATCCGGGGCGCGGGCACGGCCACGGGTCGCCGCCGACCACGGGCCGGTCGGCGTACGGACCCTTGCGCCGCAGCCCAGCGGGACGTCAACCTCCCTGCCACTGCGACCGGTTGAGGTCTCCGGCGACGCGAAGTCGGCGTGGGCTCGAGCTTCCTGACCCCGTTTCACCTCCCCCGGACGGCCGACACAATCCATCGGGCCCGGAGGGCGCGGCCTCTGCGCGCAGGCGGCCGTGGAAACGTAAGCTGTGCCACGTCACAGGGACCGGGCAGCGGGGATGAACATGGCGATGATGCGCCTGAGGCGCGAGGACCCGCGCGTCGTCGGCTCGTTCAGGCTTCACCGACGGCTCGGCGCGGGCGGGATGGGCGTGGTCTATCTCGGCTCCGACAAGAAGGGGCAGCGGGTCGCCCTGAAGGTGATCCGGCCCGATCTCGCGGAGGACCAGGAGTTCCGGTCGCGGTTCGCGCGCGAGGTGTCGGCGGCCCGGCGGATCCGGGGCGGGTGCACGGCCCGGCTGGTCGCCGCGGACCTGGAGGCCGAGCGGCCCTGGTTCGCCACCCAGTACGTACCGGGCCCCTCCCTGCACGACAAGGTCGCCGAGGAGGGCGCTCTCGGCGCGGCGGACACGGCGGCGATCGGCGCGGCCCTGTCCGAGGGGCTGGTCGCCGTGCACGAGGCCGGCGTCGTCCACCGGGACCTGAAGCCCTCCAACATCCTGCTGTCCCCGAAGGGGCCGCGGATCATCGACTTCGGCATCGCCTGGGCCACCGGCGCCTCGACGCTCACCCACGTGGGCACCGCCGTCGGCTCCCCCGGCTTCCTCGCCCCGGAGCAGGTCCGCGGCGCGGCGGTCACCCCGGCCACCGACGTCTTCTCGCTGGGCGCGACCCTGGCGTACGCCTCGACCGGCGACTCGCCCTTCGGACACGGCAGTTCCGAGGTGATGCTGTACCGGGTGGTGCACGAGGAGCCGCAGCTGCACGGCGTACCGGACGCGCTGGCCCCGCTGATCCGGGCCTGCCTGGCGAAGGACCCCGACGAGCGGCCCAGCACGCTCCAGTTGTCGCTGCGGCTGAAGGAGATCGCCGCCCGGGAGGCGCAGGGCCTGGACGGCGTACGGCCGCCCGCGCCGCGTGCCGCCGAGGCGGACCGGCCCACCGGGCGGCTCGCCGACACCTACCCCGAGCAGCAGCGCACCCAGCGGCGCGCCTCCCCCGGTACGCCGCTGCCGCGCGGCGGCACTCCCGCCCGGGGCGGTGCGCCTTCCGGGTCCTCCAGGGGCGGGGTGCCGTCCCTCGGCGGAGCGTCCTCGCGCGGCGGGGTGCCCTCACGCGGTGGCAGCGGTGCGCGCGGTGGCGGCTCCTCCGCCCGCCCGGGTACGGCGCGTCCCACCCCGGTGCCGCGTGGCGGCGGCCCGCGCTCCGGTGGCGGCCGGCCCGCTCAGCGCGGCGGTTCCGGTCGGCCGGGGCAGCGCCCGGCGGGGGGCCTACGGCGGCCTGCCAATCCGCGGCTGCTGCGGCAGCGGCTGTTCGTGTTCGTGGTGGTGACACTGCTCGTGGCACTCGGGATCGCGGTGGCCCAGGGCTGCCAGGGCCCGGCGCGCGGGCTCGGCGACGACGGCGTCTCCCCGCAGCGGCACACCCGGCCGAGCCACTCGCCGCTGGGCGAGGCAACGTTCGTACCGAACCCGAACGAGTCGGCTGTGAGTCGCGACGCCGGTAACTGAGGGCGTGTCCGGAAGGGTTCGGCGGGCGGGGGTACGTCCGGTCAGGACTCCGGTCGGCCCGTGGCGACCGCGTAGAAGGCCACCGCCGCCGCCGCGCCCACATTGAGCGAGTCGACGCCGTGGGACATCGGGATGCGGACCCACTCGTCGGCGGCGACCAGCGCCTGCGTGGACAGCCCGTCGCCCTCGGCACCGAGCATGAGCGCCACCCGGTCCATCCTGTGCGGGGCGGCCTCGTCCAGGGTGCGGGCCTTCTCGTCCGGGGTGAGCGCGAGCAGGGTGAAACCGGCCTCGCGGACCGAGTCCAGGCCCTTCGGCCAGGTTTCCAGCCGGGCGTACGGCACCGAGAACACCGCGCCCATGGAGACCTTGACGCTGCGCCGGTACAACGGGTCGGCGCAGTCGGGCGACAGCAGCACCGCGTCCATGCCGAGGGCCGCCGCCGAGCGGAAGATGGCGCCGATGTTGGTGTGGTCGTTCACCGACTCCATGACCACCACGCGGCGGGCGGTGCGGAGCAGTTCGCCGGCCGTCGGCAGCGGCTTGCGCTGCATGGAGGCGAGGGCGCCGCGGTGCACGTGGTATCCGGTGACCCGTTCGGCGAGTTCGGGGCTGACGGCGTAGACCGGGGCCGGGAGTTCGTCGATGACGTCGCGCATGACGTCGATCCACTTGGCCGAGAGCAGCATCGACCGCATCTCGTAGCCGGCTTCCTTGGCCCTGCGGATGACCTTCTCGCCCTCGGCGATGAACAGGCCCTCGGCGGGCTCGCGCTTGCGGCGCAGCTCGACGTCGGTCAGGCCCGTGTAGTCGCTCAGGCGCGGGTCGTCGGGATCCTCGACGGTGATGAGATCGGCCACAGGGTGATACTGCCTTGTCCTGGGTGTGGTGCCAACGGCTGGGAAGGGATGTGTTACCCCGGGTTACGCGTGATCAGGCCAAGGTCACGCCGAAGGCGCGGGCCCGACCCGCACCACCTCGCCGACGACGATGACCGCCGGGGGCTTCACGTCCTCCGCGCGGACCGTCTCGGCGACCGTGGCGAGGGTGGCGTCCACGCGCCGCTGCGCGGCCGTCGTCCCCTCCTGCACCAGGGCGACCGGCGTCTCGGGCGCCCTGCCGTGCGCGACGAGCGTCTCGGCGATCTTCCCGATCTTGTCGACGCCCATCAGGATCACCAGGGTGCCGGTGAGCTTGGCCAGCGAGGGCCAGTCGACCAGCGAGCGCTCGTCGTCGGGCGCCACATGGCCGCTGACCACGGTGAACTCATGGGCCACCCCCCGGTGCGTGACCGGGATACCGGCCGCGCCCGGCACCGAGATCGAACTGGAGATGCCGGGGACGACCGTGCACGGGATGCCGGCCTCGGCGAGCGCCTGGACCTCCTCCATGCCCCGGCCGAAGACGAACGGGTCGCCGCCCTTGAGCCGGACGACCGCCTTGCCCTGCCTGGCGTGCTCGATGAGCGCGTTGTTGATGGCCTCCTGGGCCATGTACCGGCCGTACGGGATCTTCGCCGCGTCGATCACCTCGACGTGCGACGGCAGTTCGGCGAGCAGGTCGCGCGGGCCGAGCCGGTCGGCGATGACGACGTCCGCCTCGGCGAGCAGGCGCCGGCCGCGGACCGTGATCAGGTCCGGGTCACCGGGGCCGCCGCCGACCAGGGCCACGCCGGGGGTGCGGGTGCGGTGGTGCGGGGCGACGAGGGTGCCGTCGCGCAGGCCCTCGACGACCGCGTCCCGGATGGCCGCGGTGTGCCGGGGGTCGCGGCCCCGCGCGTGCGTGGTGAGTACGGCGACGGTGACGCCCTCGCTGTGGCCGGTCGCCGGGGTCCACGCGGTCGCCCGGTCGGCGTCGTCGGAGCGGACGCACCAGACGCGGTGGCGCTCCGCTTCGGCGGAGGCGGCCACGTTCGCCGCGGGGTCGCTGGTGGCGATGAGGGCGTACCAGGCCTCGGCGAGGTCGCCGTCCTCGTAGCCGCGCCGCACCCAGGTGATCTCGCCCGCGTCCGCCATGGCCTCGACCGAGGGGGTCGCCTCCGGGGAGACGAGGACGATGTCCGCGCCGGACGCGATGAGCGCCGGAAGGCGGCGCTGGGCGACCTGGCCGCCGCCGAGGACGACCACGCGACGGCCGGAGAGGCGGAGGCCTACGGGGTAGGCGGGGTGTTCGGCCATGAGGGGCGGCTCCTCGTGCAGCTGTGCGATGGGCGCGCTGCACCTTCGGAGCGGCCCTGACGTGCAGATTTTAAGCGGTGGGCAGGGCACGGGACACGGGTGGTCCGACAGCTGAACACCGGACCACCCCTCCCGCGGCGCCTACTTCTCCGTGACCCCCGCCGAATCGAACGTGGCCACCTCGTGCATGGCCCGCGCCGTGCTCTGGACCAGCGGCAGGGCGAGCAGGGCGCCGGTGCCCTCGCCCAGGCGGAGGTCGAGGTCGACCAGGGGGCGCAGGCCCAGCTTGTTCAGGGCCGCCACGTGGCCCGGCTCGGCGCTGCGGTGGCCGGCGATGCAGGCCGCGAGGACCTCCGGGGCGATGGCGCGGGCCACCAGGGCCGCCGCGCCGGCGCTGACGCCGTCCAGGATCACCGGCGTACGCAGCGAGGCGCCGCCGAGCAGCAGGCCCACCATGGCCGCGTGCTCGAAGCCACCGATCGCGGCGAGGACGCCGATCGGGTCGGCCGGGTCCGGCTGGTGGAGTTCCAGGGCGCGGCGGACGACCTCCGTCTTACGGGCGAGCGTCTCGTCGTTGATGCCCGTGCCGCGCCCGGTCACCTCCGCCGGGTCGGCGCCGGTGAACACGGAGATCAGCGCGGCGGACGCGGTGGTGTTGGCGATGCCCATCTCACCGGTGAGCAGCGCCTTGTTGCCGGCCGCCACCAGGTCGCGGGCGGTCTCGATGCCCACCTCGATGGCCGCCCTGGCCTCCTCGCGGGTCATCGCGGGGCCGGTGGTCATGTCGGACGTGCCGCCGCGGATCTTGCGCGGCAGCAGGCCCGGGGTGGCAGGCAGGTCGGCGGCCACGCCCACGTCCACGACGCACACCTCGGCGCCGACCTGGCCGGCGAAGGCGTTGCAGACGGCGCCCCCGCCGAGGAAGTTGGCCACCATCTGGGCGGTGACCTCCTGCGGCCACGGGGTCACGCCCTGGGCGTGCACGCCGTGGTCGCCGGCGAAGATGGCGACGGCGGCAGGCTCCGGGATCGGCGGCGGGCACTGGCGGGACAGCCCGCACAGCTGTGCGGAGATGATCTCCAGCATGCCGAGCGCGCCGGCCGGCTTGGTCATGCGCTTCTGGCGCTCCCACGCCTCGCCGAGCGCCTTGGCGTCGAGCGGGCGGATCTGTGCGACGGTCTCGGCAAGCAGGTCGTGGGGTTCCTCTCCGGGCAGGGCGCGGCGGCCGTACGTCTCCTCGTGCACCACCCAGGACAGGGGGCGTCGCTTGGACCAGCCGGCCTGCATCAGCTCGGGCTCGTCCGGGAACTCGTCGACGTACCCGACACACAGGTAGGCGACGACCTCCAGGTGCTCGGGCAGACCGAGCGCGCGGACCATCTCCCGCTCGTCGAAGAAGCTGACCCAGCCGACGCCGAGGCCTTCGGCGCGGGCGGCGAGCCAGAGGTTCTCCACCGCGAGCGCCGAGGAGTAGGGCGCCATCTGCGGCTGGGTGTGACGGCCGAGCGTGTGCCGGCCGCCACGGGTGGGGTCGGCGGTGACGACGATGTTGACCGGGGTGTCGAGGATGGCCTCGATCTTCAGTTCCTTGAACTGCTTGGCCCGGCCCTTCGGCAGCGACTTGGCGTACGCCTCGCGCTGCCGCATCGCCAGTTCGTGCATCGTCCGCCGGGTCTCGGCGGACCGGATGACGACGAAGTCCCACGGCTGCGAGTGGCCCACCGACGGCGCGGTGTGCGCGGCCTCCAGGACTCTGAGCAGCACCTCGTGCGGGATGGGGTCGCTGCGGAAGCCGTTGCGGATGTCGCGGCGCTCGCGCATCACCTTCAGGACGGCCTCGCGCTCGGCGTCGGCGTAGCCGGGCGCGGCGGGGCCGGTGGACTGTCGTGCTTCCGCCACGTGGGCCGTGCTCTCTTCCTGGTCGGCGGCCCTGGTCTGCAGGTCTTCCGCGTGCTGGACGACATCGGGGGTGGGCGCCCCGGCCGGCTCGCCCTCACGGGGTGCGGGCACGACGAGGGGCTGCGGCGGGGTGGGCGCCAGGTGCGGGGTGGTGGGCACCTGGCCGTCCACCGGCACGAACTCCCCGAGCGGCCGCGGATCGGCCCCCATCGGGAGCCCGGAGGGCAGCGGCTGGTCCGGGTTCTGGGCGGGGGGCTGCGCGTGCGGGGCGTCGGGTACGGCGGTGTCCGGCGCCGCCTGCGCGGCCGGGGCGTCGGTGGGGTGCGGGACGCTCTCGGCGAGCTGCGGGCCCTGGAGCACGACCGGCTCGGCCACCTCCACGGGCTCGGCGGCGCCGTCACCGGCGGGCGGGGCCGGTACGGCGTCCTGCCCGGCGGCGGCTACGGGTACGGCGGTCTGCGCCGGGTCCGTCTGCGACGCGTTGGTCTGCGACGCGTTGGTCTGTGACGCATCGGCGTGGGGTGCGTCCGCGGCGGCGGGGAAGACCGACTCCGGCGCCTGGGCGCCATCGGCGTGCGGTGCCTCCGCGGCCGGGGCGGCGGGCTGCGGCGCCTGGACGGCGGTCGGCTGCACGGCCTGGGCGGCCGTCGGGGCGGCGCCGTCGACCGCCACCTGGGCGGTGGCCGCGTCGGCAGCCGCGGCTGCGTTCTGGGCGGCAACCGCATCGATGGCTTCGCCCACGCCCTGAGCAGTGGCCGCATCGGTGACTTCGCCCACGCCCTGGGCGGTGGCCGCATCGATGGCTTCGCCCACGCCCTGAGCAGCAACCGCGTCGATGGCTTCGCCCACGCCCTGGGAGGCGACCGCATCGGCCGACTCGGGCGTCTCCTGGGGAGAGACGGGGGCCTGGGCTTCGGCGGACGCCTGGGCCTCGCCGGGAAGCTGAGGCTGCGCGGCCTCGGCAGCGTGCGCGACGGCAGCCTGCTGCGCTTCGGCACTCTGCGGCTCATCAGCACTCTGCTCGGCGCCGGTCGGCTGCACGGCGTCGACGGACTGCGCCCCACCAACGGCCTCCTGCCCGGCAGCGGCAGCCTGCGGCACCTCGGCCATCTGCGCGCCATCGGCGGCCTGCACCGCGGCGGCGGCCTGCGCGGAACCAGCGGGCTGGCCGGCGTCGGCGGGCTGCGGAGCACCGGCAAGCTGCTCCGCGCCGGTCGGCTGCACGGCGTCGACGGACTGCGCCGCGCCAGCGGCCTCCTGCCCGGCAGCGGCAGCCTGCGGCACCTCGGCCATCTGCGCACCGTCAGTGGCCTGCACCCCATCGGGAGCCTGCCCAGCGGCAGCAGCCGGTGCGGGAGCGGCGGACTGCGCCCCGCCGGCGGCATGCGCGGCAGGAGCAGCCTGCGGCACCTCGGCCATCTGCGCACCGTCAGCGGCCTGCACCCCGTCGGGAGCCTGCCCAGCGGCAGCAGCCGGTGCGGGAGCGGCGGACTGCGCCGCGTCGACGGCGTGCGCGACGCCGGTGGACTGCGCGGCGGCCTGCCCCGCAGCGGCGGTCTCCCCCGCGCCGGGGGTCTGTCCGCCATCTGTAGCCTGCACAGCCCCGGGGGCCTGACCGGCATCTGCGGCCTGTCCAGTCCCGGGGGTCTGGCCGGCATCAGTGGGCTGCGCCGTTTCGCCCGGCTGTGCGCCATCGGCCGTCTCCGCCGGTGCTGTCGGCTGGGCCGCGTCCCCGGCCGCTGCCTGAGCCGCCGCCCCGGCCGGCGTACCGGCGACCGGAGCCGCGTCCGCAGCCCCCTCGGCACCGGTGGCCTCCGAAGGCAGCGCGCCGGTCGGTACGGCCTGTCCCGGCGCCGTCTGGGCCGTGTCCGCCCCGGGGGCCTCCGGCATCGGGGGCACCTGGCCGGCACCGCCCTGCTCGGCGCCCGTTTCAGCTCCACCGCTCGGGACCTCGGCGACCTGCGCCGGCTCTGACTCGCCGTCAGCGTCCTGTACGGCCTGACCCGCCGGGTCCGCCTCGGCCGCGGGCGCCCCGCCGGCGACGGCCCCGCCGTCACCGGAAGCCACGTCCTCCCCGGCCACGCCCGCCTGCGCTGCCTCGGCACCCTGCGTCGCCGGTGCCGTATAGACCCCGTCGTGCGCGTGGACCGGCTGGACCCCGTCATGGCCGTGGACGACCTGCACGTGGCCGGTGTCGCCGGTCGGGGACGATGCCTGGCCGGTGAGGCGGGCCACCGCCGCCTGGGCCGCGTCGGCCGGGCCAACCGTTTCGGCAGCCGGGGTCTGGGTGGCGACCTGGGCCGCGCCCCAGGGGGCCGCGCTCTGCGGGGCCGTCTGCGACTGGGCGTCGAGGTATTCGGGGCCGCTCGCCGGTCCGGGCTGCCGTACCGGCGCTCCCGCGGGACCGCGGTCGGCGAGGGACCGGACCGGGCTGGCGGAGGTGTCGGGGATCGGCGGGCCGAGGTGCAGCGGGCGGCGCGGCGGCTGCGGGGCGGCCGTCGGGTCGTGCGGCGCCGAGAGGATGGGCGAGGGCGGTACCGACGCCGGGCCCGGGCCGGGCAGGCGGACACCGCTGAGGTCGACCGAGCCGCTGTCACGGCCGGCCGTCTCGTGCGGGCCCGGCTCGTGGACGGCTTCCACCACCGGTTCCGGAGCGGGTGGCGGCACCTCGTTGCCCCACGCGCCCTGGGCACCCGGCAGCAGCAGGTCTTCGTCCTCGGCGGGAGCCTCGGAGAGGTAGGTGTACGCGCCGTGCGCGGGGACGCCCGGCTGCTCCACCATGCCTGCGCTCTCCGGCTGCCCCTCGCCCGGGACCTGGCCGGTGTCGGTCATGCGTACCCCTCGCCCATCGGTTAGTGCTCCTACGACCAGCTCACCCGGAACGGCGCACCGACCGCCCGCAGTGAAGAACGAGCGTCCGTGCCCAGCGGCACGAACGACCCGCCGGAAAAGGCGACAAAGCCATTCAGTGGCATTGTCCCGGTCGTCGTGCCGTCGCGACAGCAAGATCCGCGACAGTCCGCTGTGGACTGCGCCACGTTGCGCGTCCTCCGGTTCCGCCGTACCACACCCACCCCAAAACGGGCGCGCGTTCCGGACATTGGTGAACGAAGTTCGGCCCACCGGTGCGGTACAACGATCGGCCAGCCTACCGCGCGCGGTACGACAACAGGATCACGGGGCGCGGTCCGGCAATACCCCGCTGAGCAGGAACGCTACGTTCCGCTCGGTCTCGGTCCAGGCCCGGGTGTCGAGTTCGACGGACTGGAGCAGGGCGCACTCGACCCGGTATCCGTGCTCGGTCAGGTCGCGGCCGACGCGTTCGGCGGCGTCCCGGGTGGCGGCGTGCGTGACGATCCGCTGCGGGCGCCGGTCGGCGACCGCGGAGACGACGGCCGGTCCCCCGCCGCCGACCCGTACGACGTCCGGTTCGTGCAGGTTTTCGAGGACGTGCGGGGCACTGCCGTGGACGATCTGGAGCTGGACGCCGAACCGGCGCGCGGCGCTCTCGGTGCGGGCGCAGGCGGCCGGGTCGTGGTCGACGGCGATGACGGCCGCGCCGGCGCGCGCGGCCTCGGCGGCGAACGCGCCGCTGCCGCAGCCGATGTCCCAGACGAGGTCGCCGACGCGCGGCCCGAGGCGGGCGAGTTGGGCGGCGCGCAGCAGCTGGGTCTCGCCCTCACCGAGACCGCCGGCCGGGCCGGCGCCGTAGCTCTCGTCGGGCTGCACCCAGCCGCGCGGGCCGGCGCCCGGGTCGCGTCCGGCGATCCAGCCGCCGCCCTCCTGCGCGCCGGCCGGTCCGCCGATGACGATGACGACGTTGGGGTCGCGCCAGGTGTGGTCGGCGGCCTTGTCGGAGGTGACGACGCTGACCTGTTCGCGTTCGGTGCCCAGTTCCTCGCAGATGACGAAGGTGCGGTGCACGCCCTCCAGGAGGAGGCCGAGTTCGGCGGGGCCGGCGCCCGGCGAGGTCAGGACGGCGACCTTGGTGTGGGCGCGGCAGACGTTCACGGCCCGGCGCAGGGTGCGCGGGTGGGCGACGACGACCTGGGCGTCGTCCCAGGGCATGCCGGCGCGGGCGAAGGAGGCGGCGACGGAGCTGACGGCGGGGACGACCTCGACCTCCAGGCCGAACTCCGGTGCGCGCAGGGTGCGGACGACGCCGAAGAAGCCGGGGTCGCCGTCGGCGAGCACGACCGCGGTGCCGCGGTGGGCGGCGATGCGGCGGGCGGCCAGGGCGAGGCTGCCGAGGCGGACGCGTTCGGCGGAGGGCGGGACCTCGGGCAGCGCCAGGTGGTGGGCGGCGCCGGCCACGAGGGTGGCGGCGCCGAGGGCGGCCCGTGCCGCGTCGGTCAGCGGCGAGCCGTCCCAGCCGATCACCGTGACCCGGTCGGCCATCGTCGTCAGTCTCCAGTGGTTCTGCGCAGGTCGTCGGGGGGAGAGAGCCCGGGGCGGGCTCCGTGAGAGTACCTGGTGAAGCCCGGGGGCTCAGTTCCAGTCCGAGTACGACGTGAAACCACCCGTGTCGGCGGGCTGCTCGCTGACCCCGGCGAGGTCCTCCGGGAGCAGGCTCCAGACGATGACGTCCGTGCGCACCTCGGTCCAGGCACCGTCCTCGGTCCTGGCGCGGGCTGTCCAGGCGTTGCGCAGGACGCCCTCGCTGATGCAGCCGATCTTCTGGGCCACCTGCTGGGAGGCGGTGTTGTCGGCGGCGGTGCGCAGTTCGAGCCGTTCGAACTTCTGGTCGTGGAAGAGCCACTGGGCGGTGGCGAGGACGGCTTCGGAGGCGTAGCCCTCGCCGCGCGCCCAGGGGGCGATGACGTAGGCGATCTGGCTGGAGCGGACGCGCCAGTCCGTGTTCCTCAGGTGGACGACGCCGACGAGCCGCTGGGTGAGGAACTCGGTGACGGCGAGGACTATGCCGCGCCCTTCGGTGCGTTCGTCCGGGGCGAGGCGGGTGACCCACCGGTGGGCGTCGGCCTCGGTGTAGGGGTGGGGGACGGTGGTCCAGGCGACGACCTGTTCGTCGTTCATCATGTCGGCCAGGGCGGGCACGTCGTCCTCGTCGAGGGGACGCAGCACCAACCGCTCCGTGCTGATGGAGATGTTGGGGAAGGTGCTCGTCATGCGCCGCTCCGTAACCTTCGGAAATTCCTCGAAAGACCGTCAGGACCGTCAGGTCTGCTGAACTGCCCAGCATGCAGCATGAAACCACTGAACCGCACGACGGGGTCCACACCCGGTGAGGGAGTGGACCCCGTGCGTCGCGAAACGCCGTGTACGTGCCGTCAGCCGCCGGTCGCCGGCAGGACGGACCCGTGGTACTTGTCCTGGATGAACGTCCGCACCTCGGGCGAGAGGAGCAGCGCGGCGAGCTTCTTCACCCGTGGGTCGTCCTCGTCGCCGCGCCTGACGGCGAGGAGGTTGGCGTAGGGGTTGTCCTTCGCCGACTCCAGGAGGATCGCGTCCTTGGTGGGGCTGAGGCCCGCGTCCTGGGCGTAGTTGTTGTTGATGACCGCGGCGTCCACGTCGTCGAGCGAGCGGGGCAGCTGGGCGGCTTCCAGCTCCCGGATCTTCAGGTGCCGGGGGTTGGACGTGACGTCCGCAGGGGACGCGTCGGTGCCGGCGCCGGCCTTCAGTTCGATGACGCCGCCCGCGGCCAGCAGCTTCAGGGCGCGGCCCTCGTTGGTGATGTCGTTCGGCACGGCGACGGTGGCTCCGTCGGCGAGCTCGGTGACCTTCTTCACCTCGTGGGAGTAGACGCCCATGGGCGGCAGGTAGGGCTTGACCACGGAGACGAGGTCGGTGCCCTTGGACTTGTTGAAGTCGTCCAGGTAGGGCTGGTTCTGGTAGAGGTTCGCGTCCAGCTCGCCCTCCTGGAGGGCGGTGTTCGGCAGGACGTAGTCCGTGAACTCCTTGATCTCCAGCTTCAGGCCGGCCTTGGCGGCGAGGTGGTCCTTGACGTAGGTGAGCACCTCGCCGGCCGGGACGGCGGTGGCGCCGACGACGAGGGTGTCGTCCTTGCCACCGCCCTTGCCGGAGTCCGTGCCGGAGCCGCAGGCGGTCAGGCCGAGAGCCAGGGCCGCCACGGCGATGACGGACATGCGCATCGGTTCTGTCCCCCTCACGGCTCAGAAGGACGGGATGACCGAGCCCTGGTACTTGTCCTCGATGAACTTCTTGACCTCGGGCGAGGTGAGGAGCTTGGCGAGCTTCTTGACGCGCGGGTCCTTCTCGTTGCCCTCCTTGACCGCGAGGAAGTTGCCGTACGGGCTGTTCTTCGCGGACTCCAGGACCAGGGCGTCCTTGGCGGGCTTGATGCCGGCGGAGATGGCGTAGTTGCCGTTGATGACGGCCGCGTCCACGTCGTCCAGGGAGCGCGCGGTCTGGGCCGCCTCGACCTCCTTGAACTTGAGGTCCTTGGGGTTCTTGGTGATGTCCCGCGGGGTCGCCTCGGCGCCGACGCCGTCCTTGAGGGTGATGAGCCCGCCCGCGGCGAGCAGCTTCAGGGCGCGTGCCTCGTTGACGGCGTCGTTGGGGACGGCGATGGTCGCACCGCTCTTGAGGGCGTCGGCCTTCTCGACCTTGCGGGAGTACAGGCCGAGCGGCTCCAGGTGCACCGTGACGACGGGCGCGATGTGGGTGCCGCGCTTCTTGTTGAAGTCGTCCAGGTACGGCTGGTTCTGGAAGTAGTTGGCGTCCACCGAGCCGTCCTCGGTCGCCGTGTTCGGCGTGATGTAGTCGGTGAACTCCTTGACCTCCAGGTCGAGGCCCGCCTTCTTCGCCAGCTTGTCCTTGACGAAGTCCAGGATCTCGGCGTGCGGGGTCGGGCTCGCGGCGACGACGAGCGGTCCGCTGTAGTCGGAGGAGGCGGAGTCCTTGTCCGAGCCGCAGGCGGTGAGCCCGAAGGTGACGGCTCCGGCGGCGAGGACGGCGGTGGTGAACTTGGCGGTGTTACGCACGAAAAGTGCCTTTCCTTAAGGGTGGTGCGACCCCGTATGCGGGTGTACGGGGAATCCTGGGTGCTCTGCGGAAGCTCAGGCGACCTTGCTGACGTCGGCCGCCGCCGGCTCCTTCGCCTTCAGCAGGCGGAGCTTGGGCGCGGGGCCCGACCGGCCGCCCCGGCTGTACAGGGAGCGGGCCGCGAAGTCGCCGGCGAACTGGATGAGGGAGATGACGACGGCGAGGATCGCGACGGTGATCCACATCAGCTCGGTCTCGAAGCGCTGGTAGCCGTAGCGGACGGCGAGGTCGCCGAGGCCGCCGCCGCCGACGGTGCCGGCCATGGCGGAGTAGCCGATGAGGGCGATGACCGTGGTCGTGCTGGAGGCGATCAGCGAGGGCAGGGCCTCGGGGATGAGGACCTTGCGGACGATCGTCCAGGTGTTGCCGCCCATGGACTGCACGGCCTCGACCAGGCCGTGGTCCACTTCGCGGACGGCCGTCTCGACCAGGCGGGCGAAGAACGGGATGCCGCCGATGGCGAGCGGCACGATCGCGGCGGTGGTGCCGATGGTCGTGCCGGTGACCCAGCGGGTGAAGCTCATCAGCGCGACCATCAGGATGATGAACGGCATGGACCGGCCGATGTTCACGACCTGGCCGACGACCTTGTTGGCGACGACGTTCTGGAGCAGGCCGCCCCGGTCGGTGACAACGAGGAGGAGGCCGAGCGGGAGGCCGGCCGCGACGGCGATCAGGGTGGACCAGAGCACCATCGTGAGCGTCTCGGAACACGCCTGGGACAGCAGCGGCTGCATCTCGGACCAGGTCACTTGGCACCTTCCTTCACCAGCAGGGCCTCCTGGCCCACCACGTCGATCTGCAGGCCCTGTTCGCGCAGGAATCCGACCGGCACCACGTTGTCCTCGTAGCGGCCGGGCAGTTCGATGCGCATGCGGCCGATCTGGAGGCCGGCGACGGTGTCGATGGCGGCGCCGAGGATCGAGATGTCGATGTTGTAGGTGCGCGAGAGCTGGGAGATGACGGGCTGGGTGGCGGCCTCGCCGTGGAAGGTGATGTCGAGGACGGTCCGGTCGGTGCCGGTGGCCTCGCCGCCGACGGGGAACAGCGCGGCGGCCAGCTCCGAGCCGGGGGTGGCCAGCAGCTCGCTGACCGTGCCGGATTCCACGATCCGGCCCTTCTCCATCAGGGCGGCGGAGTCGCAGATCGACTTCACGACGTCCATCTCGTGGGTGATGAGCAGGACGGTCAGGCCCAGCTGCCGGTTCAGGTCGCGCAGCAGCTGGAGGATGGAGCGGGTGGTCTCCGGGTCGAGGGCGCTGGTGGCCTCGTCGGAGAGCAGCACCTTGGGGTCGCCGGCGAGGGCGCGGGCGATGCCGACGCGCTGCTTCTGGCCGCCGGAGAGCTGGGCGGGGTAGGCCTTGGCCTTGTCGGCGAGGCCGACGAGGTCGAGCAGTTCCAGCGCCTTGCGGGAGCGGGCCCGGCCGGACTGGCCGAGGATCTCCAGCGGCAGTTCGACGTTGTCCTGCACGGTCCGCGAGGACAGCAGGTTGAAGTGCTGGAAGACCATGCCGATCCGGCTGCGGGCGCGGCGCAGTTCCCTGCCGGCGCGCGGGCCGCGTCCGGCCAGGGCGGTGAGGTCCTGCCCGGCGACGGTCACGGTGCCGGAGGTGGGGCGCTCCAGCAGGTTGACGCAGCGGATGAGCGAGGACTTTCCGGCGCCGGACTGGCCGATGACGCCGTAGACCTCACCTTCGCGGACGTGAAGATCGACGCCGTCGAGGGCGGTGACCTCACGGCCGCGGGAGCGGTAGACCTTGGTCAGGCCCGAGGTGGTGATCACGTGGGTTTCCGTCACTGTCGAGTGCGCGGGCGTGGGTGTGCCCGGGCACGGGTGCATGCGGTTCCGGCATGGGGGAAGGGATGTGCGTCCCGTACGGCCTACGGCGCACGGACATGCCACGGGTCTCGCTTCGGGGCGCGAGGCTCAGCTGATGCGGGGGCCCTCTAGAAGGCGCACATTCGACACATCAGGCGACACATACAACGAGCACCGGGCGTCGGGGTCGCCTCGGTCGCAAGGGTGCGGCAGCTCGTCGTGGTCATGCGAGAAGTAAAGCAGACGAACGGTCCTGACCGGCCGTCGCCGTCCGCATAGTGGACAGTGGCGGACAGGGGCGGCGGGACGCCCCGCCACGCACGCCGGCCTCCACTCCCCCGTGCCTCACCAGTGCGGACAAGGCCGACAGGTCCCGCACCACCAGGTCAGGGTCCGGCTCGGCCGCCCGGTGGGCTGTGGCCAATGCCACGGTGGTCGCGCCGGACGGGCGGGGGCGGCGGCGATGGGCTGTTTCCGCCGTAATAAGGTCACGGCATGCTCAATGCCCTGACGCTGGTGACCGGGGTCGCCGCGCTGTTGCTCGCCGCCTGGTGCGGCTGGGCCGCGTACCGCGACCAGCCGACGAAGGACTGGCACTTCATCGGCATGGCCGTGGTGTCGCTGCTGGCCCTCGTCCAGCTGGTGACCGGGGTCGTGCGGCTGGCGCGGGGCGAGAAGCCGGAGCAGGGCACGACGATCTTCGTGGCGTATCTGCTGGGCGCGTTCGCGTGCGTTCCGGCGGCGGGCTTCATGTCGCTGGCCGAGCGGACCCGCTGGGGTTCGGTGACGGTGGCGGCCGGCGGTGTGGTGCTGGCCGTGCTGGAAGTGCGGCTCTTCGACATCTGGGGAGGCTGAGGTGACGGCGGTGGAGGAGAAGCCGGCCCGTTTGATCAGCGGTCCGGGCATGCTGCTCGTCTGGTTCTACGGCGTGATGGTGGTCGGCGCGGTGTCACGGTCCGCGTACCAGATCTCCACGGAGTTCGACCGGGCGCCGCTCGCGTACTCCCTGTCCGCCGTGGCCGGCGTGGTGTACGGGTTCATCACGTACACGCTGGTGCGCGGCGGGGAGACGGCTCGCCGGGCGGCGCTGGTGTGCTGTGCGGCGGAGCTCGCGGGCGTGCTGGTCGTCGGTACGTGGACCCTGGTCGAGCCGTCGGCGTTTCCGGATGCGACGGTGTGGTCGAAGTACGGGATGGGGTACGTCTTCATTCCCGTGCTCCTGCCGCTTTCCGCGGTGTACTGGTTGCGGAAGGCGCCCGCCCGCAGGGGTGCCGAAGAGGCGTGAGCGGGCGCTCTGCCTCACGCTGTCTGCGCGTACGCGCCCGCCTGCTTCTCCAGGATGATCATCTCTACGCCGTCGGCGCCCCTGGCCCTGCCGACCGTCTCGTAGCCGGACCGGCGGTACAGGCGGAGGTTGCCCTCGCTGCGGTGGCCGGTGAAGAGGCGGAACCTGGTGGCGCCGCGCTCGTCCGCCAGCGCGGCCTCCGCCGTGCGCAGCAGCCTCGCGCCGATGCCGTGGCCCTGGAGGCGGGGGTGGACGCACAGCTTGCCGATGGCCGCCGCGCCGTCCTCGGTGACCTTGCCGCGCACCGAGCCGACCACCTCGTCGCCGAGCCGGGCGACGAAGACGCAGTCGGAGGCGACCTCCTGACGGACGGATTCGAGGGTCTGCACGAGCGGGTCGATGCGGTAGTTGCCGTACAGCGCCGCCTCGCTCTGGAAGCACAGGTACTGGAGCCGGAAGATCTGCTCCGCGTCCTGTTCGGTCGCCACCGAGATGGTCACGCTCATGCCCATGTGCGCATGCCTCCCGCTCACCTGATCACCTGTCGTCCCCCACTCCTATCCCCGCGCTTCGCACGCCGCAACCTCCGGTGTGAGCAATCGACGCAGACATCCAAGACATCTGGAACGTTCCGGTCCGAGACTGCCCTGTGAGATACCCAACTCACCCGCGATCTCCCGGTAGGTGAGGTCCTTCGGCGAGAGCAGCGCATCGATGAGACGGGGGCAGCGGCCGGGCAGGCGGCGGACCGCTTCCCGCAGGGCGCGGTACCGGGCGGCGGTCAGGACGTGCTGTTCCGGCCCGGGGCGGAGGTCGTCGGCCGGGTCGGTGCCGTACGGCCGTTCAAAACGGGTGGTGCGGCGGGTGCGGCGGGCCTCGGCGCGGACCGCCTTGCGCAGCCAGCCGTGCGGGTCCGGCGGTGGCCCGTCGCTCTCCAGCCGCTCCAGGAGCCGGAGCCAGACGGCCTGCTCCAGGTCGCCCGGCTCGCCTCCCCAGGCGGATGCCTCGGCGGAGGCCTCGGCGGTGAGCAGGGGGTGCAGGGCGGCTACCAGGTCGTGCGTCACGTGCGGAACGACGAGCCGCCCCGGCGGCGGGTTGCCGGGGCGGCGCACAGTCACCCCGAACGGAGTGCCGCGCGGTGCGGCGGTTGACGCTCCGGGTGCTGTCGGTCGTTCAGAGACGCCGTCAGTCCTTCAGGAAGTCGGCGCGGGCGAGCAGCCCGGTGTCGGCGTTGTCGGTGAAGACGCCGTCGATTCCGGTCGCGAAGTACCTCTGGAAGGCACCGAAGACATCGCCGTAGGCGTCGGCCGCCGTGCCCTTGCGGTACTCGGCCGGCAGGAAGGGGTTCTCGTTCCGCATGGTGTAGGGGTGCAGGATCAGGCCGGCCTTGTGCGCGTCGGAGACCAGCGTGGTCGGCTCGGCCAGGGTGCCGTCCGCCTTCTTCGGGATGATCAGGTCCAGGGTCGGGCCGATGCCCTGGGCGTAACCTGCGATCTCGCGCAGGCCCTTGGGCGTGATGAGGTCGGCGACCGTACGCGGGTCGTTCGCCTCGACGAAGTCGTACGGGCGGCTGTTCGCCGAGGAGAGCAGGACGACCAGCGGGTTGTCGACCAGCCGGTTCAGCCGCTGGATGCTGCTGGGCTCGAAGGACTGGAGGATGACCGGGGAGTTCCGGCCGTCCTTGCCGTACGTGCGCAGCAGCTTGGCCACCCGCTCCTCCAGGCCGAGGCCCAGCTTGCGGAAGTAGGTGGGGTGCTTGGTCTCCGGGTAGATCCAGACCTGCCTGCCGCGCTTGCGGGTCTGCTCGTCCTGCCAGTGCAGGACTTCCTCGAAGGTGGGGATCTCCCAGCGGCCGTTGTAGAGCGTGTTGTGCGGCCGGTTGGCCGGAATGCGCTCGACGGCGCGCAGCGTCTTCAGCTCGGCGAGCGTGAAGTCCTCGGTGAACCAGCCGGTGGTGGGGACCCCGTCGAGCACCTTGGTGGTCCTGCGGTCGGCGAACTCCGGGTGGGAGGCGACGTCCGTCGTGCCGCCGATCTCCGGCTCGTGCCGGCAGACCAGGTGACCGTCCTTGGTGGGCACCAGGTCGCCCGCCTCGACCACGTCGGCACCCAGGTCCAGGGCCAGGTCGTACGAGCCGAAGGTGTGCTCCGGGCGGTAGCCGCTGGCACCCCGGTGGCCGATGATCGTCGGCACCGGCAGGCCCTTCAGGCCGCGGCCCCCGTGTCCGGCCGCCCGGGCCTCGGCCGCCCGGGCCGTGCCGGACAGTCCGAGGACCGCTCCGCCCGCGCCGAGCACCGCGGCGCCGAGGAGCGCCCTCCGTCCCGTTCCCTGTGCCTGCCCGTTCGCCTGGTCGCCGTCCATGAGCGCCCTCCTGCCGCCTTCGTCCATCGTGCGGCCCGATCGTAGGGGCGCGCACATGACGAGCGGGAGGCTCCGGTCCGAACACCCGGGTGCTGCCGGATGTCCTGCGAACGGCGGAAGGTGACGGCTCGTCGGAGGCGGCGGCCCCCCGGTGCCGGCGCGATGTCCGTCACATCGACGCAAGGCGGTTACGCGCCGTTCTTCGCACGCCACCGCAGGTAAACCCGCGTCAACACTTCGTAAGACCTCGGTGAACCGGGTGTCCCCGATGTGCGCGCGGCCCTGCGCCGCGAGTAATGTCCTCACCTGCACAGACTCATATCGCCCCCTTTGACATCGGAGGACCCGTTGTCCCGCTTCGCGCTCATCAAGGCAGTGCTCGGACCGATCATGCGCCTGATGTTCCGCCCACAGGTGGAGGGCGTGGAGCACATCCCCGGCGACGGCCCGGTGATTCTGGCCGGCAATCACCTCACGTTCATCGACTCGATCGTGCTGCCGCTGGTCACCAAGCGGCAGGTGTGCTTCATCGGCAAGGACGAGTACGTCACCGGCAAGGGCGTCAAGGGCCGGCTGATGGCGTGGTTCTTCACCGGCGTCGGGATGATCCCGGTGGACCGGGACGGGGCGAGCGGCGGGGTGGCCGCGCTGATGACCGGACGGCGCATCCTGGAGGAGGGCAAGATCTTCGGGATCTACCCGGAGGGCACACGGTCTCCCGACGGGCGCCTGTACCGGGGCCGCACCGGTATCGCCCGCCTCACCCTGATGACCGGCGCGCCGGTGGTGCCGTTCGCCATGATCGGCACGGACAAGCTCCAGCCGGGCGGCCGGGGCATCCCGCGGCCCGGCCGGGTCACCGTCCGGTTCGGCGAGCCCATGGAGTTCTCGCGCTACGACGGCATGGACCGGGACCGGTACGTGCTGCGGGCGGTGACGGACTCGGTGATGGCCGAGGTGATGCGGCTGTCCGGGCAGGAGTACGTGGACATGTACGCCACGAAGGCGAAGGCCGCCTAGGTCCTGTCGTCAAACTCCCGTCGTCCGCCCGGAGGGCGGGCCGCGCGGCGTCAGGTGCGTGCTCTCGGCGTGCCGGGCCCCGGCCCTC
>NZ_JBFATL010000041.1:68396-88004 GCF_040678315.1 Streptomyces sp. NPDC052721 | reverse complement strand
CCTGTGCGGGCCGGGCGGTGTTGACGCGGTCACCTGGTATCTGTCGGCCGGCCACCCCGGCTTCCCGTTTGCGCCGAACTTTTTCGGATCCCCCGGTACTTCTTGTCTGCGCCGCATACCGAACGGGTTCACCCTTCACGCGCGAGCCGTCCATCGCGGCATTGCCGTGCTGTTCGAGCTCGACTTCCGTGAGAGTGCGCAGTTTCTTGCGGGCCCGTGACAGCCGGGAGGCGACCGTTCCCACGGGGATCCCGAGCGCTTTCGCCGCCGCCTCGTAGTCGAGCCCTTCCCCCAGGCAGAGCGCGACGACCTCGCGCTCCGGCCTGCGCAACGCGCCGAGAGCCCGGAGAGCCGCCGCCAGCTTGCGCTGGTCGTCGATCTGGGTCGTGACCTCGTCGGCGTGGTCGGGGATGGGCAGTTCGGCAGCCGCAGTGGCCACCGCTGCTCGGCGATATCGCCGGTTGCTGCGAATCTGGTTGCGTGCGGTGTTGGTGGCGATGCCGAGCAGCCATGGCCGCAGCGAGTCGCCTTCGGCATCGATCCTGTCGCGTAGCCGCCAGGCCTCCATGAAGGTGGTGGCCATGACGTCCTCGGCCGTCGACCAGTCGGCGGTCAGACGGAAGGCGTGGTTGTACACGCCGCGGGCATGACTGTCGAACAACTCGGCGAACGCGGCCGGCTCCCCAGCCCGTAGTCGGGCACGCATTTCAATGCTCACCTCTATGAGCTGTCTGTCCCGCGGTCCGACTTCCAGTGACGTGCCTCACATGCCGGGTTGCCGCGTCCACCGTTCGCCGTCGCCAATGACGGGGGCGCCTATCAGGTGCGGTGGATGCACAGTAGGCGGCCACCTGCATCACGGGTGAACCGGGCAGTCCCGGAGGAGAAACCTCAGCCGCCCCGACGATCCGAGGGGTTCTGTCACAGGCGTGTCTCAGGGCCGTGCCCAAGCTGCCACCGCGTCGAACTGATCCGTGGAAGCTCCCGTCGTGCTGATCGAAGAGGCGATCACTAGGGCGCGGTCACGCGCTCGCCGACTGAGGAGACATCTCATGAACCACCGCTTCCGTACCGCGTTCGCTGTTTCGGCCGCGCTCGGCGCAGGGCTGCTGATGACGGCCTGCCAGGGGGATCCCAGTGCCACCGGCACCACCTCGGCGAAGACGGTCGCCGGTTCGGCGGCAACGGCAACGTCCTCTCCCGCGCCGGCGCCCAGCGCCGGCGAGGCCGGCGGTTCGGGCGGCCAGGAGAGCCGGACGAGCGGGACCACGGCGGGCGCCTCCCGCAGCGGTGGCACCACCGGCAGCACTGCCGGTGGCACGGGCTCGGGCCGGGTCTCCAAGGACAGCGGTGCCGCCGACAAGACCGGGTACGGCCAGGGCTGCGGGTCCAACGACCTGCGATGGTCGGCCAAGTCGATGACGCAGGCCGGCGGTTACATCCAGATCAGTGTCAGCGCCAAGCCCGGTATCACCTGTGTGCTGCCGGCGGGGCTGCCGGTGGTCGCTTTCGGCTCCGGGGGTACGCAGGCCCACCCCGCGGAGCAGTCGCCGGGTCCGGAGATCACCCTGAGCGGTGGCAAGACGGTCTACGCCGGTGTCAACCCGAAGACCACGAACAACGACTACGGCACGGAGTACGGCACGGTCATCGTGTCGGTCAGCGACGGCGACCCCCACCCCGTCTCGCTGCCGATCGGGAACACTCTGGTCGACAAGCCCGTGGTGACGAACTGGCACACGAACCCGGCGGACGCTGTTCCCGCCGGCTGAACGGCCAAAAAAGACCCTCACCGATGGTTGGCGAAGGGCGGGGCCGCCAGCGCCCGCCCCGCGCCGTACGACCACGTGGCCGCAGGCCGTCTCCCCGCACCGAGGGATGTTGGTGCCGTCGCCTTCACCCGGTGCCGGCGGGAGCCGACCTGCGAGCCTGAGGAAGCCTCTCAGAGGCACACCACCAAGTGATCAACGCGCGCCTGTGGCATGGGCCGAGGGCATCGCGGAGACAGCCCCGGTGACGTCCGGGGACGATGTGCACGCCCTCACCGCGCTTGGGTCGCGCTCCTGACATCACTGAGCACCGGCATGCTCAGCGCCTCGCCCTCACAGACCAGACGCCCCGCGTATGGCGCGTTTCGTGTCAGCAGCGTCACGATGTGAACCTCCCGCTCCGCGGTACGGCGGCTGGGCGCCTCACTCGGGCCACGATGTCCTTGAGCACCAAGCCGGCACCCTTTCGTCGGTGATCGCCATCGCCGCCCACGCGCTCGTGCGCCGGGACGGGACCGCTGACGCTCCCCGCGCTGCTGGGGCCGCTGGGTTCCCGCTGGCTGCGCTGGTCACCACCTCGCGGCGCGGTCCCCGTCCATACCGGTGGGAAACCGGTGACCACACTGATGTCATCAGGGCGGACACCGGCCAGTGAGTCCGGTCCCACCGCGCGGGCCGACCGCCGGCTTCCGGCTGCCTTGTGCCGCTGCGACGGCGAGGAGAAGACGGCAGGTCGAAAGCCGGGGCCTCGCCGCCTTCATCCTCCTTCGTACATGCGATCTGCCGTTACGTTGAAGCCTTGCTTCCGAAGTTGAGCAACTGCAGATCGGACGTCTTCGATGGAACCGCGGTCGGTGCCGTCGAGGGAGTAGGCCCATCTGTCCGGCAGGCGCCGGAAACCCTGGGCGAGAAGCGCTTGCTCAAGCTGCGAGTCAGGCCGCCGACTGACAGCCGCAACACCGAACTCAGGATGATGCCCGATGATGATGTCTGGCTCCTGGGACATGTTGTTCCCTTCCGGTTGTAAGGGCGATTCCTTGCTCTGACCACGGCTCTGGCCTGCGGTTGTGCTTACGGATCAACCGACCTGTCGGCTTGGACCTGTTTCCCGGTCGCCGCCCTGGCTCCACAACTCGTTCAGCCGCCTTCGGCTCGTCGCGTCACCGAGGTCGGCAGGCTCCGCGAGCCCTGGATGAGAAGTGTCCTGGGCGAGCTGCGCCGTCTTTGTGGGCAGCGGCATGTCGATGTCCCGTTCTGCGGAAGGCTCTCCGGGCGAGTCACCCAGGATGTGGAACGCCGCCGAAGTGTCCGTGACGATGCTCGTCAGCAGGCCGGACCTGAGGACGGCGCCGATGGCCTCGGCCTTCTGAATGCCTCCGTCGATGCCGATCACTTCGGGGATGCGGCCGAGCTGGTCACTTCCTACGGCGATGACACGGTCGTCGAGTTCGGTGGAGATCGTCCTGCCGTCCTTGTCGAACAGAACAGCCCCCATCTCGGCGACGACACCGAGCCTTCGGCACTGCTCCCGTTCGTCCGCGGTCAGGCTGTCGTACACCGTGGAGAGCGTGCTCTCCCAGGCGCCGATGGGCATGACCGCCTTGGTGACCCGGTCGAACTGTTCAAGGGATTCGGCGATGCTGGGCTGGCACCGGAGGATGTCGGCGGTGAGCTTGTTGGGCAGGACCATCGGCGCGTAAATGGGGTAACCCTTGCCGCCGGAGACGGCCGCCGCCCTGCGGACCGCCTCGACGGAGTCGACGGTGACGCCACCCAGCGGGTCGACCCCCGTCAACTGGACGACGTTGCAGTGCGGCAGCTTGGTGAATGCTTCGGCTACAGAACTCACGGCGCGGCCCCACCCCAGGCCGAGCACGTCGCCCGGCTCCGTCATCTTCGCGATGAGCTGGGCCGCGGTCGGAGCCAGCCAGTCGGTGACCGGATCCGGGCCCTGCGGGAGGTCGGCCGTAGCCTCGATCACGATTGCGTGCCGAAGCCCGAACCGGCGGCGCAGCTCCGTGGACATCTCGATGTCGATCTCGGCCGGCACGGTGATGTTGAACTCGACGATGCCATGAGCCACGGCCGTCTCCAGCAGGCGGGCAACCTTGAACCGACTCATGTCGAGCTCTTTGGATATCTCCACCTTGGACTGGTTCTTCAGATAGAACCGTCGGGCGACGGAGGCGGCGAGCAGCGCCTCGGTCGGTGGCAGCGGAAGTGGTGAGCTGCTCGAGTCTGGTCCAACCATGACTAACCTCTTCAGTGGCGCACGAGATGACTTCCTTGCGAGGTCCTCATGGAGTCCAACGCAGCAACCGCGCCGCGGTTCACCGGACTTTCTGCCGGTGCACGCCAGCGACATCGAACGGCAGATCCTCGGGCAGCAGCAGCTTGAGGTCTTCCACGGTCGGAGCGGCCACGACACTCAACCGTCCCGCCTGACGGGTCATCATGCCCTCCAGGAGCTTGCGGGCGAGCCGCGCATTGCCGAAGGAGCGGTCACGCGGCAGCCGTTCGATGTACGTGTGCAGAGACGTGAGCGTCTGGGGAGCACACTCGTACCCGGAGGCGATCGCATGGCCGTTGATGATGGACACGAGTTCCTCGGTGCTGTAATCCTCGAACTCCACGAAGCGGGAGAACCGAGAGGCCAGGCCCGGGTTGGAGTCGAGGAAGCGCTGCATCTCCTCCGTGTAGCCCGCCACGATCACCACGGTGTCGTCACGGTGGTCCTCCATCAGCTTGAGCAGGGTGTCCACGGCCTCACGGCCGAAGTCGTTGGAGGAACCCTCGGGTGTGAGGGTGTACGCCTCGTCGATGAACAGCACACCGCCCATCGCACTGCTGAAGACGTCCTTCGTCAGCTGCGCCGTCTGGCCTACGTACTGCCCCACCAGGTCGGCGCGGGCGACCTCAACCAGTTGGGGACGACGCAGCACGCCCAGGGAGTGCAGTAGCTCGGCGTAGAGCCGTGCCACGGTGGTCTTACCGGTGCCTGGTGGCCCGGTGAACGCGAGGTGGTTGCTGATCTTGGGGCTGGGCAGTCCGGCGGCGGCCCGCTGCCGGGCGTTGGACAGCAGGTTGACCAGGTCGGTCACCTCTCGCTTGACGGAGCCGAGGCCCACCATGGCCTCCAGTCTGGCCAGAGGACTGTCGGTGTGCGGTGTCTCCTGCCCCGCCCCTCGCACACTCGCGGCCACGGCCTCGCCGACGTCCTCGGGGAGCAGCAGCGACAGGTCGCTCTCACTGGGGTCGGGCATAGCGGCGAGCCGGAACGACTGCCGGTCGATCATCTCTTCGAAGACCCCTCGTGCAGCACGGCCGTTGCCGAACGTCGCGTCTCTCGTCATCCCCTCGAAGTGCAGGGCGAGCGCTTCGCGCGTCAGCGGATCAAGTTCGTACTCGTGGGCGGCGCACATGCTCTCGGTGATGGTCACCAGCTCCTCAACCGAGTAGTTGGCGAACTCGATGGTCCGGGTGAAGCGCGATGCCAGGCCGGGATTGGCGGAGAGGAAGGACTCCATCTGCTCCGAGTAGCCGGCAGCGATCACGACGACGTCGTCACGGTGGTCCTCCATCAGCTTGAGCAGGGTGTCCACGGCCTCACGGCCGAAGTCGTTGGAGGCGGCGCCGTCGGGGGTCAGCGTGTACGCCTCGTCGATGAAGAGCACGCCGCCGAGGGCGCTGTTGAGTGCCTCCGTCGTCTTGATCGCCGTCCCACCGATGAACTGGGCCACCAGATCGGCGCGCGCCACCTCGACGAGGTGCCCGGTGCGCAGGACGCCGAGGGAGGCGAGGATCTTCCCGTAGAGACGGGCGACCGTCGTCTTGCCGGTGCCAGGCGGCCCGGCGAAGATCAGGTGGCGGCTCATCGACGCTACGGGCATCCCGAGCCTGATCCTTCGCTGAGCGAGCTGGTTGAGGTTCACCAGGGTCCGGACCTGATGTTTGACGTTCTCCAGACCGATCAGGGACTCCAACTCGGCGAGCGGACCGTCCGGCCCGTCCTGGGCGTTGTCCCCACCGCTGACGAGGTCCGGCGCAGCGGCGGCGTTCTGACCCCAGGCGTCCTCGACGCCGTTGTCCACGCTGTTGAGGGCCGTGACCGACAGCCCGTCTCCAGGCCGGCCCTGCCTGAGTCCGGCTCCCTGGTTGTCGCGTACCACGCAGCCGGTCAGCGCTACTCCGTCCCCGCTGTCGACCCTGATCCCATCACCGATGCTGCTGATGACCTCGCAACCGGACAGCGTGGCCCGCCCTCCGTCCATCACCTGAACCCCGTGTGCCTTGGCGCCCTTCACCCTGACGCGCTCAAGGGTGACCTCGCCGCGGCTTCGGACCGTCACACCCGACTCACTGCTCGCCTCTACCACACAGTCGCGCAGCGTCCCCATGCCGTGCTCTGCGATCAGCACGCCCGCTTTGCCGGCGGAGCGCATCTCGGTGTCGGAGGCCTCAAGCTTCCCGTCCTCGGCGATGTGCACGGCGTCTCCTCCCGCCGACTCGATCTCACAGTGCTCCAGACGGCCCCGGCCGTCCGCCGCCACCTCGACGCCGTGCCCGCCGGATCCGCTGACGACCGTGCGCCGAAGCAGCGGGCTTGCGTGGGAACGGATGGAGATCCCCACCCCTGCCGCGGCCTCGACACGCAGCCGGTCGATCTCCGGCACACAGTCGTCAGCGAGCACCACCGCCCCTGACGCGTCACGGCAGTCGCGGACCACCGTGTCGACCAGGGTGGGGGAGCTGCCCTCGACGACCCGGAGCGCGGGCTCGGTCGAGCCGGTGAACTCACACTCCTCCACCGTGCCGCGGGAGCGATCAAGCACGAGCAGCCCGCTGCCTTTCGTCTTGCGGGTACGGCACCGGCGCAGCAGCGGATCCGCGCCGCCGGAGATCACGATGCCATTGCCCGTCACCGACGCGAACTCACAGCCGTCGAGTTCCGGGCGCGAGACGCTGGTGACGAGCAAGCCCACGCTCGCGTCGTGGACGGTGGTACGCAGAACGCGGGTGGCGCTGTGTCCCTCCAGGGCGATGGCGGGCTTGTCCGTGCCTGAGATGTCGCAGTCCTCGACCGTGCCCGCGGACTCGCCGTTGGCCAGGATGCCGTTGCCCCGCGCCCCGCGCACCCGGCAGCTTCGTACCGTGGGCCGGGCCTGTTCGCCGATCACCACGGCGGAGGTACCGAGGTTCTCGAACTCGCAGTTCTCGATGAAGCTCTCGGCCTGCGATGTGTCCACGACGCCCGCCCCGCCCGGATTGGTGATACGGCACCCGCGGGCGGCCAGTGAGCCCGACGAGCGCATCAGTACCGCCGTCCACCCCGAGCCGGTCACCGTGCATCCGTCCAGTGCCAGCTGTCCCATCGGTACATCCACGACCGGAACTTCCTTGTCGTGGCCGCGCAGCACCAGGTCGGTCAGCATGACAGCGTCCGCGAGAAGGGTGACCGCGCCCTCGCGGCGCGGGCAGATCTCGACGCTCCCGCGCTCACCGTCCGCGACGATGGTGACCCGTTTCCTGATGACCAGGTTCTCGGCATAGCGTCCGGGCCTGACCCGGATCACTGCTCCGGTGCGCGCCTGGACCAGTGCCTCACTGATCGTCTGGAATCCGTCCGACCGATCCGGCCCGACGATGAGCAACTGTCGTGTCACGCGCCTCGTACCTCCTCGATGTTGTGACGCGATCCGCCGCCGCGGTGCGCCGGAGCATGCGGCGAGGCGGACCGCCGGTCCGAAGGTCCGCCGCCTTTTTCATCATTCGTCATTTCATGTCCTACCAGCGAAGAAGCCATCGGTGAGCCGCCGTGACAGAGCGCTCGCACCCGCATCACCGCCGAAGGGCGGCTTATAGTGCGCGACATGCCAAGTCGCTTGACCCTTCGACTGCTTGCCGTCGTCACGGCTTGCGTCGCCGTCCTCCCCGTCCTGTCCGTTCCGGCCCTCGCCGACCAGGAAGCCATCACTCTGCCGCCGCTGCCCGTGCGCTTGGGGGAGGGACAGCCCTGCACCCAGGCGTCGGCGAAGACCGCGACTGCGGCTCCCTGGTCGGGTCAGGCACTCGGCCTCGCCAGGGCGCACCAGCTTTCTCTCGGGGAAGGGGTGACCGTGGCTGTGGTCGACACCGGCGTCGGATCCGGGATTCCCGCGCTCTCCGGCCGGGTCACCGCCCTCGGTGGTGCCGACGCGGACTGCCCCGGGCACGGCAGTTTCGTGGCGGGACTCATCGCGGCCGCACCCCAGAAGGGAAGCGGGCTGGTCGGGCTCGCCCCGCAGGCCCGCGTACTTGCCGTCAGCGGCACCGACGACCGTGGCGCGCCCAGTGCTCAGCGCGTCGCCCAGGGCATTCGTGACGCCGCTGAGGGCGGAGCCGGCGTGATCTACGTCGGCGCGGCTCTGCGCTCGGGGCGGGCGGAGCTGGCTTCGGCCGTTGATTACGCCGCCGGCAAGGACGCCCTGGTGATCGCTCCGGCGGCCCCGGATGCGGTGCCGCGTGAGGAACTGGGCCCTGATGGCGAGCCGCCGCGCGGTCCGTACTGGCCCGCGGCTCTGCCCGGGGTGCTGTCGGTCGTGGATTTCGGACCGGACGGCGCACGGCAGCAGAAGGCACCACCCGCTTACCAGCCGGACATCGAGGCGCCCGGCGGCAGCATGGTCAGCGTCGGCCCGCGGGGCACCGGGCACTACATCGGCTCCGGCGCCTCGCTGGCCGCCGCCTGTGCGGCCGGCGCCGCTGCCCTGGTGCGTGCACATCACCCCGAGATGAGCGCCGAGCAGACCAGCCGTCAGCTGACCGAGGCGTCCTACCCCTCGGACACGCCCCGGCTGGATCCGTACGCGGCCATGTCCACCGTACTGCCGGCAGCACACGGCCGCGGCGGCCTGGAGGCAGCAAAGCCCCCGGCGGCCCGCATGGCGGCGTCTGCCGACAGCGGACCCCGCGCTTGGGGTTTCGGTATAGCCGGGGTATGCCTGGCCGTGGTGCTGTTGGTCGGCGCCGCCGGCGTGGTGATCCCGCGAGGCCGCTCCAGAGGCTGGCTGCCGCCGGAGCGCTAGGCCGACCGAAGGCGTCGTTTCCCCCTCGGGGAACGACGCCCGGGGGGTGTCCACGGGGCGCCGGTCGACACCTCGAGTACTGGGCGCCCCGGGGCTTTCGGCAGGTGGGGCGGAAGGACGCCTCCGGTGTCTCTGCGGGGTGACCATTGACTGCCGTGGATCCAGCCCCGTGTACGCACCCGGGCACAGCCGGAAGACCGGGAGGGAAGCCGCGAGCGGCTGCCTCCCGGCCGGCCGGCCGGGCTTGCCGAGCGTCCTCATGGGGCGCCGTCCTCCATGATCGCCGTCTGCACCTGCATGCTCTTGCGGCGGGCGATTCGCAACGCCCGTCCCGGAATCAACGTGCGGCCCTTGACGTTGCCGAACAGGTAGCCTTCGGAGGGCGGGCAGGACATCAGCAAGGCAGGCGTGTTGACCTCCTGCAACCGCCGCAGCAACGACTCGTTCAGACCGCGCCCGGCACCGGCCGAGGCGCGCGCCACGACCATGTGCAGACCCACCTCGTAGCCGAGCGCCAGATGGTCCAGAAGCGGCATGAACGGCTGCGCCATCGGGCCGGAGCCCACCATGTCGTAGTCGTCGACCAGGATGAACAGCCGCGGTCCGGTCCACCAGTCGCACTGCTTCATCCGCGACGGGCTGATGTCCGGACCGGGCACCCGGATCTTGACCGCGCGCGCCGCGCCGTCGACCAACTCCTTGAGGACGTCCAGTGATACGGCGTTTCCGAGCTGGTACTCCTCGGGAATGGCCTCCACCAGTTGCCGGCGGTAGTCGACGGTGAGGATGCGCGCCTCCGCCGGGGTGTAGCGATCCGTGATCCCCCTGGCAATCACCTTCAGCAGATTGGTCTTGCCGCTCTCCGAGTCGCCTACGACGATCATGTGCGGGTTCTCCGCGAAGTCGTGCCACACGGGCGCCAGCTCGGTCTCCTCCACGCCGATCGCGACCTTCAGATCGCCCTCGGAGGCGGGCAGTTGGCCGACCTCGACCCGGCTGGGCAGCATCCGCACCGCGGGCGCGCTGGGGCCCTGCCAGCTCTCGCGGACCGCTGCGACCAGATCGGCGACGCCATCCGCCAGGTCCTCGGATTCCTCCACTCCGTCGATGCGCGGCAGTGCCGCGAGGTAGTGCAGCTTCTCGGCGGTCAGCCCCCGGCCGGGGCTACGCGGCACGGAAGCGGCCTTGCGGGAATCGATGTGTGAGTCCATCGCCTCGCCCATGCGCAGTTCGAGGCGGGTGCCGGCCTGGTCACGGACGGATGCCGACAGCTCCACCCACCGAGCCGTGGTCACGATCAGGTGGACGCCGTAGTTGAGGCCTCGCGCCGCGAGCGCGTTGAACGTCGGAATGTGTGTGTCGAAGTCCTGACGAACCGTGGACCAGCCGTCGATCACGAGGAAGACGTCGCCGTGCGGCTCGTCGGGGAACTCCCCTTCCGCCCGGCGCTTGCGGTAGGTGGCCATGGAGTCGATGCCGTGTTCCAGGAAGAACCGCTCACGGCCGCTGAGGACCGCGTTCACCTCGGCGACCGTCCGCCCCACCCGCTCGGAGTCGACGCGTACGGCCACGCCGCCCATGTGCGGCAGGTCACTCAGTCCCGCCAAGGCTCCGCCGCCGAAGTCCAGGCAGTAGAACTGCACTTCGCGGGGGGTATGCGTGAGGGCAAGGGCGGTGATCAGGGTGCGCAGCAGCGTACTTTTACCGCTCTGCGGGCCGCCCGCGATGGCCACGTGTCCGCCTGAGCTGGACAGGTCCACCGTCAGCAGGTCGCGGAGCTGGTCGAACGGCCGGTCCACGATGCCCACCGGCACGGTGAGTCGTCCCCGTGACGGCCAGCCGACCGTGGTCAGTCCGAAACGCGGGTCGGGCGCGAGCGGCGGCAGCAGTTGATCGAGCGTGGGAGAAAGGTCGAGCGGTGGCAGCCAGACCTGGTGCGCCGGCGGACCGGAATCCCGCAGCCGCTCGACGGCCACCGAAAGCAGAGTCTCGCCGCTCTCGTCGTCTTCGCTCTCCGGTTCGGGGACGGCCTGACTCTCGTCCTGGTCCGAGTGGGGATCGGCGGCGGTCCGCGGCACGACCCAGGCAGACGTCCACGGCACCACCTGGCTGGCGACCTGGGCCTGCACCAGAGCGCTGCGCCGCTTCTCGTACGGACCCGAGACATAGGCGGCACGGAAGCGGGTGAGCGCGTCGACCCCACTCTTGAGGAAGCCGCTACCGGGCTGGGCGGGGAGCTCGTAGGCGTCCGGCACCCCGAGCACGCCGCGGCTCTCCATCGCCGAGAAAGTACGCAGACCGATCCGGTAGGACAGATGGCTCTCGAGCTGGTGGATGCGGCCCTCGTCCAGGCGCTGCGAGGCCAGGAGCAGATGCACTCCGAGGCTGCGGCCCAGCCGCCCGATCATCACGAACAGGTCCATGAAGTCCCGGTGAGCGGCGAGCAGTTCACTGAACTCGTCCACGACCACGAACAGACTGGGAAGGGGCTGCAGCGGTGTTCCTGCCTGCCGGGCCTTCTCGTATTCAAGGGCCGAGGTGTAGTTGCCGGCGGAGCGCAGCAGTTCCTGACGGCGCATCAGTTCGCCGTGCAAGGCGTCTTGCATGCGCGAGACCAGCGCCACCTCGTCGGCCAGGTTGGTGATGACGGCCGAAGTGTGCGGAAGTTCCTCCAATCCCAGGAAGGTCGCCCCGCCCTTGAAGTCGACGAGGACGAAGTTGAGCGTCTCTGAGGAATGGGTCAGTGCCAGGGCCAGGACGAGGGTGCGCAGCAGCTCGCTCTTGCCGGAACCGGTGGCCCCGATCAGCATGCCGTGCGGCCCGGTTCCGCCCTGGGCCGACTCCTTGATGTCCAGCTCGACCGGGGCACCGTCGCCGCTCACCGCGATGGGGACACGAAGCCGACCGCTGCCGGTGAACCGCTGCCAGAGTGAGGACGGTTCATGCCGGGAGAGGTCCGAGATGCCCAACAGAGTCGTCAACTGCACATCGCTGGAGAAGGGTTCTCCGACCTCGCCGCCCGTCCCCATCCGGTAGGGGGCGACCAGGCGGGCGACGGCCTCGGAGCCGACCGGACCCAGCCGGTCGGGCACGCCCAGCAGGGTCGTCTCCTCCTTGCGGTCACGGTCGGTGCGCACCAGCGACAGGCGGCCTTCCCCGACCTCCAGTCGCAGCGTGGTGCGGCCAGGCTTCCACGACAGGGCCCCCGTGAGGTCGAGGACAACCGCATTGCGGAAGCCCAGCCCGTCAAGGCGGTGACCGGCGGGGACGGCACAGCCGTCCACGACGACGACCACGAAGGGTTCCTCGCGGCCGGGAATGGCCTCCGGGTCGCACGCCGGACGCTCCTGGAACTCGGCTCCCAGGAGGTTCTCCAACTCTCCGAACGCCGATGTGATCAGACGCGTCGGCCCGGCACCGTCCTGTTCGTGCCGGTGAAGGCTGTGTGGCAGCCACTTGGCCCACTCCCACGCCGGTCGCTGTTCGTCGGAGACGCACAGCGCTATCCACAGGTCGTCGGGGGAGTGGAACACGGCGAGCTGGGCCAGTAGCGCACGGGCCACTGAGCGGATCTGCTCCTCGTCTCCACGGAAGAGAACCTTCGACCACGCTTTGAGGTAGATCGCGATCGGCTGCCCCGGAACGCTGGAGTACGCCCGGATGAAACTCCGCAGCGCATGCGCGGACAACGGCTCCAGGTCCTCCACGGGCTTCGTTGAGAGCGGAGTCAGTGTCATGGCAAGCCGCTGGTCGCCGACGCCGAGCCGCGCCTCACCGAAGTCCTCGTCCGAGGGGCGGCGTTCCCACAGCCGGGTGCTGCGCACCAAGCTGCTCAGTGCCTCCGGTGCGGGGTGCCGCCAGGACAGCGCCTTTTGCTGCTCGGCGACGGCGGACCGCACTTGGCGCCGGGTCTGCGCCAGATACCGCAGATAGTCACGGCGCTCACCCTTGAGCCGCTGTTTGCGTTCGCCGTTGCGGCGCATGACCTGACCCAGCATCATGCCGGCGGATGCCAGCACCATCATGCCGATGGCGATGTACATGATTCCACCGCTCGACCCGGTCATGCCGGGGCGCATGAACATCATCATCATGGACACCGACATCAGCGCCATGGGCAGATAGGTCCACACAGCGGAGCTGTCGGGGACGACCTCCGGGAGCGTGGGCGGCTCTTGGAGGCTGACCTCCCCCGACGGCATTTGCGGGCCGTGCCGGCGCGCGGGCCGCCGGAACAGGATCACACTCAACGAACTGGCCTCCTCGATGAGGTCCGAACAATTCCTCGCGAAAATATCTCGTGGCGTGCGTGCGGTGAGATTTGTGACCGCAGCTCGAAGCGTCACGTAAAAGACGGCAGAATAGTTCTCGGCCGAGGTTGTCAATCACTGCTCGGAAGCGTAAAACTCTCTGCTGCGTACTCGTTCGCGATCCGGGCTCGTAAATCATGGAGCCGATCGGCGTACACGCCCCCTGTTCCAGCCACCGCGCACGCGGTTCCGAGGAAGCAGAAAAAGCGCATGACTGAGAAACAGACGGCAAACTTGTGCCGTCTTACCGTCCGCGCCCCCGCGAAGACGATCGACCTGGCAGTACCCGCCGACGTGCCCGTCGCTGATCTGTTGCCCACTTTGATCAGTTACGGGGGAGTCGACCTGGAAGAGGCCGGACTGGAGCACGAAGGGTGGGTGCTCCAACGGCTCGGCGGGCCGCCACTCGATCCTGAGAGTACCTTGGACTCCCTGGGAATGCGGGACGGTGAGGTGCTCTTCCTCAGAGCGCGTACCGACACACTGCCCGAAGTGCACCTCGATGACCTGGTCGACGGCATATCCACTGTCCTGCGGCAGCGCCCGCACGGCTGGAGCGCGGAGGCCGGCCGTCGCCTTCTGCGGGGGCTGAGCGTCGCCGTACTCGCGCTCGGCCTGGTCGTCCTCGCCGTCCCGGGTCCCCCGCCCCGCCTCGGGGCACTGGCAGCGGGCCTGGCCGGCCTGCTGCTTGTAGCGGGGGCGGCCTCGGCGAGCCGGGCCGTGGGGGACGCGGGTGCCGGCGCGGCACTCGGCCTCATGGTCGCCCCCTACTTCGCCCTGGCCGGCTGGCTGCTGCCCGGTGGTGCGTTGAGCGGGCCGGACGGCGACGCCGTGTTCGGCGCCAGACTGCTGGCGGCGTCCGCGGCCGCCGCGGGCGGGGCGGTACTTGCTCTGGCTGCCGTCGGCCTGTACGCGGCCCTTTTTCTGGGTGTCGCCGTGATCGCCATGGGCGGGGCGCTCGGCGCCGTGCTCATCCTTGCCGGGGGCCTGGGGCCCGAGCAGGCGGCGAGCATGGTGGCGCTGGCCGCGGTGCTCTTCGGCGGCTTCGTGCCGTCGTTGTCCTTCCGGCTCGCCGGGATGCGGATGCCGCCCCTGCCCACCAACGCCCAGCAACTCCAGGAGGGCATCGACCCCTACCCCACCAACGAGGTGGAAAGCCGCGCCATCCTCGCGGACGGATGGATGACGGCCTTCTACGCGAGCGCCGGACTGATCTGCCTGTCCTGCCTGGCGGCCATGGCCTTGCGTCCAGGGCTGCCCGAGGTCTGCACCATGATGGCGCTCTCGCTGCTGCTGCTCCTGCACAGCCGCGGCATCGGCAACCTCTGGCAGCGACTTGCGCTCACTGCCGCCGGAGCCTGGGGAGGCGCGCTGCTGCTGCTCGTCGCCGCTCTCGGCTCCGGCCCCGGCAACCGGCTGCTCCTGGCAGCGGGCCTGCTCGGCTTGACGGCGTCCATCGCCATCGCCTCCTGGACGGTGCCAGGACGGCGACTTGTGCCGTACTGGGGACGCGTGGCCGAGGTGCTGCACTCCGCCGCCGCCCTGGCCATGCTGCCGCTCACTCTCTGGTCGATGGGCGTCTACGGCGCCCTGCGCGGCCTCAACGGCTGATCGGAGGCTGGCACATGCAGTCGAAGCGCGATCAGGTGCAGGCGCACCTGTTCGTCATGGGGCGTCTGGCCTCAGCCATGCTCCGCTCCGAACCCGACGCGCCGGAAAGCCCCTCGGGCCGGACCAACCGCGGTGTGGCCATGAGCTTGATCATCGCCTTGCTCCTGTGCGCGGGCGCCTTCGTCTTCGGACTCCTCAAGCCCGGCGGCAACACCTCGTGGCGCACCTCCGGGGCCCTTGTCGTCAGCAAGGAGACAGGTACCCGCTTCCTGTACCTGAACGGCCGCCTGCGCCCCGTGCGCAACTACGCCTCCGCCCTTCTGCTGGCAAAAGGCAACCTGAAGATCAGCACGGTGGGTGACACCTCCCTCCGGGGCGAACCTCACGGCTCGCCGGTCGGCATCCCCGGCGCCCCCGACGCCCTCCCGCGAGCCGACGACCTGAACAGCGGTCCCTGGCTGGTGTGCTCGAGCCTGGCACCCGGCGACAGGGGAGAACTCAGCGCCACCACCGAACTGGTTGTGGACAGCCCGGATCCCAGCCGGGAGAACGGGGCGCAGAACCTCACCGGCACGAAGGCCGTACTGGTCCAGGGCCCGGACAAGAGCCTCTACCTGGTGTGGCAGGGCAGGCGACTGCGCCTGGACGGCAAGGCGGGTGCGGTCGCGGCGCTCGGCTACCGGTCGGTGACGCCGCGCCCGGTCTCCGCGTCCTTCCTGAACGCCCTGCCCGCTGGGCCGGACCTGACACCTCCGAAGGTGCGCGGCAGGGGCGGCCCGGGGCCCGACCTGGGCGGTCGCAGGACCAGGATCGGGGAGGTCTTCCAAGTGGTCGCGCCAGGAGACGCTCCCCGCTACCACCTGCTCACCAAGGAAGGGCTGGTCCCGTTGACGGCCACGGGCGCAGCGCTCGTGCTCGGCGACCCGCGGACACGCGCCACTGCGTACGGAGGTGCCGCACCGGTGGTGAGCCGCCTGGGCCCCGAGGCCCTGACCGGCCATCTGGCTCCGTCCTCCGCCTCGCGCATGGGACAGGCAGACGCGGGAGCATTGCCGGAAGCCCCACCGAAGGCCGTGGATGTGCCCGCCGGTTCCGCGGCCTGCGCGAGGACCGATGCCACGGCCGACACCGTGCGCACCAGCACGGTGGTGCTGCCGGAGGCGACCTTCGGCTTGCCCGCTCAGCCGCCCTCCGAGGAGGTGGAACCCGCCTGTCTGCACGTCGACACCATCACCGTGCGGCCCGGCAAGGGCGCTCTGACTCAGGCGGTGGGCGCCGGCGGGAACGTCTTGGGGAACACCCTGTACCTGGTGACCGACTCCGGGGTGAAATACCGGCTGACGTCACAGCAGGCGGTCAAGGCCCTGGGATACGCCGGGACCCGCCCACAGGCGCTGCCGGCTCCCTTGCTGGCGATGCTGCCGACGGGACCGGACCTCGACGTCGAGTCGGCGGCGACGGGCGAACACACCGTCACGTCTCCGTGCCGAAGCGGTAAGTAGTCCCCCGCCCAGGAAACCTGGCGCGCTTCGTCTGCGAAGCATCGGGCCGCGATCTGATGAAGAACTGAGCTTCGCTTTCAGTGGCCGCTCAACTGCTGACAGTGGTCGCATGCCATGCGTTTTGCCCGATCCGTCCGTCTGCAATCCATGTCGATGCTCAATTGAGCGGTCGGGCACATTATATTCCGCTCGATTGAGCAATTGCGTGCCTCTCGACGGTTAATTCCCGCATGGCGGTGCGTTGCCTGACGCTCTGCGCCGTGTCTAGTATCGGGAAGGCTCCAACTGAGAATTCGCCCCCGTGGATGAATGACGCCGGTGTGCTGTGCGAACCAGAAGCGAGCGGCGATGGAGCCATCGGGCAGTGAAACACGACGACCCTTCATTGAGAGGCGAACGCGCATGCCCATGCAGCAATCAGAAGAAGGCGCGACCCGCAAGGGAATCATGGCGCTTGAGCAGGCGTACAACGGCGTCCTCAAGTGCAAGCAGGACGTGCAGAGCACGAGGGTGGGGCTCAGCTCCGGCTACGGCGGCGCGGACGGCGGCGCCTTCGGCAACCTGCTCGACCGGTGGGACCAGAACGTCGACACCATCCTGAGCAACCTCGACCGTATGGTCGACGAGCTGAACCAGACGCTGCGTGAGCACGGTCTGGCCCAGGGCTCGGCCAACGAGACGATCGATGCGGAGTTCGCGCGATCCAACTCCGTGTTCGACCAGCTCACCCCCGGAGCGGCCTGACCGGACAAGAGCAAGAGGCCACCGGTCCCCCTCACCGGTCCGAAGTCGCCCCCACCGCGTGCCACGACAGCTGCCCCGCCCACAGACAGCTGTCCTCAACCGGCAAGTCACCGTCAATTGAGGAACGACAGCCATGGATTTCAGCGACGGCTACATCTACGTCGACTACCGTCACACCGAGAACGCAGCGGATGACATGGTCAGCCAGACCCAGGCGATCATGAGTACGATGGCGAACCTTGAAATGGAGCTCGCCGAACTGCGCAACACCTGGATTGGTGACGACAGGCAGGTCTACAGCGAGGTCCAGGCGAACTGGGACCAGGCCATGGAGAATCTCAAGGCCCTGCTGGCCAGCCATTCGTCCCTCCTCACCGACATCTCCGACAACTACCGGTTCACCGAGCAGAACCTCGCGCAGAAGTGGAGCGACATCCGGATCGGAAGCCGCTGACCGCTCCCGGCGCGCCCCTGTTGCGCAAGAGCGAGCCCAGATCTGGAGTGCTGCCGGTCTCCGCCGTGCCGGGCGGGGCCGGCAGCGTGTATTGATCGCCGGAACGCGGAACGGTCTCCGTTCCGCAGTTTCCCGTCCACAATGTGCGACCGGCTACCCGCTACCGCCCATGCAGGAGAAAGGAACTGCCATGGCAGCCAAAGCCACGGTCCTCGACAGCACATGGCTGAAAGCGTTCATCAAGGAGCACATCGAGGAGTTCCGGTCCGCTTTGGACCAGATGCTGAAGGACGACCCGAGCGGTCATTCCATGGACAACATCGCCAACGGTGACGTCACCACCAGCACGATCATGTCCACTCGCCCACTGATCCTCGGGCTCATGGCCGGCGAGGGCGATGTCGTCGGAGGTGCCGACCTGAACAAAAAGGTCCGGGATACGGCAGGGCAGATCAGCGAAATCTTCAAGGACCACCACATCCTGTTCGCGGACCTTGAAGAGGCGCTCTGGGAAACCATCAAGAAGCTGAACGAAAGTCAGAGCAAAAGCCTCGACCAGGTCACCGCAGACGATTTTCTGGACATCTTCGACGACGTCGACAGTGACATCAGCGGCACTGGCGGCGGCAAGACCCCGCAGTAGCAGCGCCGTAGGCCCGCCATGTCCCCTTCACGCAGCGGAGTTCAGTGATGCCCGACCCGAGCATGAACAACGACGATTACTGGAAAAAGGCAGTCGACATGCTCACCGGCTATGTGCTGCCGGACCGGAAGACACTGTTCGACGACCTGAAGGGAAACGATGGCATTCCGCTGATGCATGTGCGCATGCCGCACAAGGGATCCGACTACCAGCCCGGTTTCGTGTCGGGCGGCGGATGGCGGTACGACAACACTGACTACGTCATACCGTTCTACAACGCCCCGAAAAGCTGGGCATCCGATCCCGAACCCGGAACCGTACTGGACAGATGGTGGGCCTACATCACCATCCTGGGCACCATCGGTGGTGACGACCGAAAGCCACCGAGCGGGTATGACAATCCTGGCGGCAACGAGAACACCAGCGAGTACCTCAAGGACAAGGGCCGTTACAACAAAGACGGCGAGTACATCAAGTGGAACACCCGCCCCCTGGCCCAGTACGCTCACGGCTCCGCCGCGGCACTCAATAAGATCGCTTACCCCCCCTACACGTCACGGGGCTTCAGTGACCGCGGTCTGAGCGTGGACGACAGCGCATACGTCGACCTGCTCTCCTTCACCGAAGTGGGCAGGGCGTTCGATCGGGCCGTCAAGTTCTTCGAGGACGGCGCCCGGCGCATGAAGGAATGGGACGGCAAGGAGATAGGCGAGGGGAGCGACAAGTGGAGCGGAACCGGAGCCAGCCTCTTCAAGCACCTGGTCCACAAACTCGTCAGAAACTACGAGGGCTACACAGAGCAACTGCGCGGCGGTTCGAGTCATGCCGTCGACGTGTCCCTTGACGGATACGCGCTCTCCTCGAAGCCCGCCCGTGCCCTGGCCTACGCGCAGTCCGTGATCCGCCAGGAGGCGGAGAACCTCTACATGGCCTGGCTCGCCTGGCGTGCCGACAGCTCCCCCCAGGCCTGGCTCTACGGCCTTTTGCAGCAGGCGCATCTGGAGCTGTTCGACAACCAGTACGACCACGTCGATCTCAAGACCGGTAGCGGGCGAATTGGGCGGATGCACACCGTTGCTGCCGCAGGCTTCCGGCAGATGATCACCATCGAGGGAAAGGAGTACGGCCCGCCCTCGGACCTCAGCACCTGGAAGGCCATCGGTGAGGAAGCGGTTCGCCGCTGGGACCACAGTGCGCAGGAATGGCTGAGCACGGCCGGCGCCCAGGCCATCGAGCGCATCAACGAGGCGATGCGCGATGTGGTCAAGGCATTCGACGGCAAACTGAGCGACCGCGACAAGCAGTCCCTCAGCGAGATCGCCACCAAGGAGCAGGCGGACAACGAGCGCAAGAAGTCGGAGAAGGAACGCGAGGACATCCGGAAGCAGAACGAGGAGGAGATCAGGAAGAACGACGAGGCGCGCAAGCAGGCGGAAAAGGACCGCGAGGACGCCCGTAGGCAGAACGAGGAGGACCGCCGGGAGGCGAAGCGCGAACAGGAATTGGCGCGT
>NZ_JBFATL010000041.1:0-68299 GCF_040678315.1 Streptomyces sp. NPDC052721 | reverse complement strand
CGTCAGCAGAACGAGGAGGACCGTAAGCAGGCGCTGAAGGACCGCGAAGAGGCCCAGAAGAGGGCTGAGCAGGAACGCCAGGAGGCGAAGCGGGAACAGGTGTTGGCGCGTCAGCAGAACGAGGAGGACCGTAAGCAGGCGCTGAAGGACCGCGAAGAGGCCCAGAAGAGGGCTGAGCAGGAACGCCAGGAGGCGAAGCGGGAGCAGGTATTGGCGCGTCAGCAGAACGAGGAGGACCGTAAGCAGGCGCTGAAGGACCGCGAAGAGGCCCAGAAGAGGGCTGAGCAGGAACGCCAAGAGGCGAAGCGCGCTCAGGAATTGGCGCGTCAGCAGTCCCAGCAGGACCGGGACACCGTGCTCAAGCAGCAGGAAGAGGCACGGGCCAAGGCCGAGCAGGACCGCGTGGAGGCCAAGAAGACCGCTGCCGAGCAGCAGGGGATCCTCTTGGGCCAGACCGCCGCTCAGCGGGCGAAGGACGACGCGGAACGAGAGCGCATCCGCAGCCAGCAGCAGAAGGACCGCGACGAGGCACTGGCGCTGTCGAAGAAGGAGCGCGAAGAAGTCTCCAAGCAGCAGGAACTGGAACGGCTGCGCGTCCAGGGGGAGCAGCGGCAGGCGCGTGAGCAGGCCGAGAAGGACCGTCAGCAGCTCCTCACAGATCAGGCACGGGACCAGGCCACCCGTGAAGAGGCACGTCAGCAGGCAGTCAAGGAGCAGCAGCAGGCCAAGCTCGACTTGGAGCGCGACAAGAACAACGCTCGCGACCAGTACGAGCGGGACGTGGCCGATGCCAGAAGCGCTCGTGACGCGGCCGAGCGGGCAGCCGACCAGCGTTCGGCGCAGGCCGCCAAGGACTTCGATCAGGCCCGGTCCGACGCCCAGGCGCAGAGGGACCAAGCCCGTCAGGAGGCCGCGAGTGAGCGGGCTCAGGCGAAGCGGGAGTACGAGAAGGCCCTTTCGGACGGACGGACCAGCCCGGAGCAGGCCAGGGCCGAGTACGAGAGGAAGCTCGCCGACATCAACAAGCGCGAGCACGACGCCATCGACAGGGCCGACCGGAGCGAGGCGCGGGCCAGGGAGAAGTACCAGCGGCAGAAGGACTCCATCCAGCACGACCAGGACCAGGCTCGCCAGGAGGCGGAACGGGCCCGTCAGCAGGCCAAGGCGGACTACGACCAGCGCATGGCGGATATCCAGGCGGAGACTGATCGGCTGCATGCTCGCCAGACGGACACGGGTGAACTGATCCGGCAGCGGATCGAAGCCCTTCCCCAACTGCCCCGTCTGCCGTCGATGTACTCGCCCTACGGCGATGACCTCGGTGGAAACCTGTACAACGAGCAGGACGTGGCCTCCGCGTTGGGCCGGACGCAGGGACTGGCAGCCGACTCGGGCGCCGGCTCCGGGGGGTATCCGGGCAGCCCGGGAATGTTCCCTCCCGGCAAGGGCGGCGCGATGGCGGGCGAAGGCGGCTCGGCCTCGGAGCGCACCCGCACTGTGCTGGAGCCGGGCGTCGGCCGGGCCGGCCGCCGCGCCGCCGCCGCGGAAACCCTGGAGCACAACGTCGTCACCCGAGGCGCCGTTCCGACGGCCAGCGGTATGCCGTTCGCGCCGCCGATGTCCGGGGGCGCGGGACCGCAGCAGAACCAGACGACCGAGAGCAGCGACCGCGAACGTACCACCTGGCTGGCCGAGGACGAGGAGATCTGGGGCACCGACGAGGGCGGAGCTCCGCAGGCGCTCGGACGGTGAGAGGAAGGCCCGCGCGTTCGGCCCGCACCGGGGCGGTCCCGAAGAGTCCGAAGAGAACGGAGGGGAAGTGGCGTGAAGCCATCCATGGAAGAGCGTCTGGAAGAAGCCATGGCGCGGATCAAAGCCACAGAGGAAGCGGTGGCGAAGGCCGATTCGGAACTCAGGCAGGCCACGGTCACCGTACGGTCTCCGGACAGGAGTGTGCAGGTCACGGTGGGCTCGCAGGGCGTGCTGGTCGGTCTGGAGTTCCTCGGCGCGGCGTACAAGAGCATGGCGGCCGCCCAGCTGTCCTCCACCATCCTGCAGGCCGTTGAGAAGGCCCGCGGTGAAATGGCCCGACGTGTGGTGGACACCCTTGAGCCGCTTACCAAGGCAGTGGACGGCGAATCCTTGTCCGAACATGTGGGCGTGAACTGGGAGAAGATATTCGGCTCCGTTCTCGACGGTGTGGAGCAGGAGCAGCAGCGGACGGCGAGCGACCGGCTGCGCGATGAGATCCACGAAGACGAGAACGAAGTGCTGCCTCCATCCACTGGTGCGAGAAGGACCGGGAAGAAGACGAAGGGGTGAGCCGTTGTGGGTAGCGAATACTCGGCGGACATCGACGGGATACTTCAGGGCTGCCAGGAACTGCGAGATGCGGTGGCGTATTCGGACCGGCTGGGTCCCGAGTTCGATGAGAGGTATCGCGATTACATCGGCTGGTGGGGTAATGAGGCCGACGACGACTTCGCCGGCCAGGTCGGGCCGGGCTGCCGACAGGAGTATGAGCAGGTCCTTTCCACGGTCAATTCGATCAGCAAGGGCTTTGCGAGTCTGATCGAGGCGATCCGCGAGGAGACGTCGCAGATCAGGAAGCCGCAGGATCTGGCTCTCAGCGACATCCACGACCAGCAGTCGCAGGCGGGTAGGCGCTAGGCGAGCCGATTGCGTCGCTCGCGCACCCGACGGCGCGTCATTTGACAACTGTTCCGAAAAGTACTTCGGCGTAGAAGAGGCCAGACATGGCGATTGAGTTCTCTCCCAGCTTCCGTCAGTTCCTTGAGGTCTGGGTGGGGGCAGATGTCGCGTCCGGGGATGAGGACCGGGGTTACGACAGTCGGTTGCCGTATCAGAAGCTGGCGGCGGATCTGCGGGCGCTGTCGGGTGCGATGCAGGGTGCGATCGCGCGGGTGGGGTATTCGATGCCCCCGCAGGTGGGCGACCGTTTCGTGGGAGCGATGCGGCTCTTCGTCGACGACAACGGTGTGAATCATCTGTACCGGCTGGCGGATGAGCTGGAGAAGACGGGCCAGCGGCAGGTCGGGCGTTCGATGAAGCTGGCGGAGAGCAAGATCGAGATTCTGGTCGAGTTCGCGATCATGAATCTTGAGTTGGCGTTGCTGGCCTCATTGTCGGTGTTCACCGGTGGTACGTCGCTTGCCGAGGCGGCTGCGGTGAAGTCGCGGACGGCTCTGTCGATCCTGCTGATCATGCAGCGGATGGGGCGGGCGGCTCCGATGCCGGTGACGGCGTTGCTGGAGGCGCTTGAGGAGGCGTTCACGTCGTTCTTCGCGCAGTTCCTGTCGATGCAGGTGCCGGACAGTCCGGATCGCCGGCGGACCAAGTTCGACTGGAAGGACATCGGTCAGTCGGCGTACGTGGGCTTCCTGGCCGGCTTGTTCGGCGGCGCGATGGGTGAGGTCTACCAGAAGTACGTCGCGCGTCACTTCAAGGACAAGTACTGGCTGAAGGAGGGCCTGGAGGTTCCCTTCGAGGGGGTGAACGAGGGCCAGGCCGAGATGTTCGCCTCGGGTCTGTCGAAGCTGACGTTCGAGGGGAGGTTCTCGCTCAGCTGGCAGGAATTCTGGATGTCGGGTGTGAGCGGGGGCCTGACCAGTGGCGCCGAAATCGCGGTCGGCGCTGCCGGCCTGGGGCTGTACCACCACTTCTTCCAGAAGACTCCGGCGCAGGGTAGCTTCTCACCCTTCAAGCAGAGTCTCTTCGGCACCAACGAAGCGGTACGGAACAACGAGAACCATCCGCTGGTCTCCGGGCCGGCGGACGGCACAAGGCTGACCGGGCCGTCCGGAAACCCCGGCGCGGACCAGGCGACGGGTATCGACATCCCTGACGCGGTGCGGCCGGCCACTACGGTCCCGGGCCGGCCCTCCTGGCCGCTGACGACGGGACCGGTCGATCTCGAAATCCCCGGTCCTGCCAACGCGGAACCGGGCGCCGACGTGTTCACCACGCGCGGCCAAGCCCCGCAGGACACCGGTCTGACCGGGTCGCCCACGGTCAGTGACACGAGCGGTACGCCGTCGGTGTTCAGCGTCGGCGATCTCGACATCACGTCCTCGGACCTCGGTGACATCAGCGATCTGAGCAGCGCGTCGTCGCTCTTCAGCGATGTCAGTGACGCGTCCTCCTTCACCGATGCGGAGCACGACGTCGTGCCTGCTGCGGAGACGGACCTGGGCACCGACTCGCAGTTGGTGCACGGAGGGGAAGTGCCGGGAACCGGTACTCCGGCTGCCGACGCCCAAGTAGCCGATCCGGTCGGCCCGCTGACGGGTATGCAGCCGGACAGCGCACCGCAGCGCGCAGGCGGTACCGCGGTCTCCGAGACCTTCGTCAAGAGCACGTCCGAGCCGCGCGGCTCGGTGCAGGGCACGGGCCGGCGCGAAGACACCACGGCAGAGCACGTGGGCTCGCCCGAGGAAACCGAGGTCGTACCGCCACGGGACGGATCCGACGTTGTGGTGGAGAGCACCGGGCAGACCGGAGCGGACAGCCGGCCGGTCACACGTCATCCCTCCGTGCCGGCGACGTCCAGCACTCCGGCGTCCCGGACCCCGAACGCTTCGGAAACGCCGACCGTCTCCGACGCACCTGTGACCTCAAGTGGTCAGAGCGCTCCTGAGCCAACTGATCTCGCCGGTGCCCCCGCAGAACTCGTCACCTCCTCTACAAGCACCGCTCAGCCGGCCGGCACCAGCAGTCGGATGCCCGGGACTGGCTCCGAGGCCGGCCGATCGCAGGTCAGCCCCCCACCGTCTGGCGGGAGTGCGAGCGGCCGACTGGACGGCCGGGGCGCAACCCCGGTCACCGGCACGAGCACGCCCCCGGAGGAGTCACAGCACCACTCGACGGATCCCGTAGCCATTCCCGGCGTGGATGATTCCGTCACCGAGGAGGTCCTGCCGGGACTCTCGACCACCGACGTCACCCCGGTACAGTCACCGCCCCGCACATCCACGTCTTCGCCGGCTCCGGCAGCCGGTACGCAGACGCCGGACACCCGGACCGGTACGCAGACGCCGGACACCCAGACCGGTACGCAGACGCCGGACGGCAGCCGGGCCGGTACGCAGAGGCCGGACACCCGGACCGGTACGCAGACGCCGGACGGCAGCCGGGCCGGTACTCGGATAGTGACGGTCAGCGGTGACACGAAGACCACTGTGACACCGCTCCGCTCGACAATCAGCATCAAGCCGTCCGTCGAGAGCGCGGTGCCTCGCATCGTGCTGGAGGAGGTCGGGAGCGCAACGCACAGCGGCGCTGTGTCCGCTGACGTGTCCAGCGGCACGGCAAACGATCGGGTGGACAGCCGGCGCGCTGAGCGGGCGCAGACCGCAGCGCCGTCACGGGACTGGCACCGCTTCGGTGCATCGGCGTCCGTCCCGGGAACGCAGTCGTCCGGCGGGGTGCGACCGAAGTCGAGGTGGGACGCTCCCGAGGCGGTGAGACAGCAGATCACCGACTCCGCCGGCAGGCGCATCGGGGAGATGTCTTTCAACGCCAAGGACCTTGAGAGCCGTAAGGACGTCTACGGCCGACTCGGTGAGCAGCGCAGCTACCTGCAGTGGCGAATGGACGAGCACAACCGTCCGGTCGGCGAGTGGAAGGCTCTTCCGGAAGGATTCGGGGACTCCTTCTTCCTCGCCCTTCACCATGACGACAAGGGGTTCCACGTCGTCACGTCGGACGGCCGCAGTGTGGTGATGAGCGCCCGAGAGCTTGGCCGGGAACTTCGCGCCCGTCAGAAGGAGCTGTCCGGATTCAAGGAGATCACTTTGCTCTCCTGCGGATCAGGGGCGCAGGTCGACCGAGGAGGCCGCGCGGAGATCGATGCCCAGATCGTGGCGGACATCTCGGGTTGGACGGTCAACGCACCCACCGGTGAAGTGGCGATGACTCCGTCCAGTGAGGGTGCACGTCTCAATCTCAGATATGACGCCGACGGCAAGGCCACGGTCTGGCGTAAATTCCACCCCCGCGCGTTGCCAGAGATGACCAGTGTGGCCCTGGACGACAGTTCCTCGCATCAACGCTCCGCTATTACCGGGACGCAGCCCCCCATGCAGGGCTGGAACTCGGCGCCTGGGCAAGCCGATGTCACGAATGACGAGCTGACGGGTTCGACGTCGGCGATGCCGCCCTTCATTGTCGTCGATGACCAGGGAGTGCGCGGGTGCTCCACGGCGGACGAGGTACCCGAGGACGCTCTGGAGTGGCGGGAATGGCGCGGCCTGGACGGCGCACGCAAGCACGACACGCCGTTCTGGCTGAGCGGCGAAGGGTACTCCCAGGTGGACTGGGACGCGGTGATCACCTACTTTGCCGCTGGTGAGCCTGTCTGGGCTACGCGGATGAACGAGTACGCGTCGGAATTGGACCGCGTGGCGCGTGCGGCCGGTGACTGGACCAGTGACCGGATCCGGTGGACCGCTGCTGAGGTTCAGGACTGGGCAGGGAAGCTCGAAGCAGCGGTCAACAGGCTGGAGTTGCTCGCCGCAGGTGCCCCGGCTCCGGATGCTGGGGCACTGTTCCTGGAAAGGGCTGCTGAAGTTCGCCGGCTTGCCGATGTGGTGGCCGCCGCTCTCCGAGGTCCCATTCGGGGTGCTGCTGCTCTGGGGGGTGTTTATCATCTGCGCAACGCCTGGACGCCGTTGGTGGGTGCTTCCCGGAACCTGGCCGCCGCGGTCGAGCGTGCAGCCGGTGATGTGGGCAACTTGCGCACGGGTGGGATGCTGCCGGTTTCCCCTGCTTCGCTGAGGGAACTGAACCGGCACGTGCGGGACTTCCGTAATCGCAGAGCCTACGCCCAGATTACCCATGGCACACAGTGGCACAGGCGTCTTCCGGATCTCGCGGACATGGATGACAGCGAGCGTGATCGCTTTATCAAGGAGCTTTCCGACGAGAACATCACCACCCTGAGAGAGCAGATTGTCCCGGCGTTGTCGGCAAACCCGATACTGGCCGCCTTCTATGGGCGGCTCATGGCCTTGCCGATGCGTTTCCATCACGCCACTCCGGCTTATTACGCCATTGCTAACAGCGGAGTGATGCTGTCCGTCGCGCAAATGCAGCGGGACAGCGCTTCCCATCTCGCGGCGGGTCTCACTAAAAAGGAGGATGCGGATAGCCTCGGTAACACCGACTTCGTGTTTTTCCGGCCTCTGTTCGACGAGCGGCCCAGGCAAACATATTACGGATCAACGACTCTTGTCTTTGGTCCGGAGATTTTGAAGGATCTTCGTGGCTGGGTCTCGCTGCATGACCAGCTCGTGCCCACCGAGGGGCACACTTTCCGCGACCTGCGGATGCCGGGACGCGCCACCCCTGTCCGCACGACCGAGCTGGCGTCATCGGCAGGTTACGAGGCAGGGGAGAGGACCGCATGGGTTCATACCTATCCCGATCGGGACGACGCGGAGGTTGAGGTCGGGTTCGAGGAGGAGGTCTTCGACTTTGAACATGCCCAAGAGGGCCTCATGCTGTCGGTCGTCCGTGAAGTGGTCTCCATCGGCGGAGAATTCATGGAGCGGGCGCTCGGCTTGACGAGCGAGCAGGACCTTGCGGATCTCGTGACGAGACTGTACTGGGCCGAAGCGAAGATTGCCCCGGGCCTCCCGGTGGATCTCGGTGGAAGTGAGCTGGCCAAGGGGTGGCCGCGTCCCATAGTTGTGCACAATCCGGACGGTGATGGACGCTACCTGCCGGACGGCAGCGTCGACCCCTACGGAATGATGGCGGGCACGAACGCGGCGACTGCCGACCGTGCGCTCTCCAATATTGACGACACGAAATATTTCGTTCACGAGCTGGTGATGGTCGTTGATCAGGCCGTCGCTGAGTCTGACATATTGGAAGCTATAGCCGCGGTGCAGAAGGTAGGGGGTGAGGTCAGTGATGAACTACAAAAGGTCAAGGATGCAACGGATGACGCTATCGCGGCGTACCAACAGCTTCGGGCCAACGCGGTGGGGGACCGTGCTGAACTCGCGGACCGCTTGATACAACGACGCCAGGATGTCCTGGCTGAGGCGGAGGAGCGAGCAGAGGAGATCATACGCGTCCTCAGAGGAGCGTTCGCGAACTTGAATCAGCGGTGGCTGCAGAATCAAGCCGCCGAAGAACAGAATCAAACCGCCGAAGTTCAAAGCCAAACCGTAGGGCCGGAGCAATTCCCCACCGAAGGCTGGAACGCGCCCGATCCGGGCCATCGCCCCATACCGCGCGATCAGGAAGACGTGGGAACGGCGAGCGATGTGACCGCAGCCCCCCGCTTCCCGGCGCTTTACCGCAAGCCGGACTGGCAGCGGGTAACTGCAGCGTATGAAAAGGACCTCGGGACGGTACTGGCCGCCGACCCGCGGGTGGTTGAGGAGGCCCGCAAGGCAGTCATAGCGCTGCACGGCTACCTTTCCGGCGGGGTGCTGGACGACGAGCGCTATCACCCGGACCGCGTGGTGCACAGTTTCCTCCCGCCGGGGCGTGCAACGTACATCGCCGGGCTCGAAGGCCACACTCTTTCCGCGACGGATCTGTGGAAGTTCGGCCTTGGAAGTGTCCCGCTCGACGAGCTTATGGACATGTTCGCTCGGGGCGCCTACCAGCGTTCGTCCGGCGTCACGCTCAGCCGTCTGTGGCGGGATCACCCTGAGCTGAATCTCCGGGCGCTGCCGCTGGCGCCGTCGACCCCGCAACCGCACTCCGAGTCCTTCCGCCGGGAGTTGCAGGACCGGCGCGGCCTGAGGGTGACGCAGGCGCCGGCGACCAGCGTCGAGTGGCTGCTCAGGGTCCATGACGCGTTGCAGGGCGACACACTCCTCTTCCGCGAGGCGATGCTCGGCTGGCTGCTGCCGCGTGGTACGCACTCATTGGCGGAGATACTGGCAGCCGCTCAGCGAGCCGGAGTCCGCGACGAGGTCGAGCCCGATGTCAGGCGAGTCGACGCCGCTCGGCTCTACGGCTGGGTCGACGGTGTTCTCGCTCCGAGGCATCGGCTCAGGGAAGAGTCCTTCGACCAGCTTCGTGGCGCCGACCGCGACTTGGCGGACCGCTTGACGCCGCCGCACCTGCACCTGTACGCCCAACTGATGGCCTCGTCGGCTACGGCGGCCTTGGAACCGGGGCAGCGCATCGAGGACATCCTCGCCCTGGCGCAGCAGCAGTCTCCGGCGGACACGCTGGGCGCACTGTCACCGGAGGCGGCCAGGGAGTGGCGGCAGCGGCGCGCGGCATTGGCCGACTGGCTGCGCCGCCACCAGGACATCGGCATCCTGGCGGCCAATGTCAACTACGCCTATGCCATGGCTGTCTACCTGATCAGCGGACCGGACGGACGGCTGATCACGGCGGCGGACGCCGCGGAGGACGGTCACCGTGAGCGGCTTCGTGAGGAGGCACGCGGTCTGGTGACGGCCGCGTTGGCGGACGAGCGCCCGCAGTTCCCCCTGCTTTTCAGGATGCAGGAGCGTGCTTTCCAAGTCCGCCGGAACACGCGTGCACTCCCGTCCCTTCGAAGGGAGGAGGAAGCCGACCTGCTCTCGCGCCTGGCCGAACAGCAGGCAGACGCGCTGGGCGACGTACTCGTCGACTACGGCGAGCTGGCGGTGGAAGCGCTGGAGATGCTGCCGTCCGTCTACGCCCGCATCTACTGGATCAGTGCCCTGCCGGACGGAGAGCGGGGCACAGCCGCGCCAAAGCCGGGTAGCGAAGTGGAACTGCCCCGCTTCCACCGCGCGACCACCAGTCAGGAAGTCGCGCTCGGTGAACTCCGTGACCTCGCGGGCGCGGACGTGCCGGTGATGTGGTCGGTGGCCCGCGCTACTGCTCCCGACATCTCGCCTCTGTCCAGGACTCCCGAACGGCGTATGGTCGTCTACCCTTCCCGCACCACGTTCCGCGTGGAGTCGACAGCGCTTCACTTTGACGCGGAGAGCGGTCGCGGCTTCCTGCGGGTCGAGTTGACCGAGCTTCCCCCTGCCCGGCCGAGCGAACCCTGGGACCGGCTGATCGTCACCAGGGACATCCGGTCAGCCGGCCGGCGTATAGGTGTCTCCAGCCACACCGCACGGGACTGGAGTACTCGCAGGGACGCGTTTGCGCGCTTTCGCGAGATATCTAGTTGGACGACCTGGGACGCCGTATCGCAGAACTACGTCGGAACCGCGCGGCCTCTGAACTGGGACGGGGACTGGTTCGTAGCCAACGCACATGGCGGACCACACCTTGTGAGCGTTGTGTCGCGCTACGGTCCGCGGCGCGTCACCGCGGCACAGTGGGGCCACTACCTCAAGGAGTTGGTGGAAGAGGACGGCTTGCCGGCGCACGCCAAGATCTTCCTCTTCTCCTGTTCTGCGGGCGCCATGGAGCACGGCGTTGGCCAAGTGGGGGCCGACGTCATGGGGCATAGCACTGTCGGTGCGGCCACGCCCATCGCGATCTATAGCCATGCAGGTCGACCTGGCATCTCCATGACAGCAAGGACCAGGCTGGAGTCTCCCAGTCTGGTGGAGTTCAGTCCGCGACCCACCGCCCAACGGTCCGAGGGTCCCGGCTTCCACGAGTACGGGGCCGGCTTCCGCGAGCTCTACTCCGACAGCCGATGGGAATCGATCAGCGAACAGTACGAGAAGGACCTCGGCGAGGTCATGGCCGCGGACCCCGACGTGCTGCGGGCCGCATGGCACCTCGTGGACGTTCTCGGGCGCACGTATGAGGCGGTGCTCGGGACCCGGATGACCACCGACGGCTCCGCTCGGCGCTTGCTCGGGATGCTCCGGCAGGATACGGCCGCAAGTGAGGCCGCCGACCGTACGGTGAACGACGGCCAGGTGTGGGAGCTGCTGGAAACGGTGGCCCAGGCCTCCCTGCACGCCGGCCTGCCGGTGAAGCGCACGCAGGGCGACTTCGCCGATGGCTGGCGCCGGATACTCGGCAAGTTCCAGGGCTTCGGGCTCGCCTCGTCGCGTACGGACGTAGCCGTGCGGCTGCTGGGTGTCTATGCGGACCAAGTACCGGCTCAGAGGCTCCCCGCGGCCCGGGCAGCGCTCATGGCCTGGCTGCTCCGGCAGGAGCGGGACAGCCTGTACGAGCTCCTCGCCGACTCACACACGACCGAAGGTTTCCCGGCGGAGGAGAAGTCCCTGCTGCTGGGCGATGCCGCGCATCTGTACGCCTGGGCCGACCGCACTTTCGACACCCGTGCGTACGGTCTCATGACGCCCTATCAGTCGGTGTACGCCGCAAAGCACACGTGGCTCACGCCCGAGGTCACCGGTGACGGGCAGGTGCCCGAGGGCATCGCACGCACTCTGGACCCGGACACGGTGCCGCCGTCTGCGAACGATCCCCAGCTCCCGGCGCTGAGCTGTGCCGTTCGCCGGAATGCGGTGGGCGTGTGGGCACGGCGTCACTCGGGACCCGGGATCACTGAGCTGCTGACCCCTGCGCACATCACCGCGCTGTACCTGCTGAGTGGCCGGGCGGACCGGCGCCTGCTGACGGCGGCGGCAGGCGGTTCGGAGGGGCGCCGGGTCACTGCTGCCCTGCGGGACGAAGTCAGAGCCGTCGTGCGAGAAGCTGCCGAGTACATGCACGTCGACGGGGCCTTGAATTTCCCCCGCCTGCTGCTGGAGGACCAGGAGTTCCGCGATCTCGTACAGCGCGCTCGGCAGAAGCCCGCTGCCTCGCCCGTCGCCCCCACCGGGCGAGCGGATCTCCACGACCCCCTCCAGGCGCGCGCGCAGCGACTGGTGCACAGACTGAGGACGGATGCTCCGGAGCATCTGGCGATGGCGGCGGAGGCACTGGCCTTCCTGCCCCGGGTCGGTGCCTCTGTGTGGTGGTCCGGCTGGATGGCCCGGGACGCGGCGGACCACGCTGTGGTGACCGTGCCCCGGTTCCACGCGGGCTCGCTCAACGAGCGCGTCGCTCTGGCACAGATGCCGGTCTCGGGCCAGTCCGGCGGACATCCTGTTCTCTACGAGGTGGTGAACTCCTCGGCCCGTGACGTGGCGCCCCTGTCGGCTGATCCGGCGCGCGCCGAAGCCCTGTTCCCGAGGCGGACCGATCTGGAGGTCCTGGACCGGAGCTGGCGCCGGGACGCGGCAGGGCGTGCGTACCTGCACGTCCGTCTCAAGGACACCACGGAGCGGGAGCCGGAACTCTCCGACACCACACTCGAGCCGGTCGGCCCCACCGGGCGGCAGGAGCCCCAGGACGCGGAAACCAGTCAGCGGTACGCGCACACGGCCGAAGAAGCCGTGCCGGTCCCGCAGGTCCCGGACGCCGGACCCCTGGATGACGGGGACGCGCATCCGGCTGAACAGGGTCTGGGCGGCATTTCACCCAACACGTTTCCGCGGTTCGCCTGGAACGCCGCTCCTGACCTGCAAACGGACGTGCCCGCGGAAACCGCGGGCGGGGGCGGCACGGGCGGTACCGACTTGACCGGTGTTGCCAACCCTGACCCTCAGAGTGCGCCGCAGCCGCTCACCGCCGCGGACTCGGTCACCGCCGTGCTACTCGGCACGACGCCCGGCACCTCGTCGGCACGGCCGGAGACAACCGCGGACAAACCCGAGGGCGAGGACCCGTCCGCCGTAGTGCGCGGTCCAGCCGAGGACGCTCCGTACCAGTCGCCTTCGTCCGAAGGCGGCCCCGCCCTCCAGGGGTTGGTCTCCCGACAGTCGTCCGAGGGAGCCGCGCGGCACACAGACGCTTCGGAAGGGGCGTTCACGTCGAGCTTCGCCGCCTACTACGGCTTGCCGGAATGGCAGCGTCACACTGAGGAGCACGAGAAGGCGATCGGCCGGACCCTGGCCGCCGACCCGCAGGTCATCGAGCAGGCCCGCGCTGCCGTGGGCCGCTTGTACACACACCTGGCCATGCACCACGGCGCGGCCAAGGCGCGTCGCGCGTTCTTCCCGGAGCACCAGTACCCCGGCGACGTGCGCAAGGCTATGCGCAGGCTGCGTGACCCCGCTTCGGACGCGAGCCTGTCCGAGATGATGACCGCATTCGCGAACGCCGCGTATGCCAATCCCTCGGACCAATACACGCTGAGCGGACTGCTGAACCGGCGCGGCAACCGGCCGAGGATGCGATGGCAGCGTCTCATCAGCGCGCTGCCGTCCACCATGCGCCGCTGGTGGGCCTCGCTGGGCCGGCCACTCCGTGTCCGCACCGGGGCCGCACTCCCGCCCGGTCCCGGGCCGGCGAGCCCGCGTGATGCCGCGTGGCTCGCCGAATCACGCGACCGGCGGGGCCTTCGCGTCGGGCAGAGCTCGGCCGACTCCGCAGCGTGGCTGCTCCAGGTGCACCATTGGCTGAACGTGCCCGACAGTGACCCTCTGATGTTCCGTCAGGCCCTTTTGGGATGGCTTTTGCCGTCAGGTGAGTACTCCCTGTTCGACATCCTGGAGGCGTCACGCGAGGCCGGCTCGCCAGGTGAGACAGATCCAGACCTCTCCCGTATCGACGCGGCGAGCCTGTACGGCTGGGCGGACGGACACCTCGACCCGCGCGGATTGCTCGACGAGCCAGACGTGCGCGAGCGGATCAACCCCGACGCCAGACGAGCGCGGAGAACAGCGTTGACACCGCCTCACCAGCGGCTGTACTCAGCCCGCACGAACTGGTTGACGTCACACGTCACCGGGGAAGGCGCCGGCGCGGACGCCATCTTCCGGCAGATTCAGGCGACCGCCTCCCGCGGCGCCGTGCCGCCGCCGCACCGTCCTCTTTGGCGCGAGCGGCGCGAGGCGCTGCACGACTGGTTGCTCCGCCACGACGGCATCCAACTTCTTGAGAACGCCAAGGCGGCTTACGTTCCCGCTCTGTACCTGATCAGTGGCGCCGACGCACGGCTGCTCGACGAGCGGTTCGGCGCCGGCGGGGAAGCCGTGCTGCCGCTGAAGGCGCGGGCACGTGAGATCGTCGCGGACGCCTTCACATCGGCTGGCCGGTCGTCGGACGCGGACTTCCGATCTTCGCTGCCGTTGTTGTTCCTGCGCGACGAGCGGTTCCGGGAACTGGCCCGTCAGGCTGAGACGCTCGTCGGCCGACCGGTCGCTGAGGGACCGGAGACGCGGCTGGCGCGGCTTCGCTACGAGCTGACCGAACGCGCCGAGCAACTTGTCGAGACGCTTCAGGAAGAGCTCGCCGAGCACCGGGGGATGGCGACCGAGGCGCTGGCCATGATGCCTCCCGTGACGTCCAGCGTGTACTGGATCACCGAGCAGGCGGACATCCCGGCTGAGGGGGTACGTCTGAGCCTTCCGCGCTTTCACGGGGCGACCACTCGTTTCGGCACCGTGCGCGCCCAGCTGTTCGGGCGCGGCGCTGACGTGCGCGCGGTGGTGTGGGAGGCGGAGAATTCCACAGGGCGTGATATCTCCCCGTTCTCCCGCATGCCCGGCGAGGGCACCGTCCGCTATGCACGGCCGGTCACCTTCGAGGTCGTCGCACGCGAGGAACGCCTGGATGCGAGTGGACGGTCGTACGCCTACATAAGAGTCCGCGAGGTCGCGGCTCCGTTGCCTCCGCAGGCGTGGAAGCAAGACATTGTCGTCCGGCCCATCGTCAGCGACGGTCGCCCGATCGGCGAGAGCAGCTTCACCGAGCGCGAAGCGGCTCGTTTCGCGGATCCGTTCCGGCGACTCGCCGGCATGCGGACGTACACCACCGCCCTGCTGCGGCCAGATGGCAGCTCTTACCCGAGCGGCTACCCGGCTGAGCCACAGCCGTGGGGCGAGAACGTTCACCACTTCTCCGCGCACGGCACGCCAGAACATCTGATCACCGTCTCTCCCGCCGGCTTGAGAGCGACCAGCGCCGATGAGGTGGGGGCCTTTCTCGGTCGCCTGCTACGTGATCAGCAGGTGCCCCCCGGCACGGAGTTGGTGCTCGAGTCGTGTTCGGCAGGCCATAAGCAAGCCATCCAGCGGATAGCTCACCGCGCCGACCACGTCACCTATGCACCGCCCGGCGTAATGACACTGGGCCCCGTCATGCGGCTGCTCCACAGCCCCTACGACCCGAAGCCGACCTGGGTGGTCAGCCACCCCGGAGACCGAACCCGCGTGTCCGCTCAGGTACCCGGGTATCAGACAGGGCAGTTGACGTGGGCCGAGGTGTACACCGACCCGCTCTGGGCGGGGCTGACCCTGCGATACGAGGACGCGCTCGGCCGCGTGCTCGCCACCGACCCGCGTACGCTGGCGGGCGCCAGGGATGTCATCCGCTGGATCTTCGACGCGCACCGGGCCACGTTGGGGCCGGACGACGCGATGAAGCAGTTCTTCGATCCCCAGAGCCAGGCCGAAACCGACTATTCAGCAGCCTTCGACCGTCTGCTTGACGAGAACTCGGGTGCAACGCTGCACGAACTGATGACAGCGGTGACCTTCGGACTACTGGGAACGAGCCCCACGCTGCGCAGCGCAAGTGATCAGCTCAGCCCTGACGTGGTGATGGAACACCGCGACGAGCGCGGCTTTGCGCTCATCTTTGAGGACCAGAACCTCTCCCGTCGGCTCTTCCAGGCTTACGGGCGGCGCCTTCGGCACGCCCCCGCCCAGGGCAGGGCACTGATCGTGCGCGCGGTCACCGCATGGCTGCTGCCCGGCAACACGGCGTCTCTGTACGCCGTGACGGACACCGCGCTGCGGGTGTTCGGCGATCTTCTGGAGACGGAGACCTCGGCGGCTGTGGCGGCGGACGCAGCTCACCTGTACGAGTGGGCGGACAAGGCCTATGCCCCTAGGACGTCGGCCTCGGACGAGTTGCGTGATCGGTTGACTCCGCCCCACCTGGCGGCTTACGAAATGCTGACCGCTCCGGCTGTCCCTTCGGCTACTGAGGCAAAGAACCTGCCAGGCTACGAGGCGGCTGCCCTGCGACTGCTGGCCGGCGCGGATTCCGCGCTGCTCGACGCGTCGTTCATTGGAGGTACGCGCAGCCGGGACCGACTCGCCGAGGCGACCCGCTCCGCTGTTCTGAGAGCGATTGCCACCGACGGTAGGTTCCCCGCTCTGCTGATGCGGGACGCCGCCTTCGATAGCCAGGTCGAGCAGGTCAAGGCCACCCCGTCCGTCGAGGCATCGCTCACCGAGAGCAACCCCGCCGTCACGGCCTTGCTGCGACGCGCCACCGAGCTCATCGACGGCGTCCAGGCTCAGCTCCCCGCGCACCTCGCGATGGCCGCGCGGGCGTTGGGCGCGCTTCCGTCCGTGTCCGCGCCGGTGTGGTGGGGCACCTGGGCCTCTGGCCCGCTGAACTCTGACGCGGCCCCTGACACGGTCAGCGTCCCCCGGTTCCACCGGGTGTCGCTCGATCTGCGCAGCGCGCTCGACGGCACGGCCGCCGCCCGGCCGGCATCGGGCAACCACCACCCCGTGCTCGTGGAGGTGATCGATTCATCGGCCAGGGACCTCTCCGCGTTCTCGGACCTCACCGGGCCGAGCGAGGCGCGGTACGCGAACGACGCGATGCTGGACGTCGTCCGCCACGAGGTGCGGCGGGACAGACTCACCGGATTGGACTACCGCCACCTGTGGGTCCGTGAGAGGGGCCGTCCGGGTCTTGCCTCCCCGGGAGACGGCTCACGAGGTGGGGAGGAGCCCGGTACTCGGGTTCCGGACCCAGCGGGACCCGGCCATCCGGACAACGGCGGCTCGCAGACGCAGGATCCGTCGGCCGGCGGCGCCGGTCCCCGCAGGGACGCCGCTCCTTCGGCCGGCAGCACCCCTCCCAGGGACTTCACCCCCGCCCAAGGCGCGCAGACCGATCCGGTGCTCCCCGCTGAAGACGACCGGCACGCAGCTTGGTTCCGTGGCGGACACCTTGAGGCTCCCCGACACCAGGAAGCCAGGGCGTTGGGCCTCACGTCGGCGAACCGGGCCGACGTGCCGCAAGACGGTCCGCAGGACGCCTGGCAGCCCTTCCGGCACTTGGCCACCCACAGTTCTTCGCAGACGTCACAGCACACCGGAGAAGGGGTCCGGCCCCCACGGATCACGATCACGGACCCCGACGGGACCGTCATCGAAGACCTCGTCCCGATGGATGGTGCCGGTGAGGAGCATGCCAACGTCACGCAGGAGAGCACTTCGCCTGTCACCGCCCTGGGCAGCGACTCCCCTTCGGGGGGCGACCGTTGGCGGCTGCCCAGCTACCTGGAACGCATGCGGGCCGCGGGCCCGGCCGAGTTCCACTCCCTGGTCGGCCTGGACTGGGTGGAAGAGACGATCCGTGTGCTGACCGGCGCTGTCGCGCCCGGCCCGATCACCGAGGAACTGAGGTCCTGGCCCGGACGCTTCGTGGGCTCGGGCAAGTCGTTCCACATGCGAGGCGGTGACGGCTGGTACGACGTGACCGTCGCGATGGTCCGTCATCCCGACGAGAGTCGGCCGCTCATCACTTCTCTCCCGCACCTCGACGGCGCAGTGCCCACCGTGAAGCCAGGAACGAGCACGTCCCTCGGGAGCTCGCGGTCCGCTTCCGTCTCGCAGGGCTACTCCGCACGCGCTGCCGGCACACTTCTGGTCCCCACGCCCACCCCGGGCCTGCTCGCCGGAGCCACCGGCGCGGCGGGCGTTGCCTTCGGCCGGCGTACGGTCTCCACGACGAGCAGTCAGGGCTTCACCGACAGTCGCAGGAGTGCGCACGCGTCAGGCTCTGTCGATGTGCCCCGTCGGGTGCAGTGGGTGGTCACCGCTCGTAAGGCCGGCGTGTCCCGGGGCCGGGTGTTCCATGGGGACGGCTCAGCCGTGGTGCGGGTACCGGTCGAGCATCTGGTCAGGAGCGGCGACCGCTCCGCCGCGCGCCGGCCGGAACCCGTCGACGCCGAGAAGGCCCGGGGGGCCGAGCTCGCGGAGTCGTTGTCGCTGATCGCCGCCTACGATCAGGAGTCCGAGAGCGAGCCGGCCGGAGGCCTTCTGCGCACCGTCAGCTCGGTACTTCACCCCGCGCTCACCGCGCCCGGCTCCCCAGGCCGTTCGACCGTCATGGCAGAGACCTCGCCCGACAACGTGGCCAGGACCCTGGTCACCGCGTTCGAAGGCTGGACGGACTCGCCCGATCTGCTCGGACGAGGGGGCAGCGTGCGGGGCGGGTACCGGATGCGTGCGCGGATCACGGCTCTCGCCGCAGTGTCCACGGTCGACGACACCAAGGTGAAGAACCAGCAGAAGTTCAACCAGGACAACGCCACACAGGCCGGCATGGCCAGCGGCGCCGACGTCGCTGCCGGTCCCGTGCTCGGAGTGGGTCTCATGGGAGGCGGCCCCAGGGCCCGGGTCTTCCTCCAGCCGGGCCTGATGGCCGCGCGCAGCCGGGCGGTTTCCCAGTCCACCGGGGTACAGACGGCCCAGGGTGCGGAGATCAGCGGTACCCAGGTGCTCTACAAGGCGCGGGTGAGGGTCACCGTGGAAGGAACGGGTCCGGTACCCCCACGAGCCCGTACGAAGGCCGGCGCGCGAGCCGGCGAACACGAGATGACCGTCTGGTTGAGCCTGCGGCTGGAGGAGGCCAAGACGCTCGGCCTACCGCTGCCGGCGGGCGTGGACTCACCCCCGCTGTTCCGCAGCCCTGGCGTCGACCGGCACCTGCCTGTACGCGCGAGGGGGGCCGGAACCGTCCTCAGCATGGTGGATACCGAGCCCTTGATCCAGCGGATCGAAGACCTCTTCGCGACCGATGAACGGCTGGCTGGGTTCCTGCCCCGGTTCGGACAAGTGACCCAGTCGCCCGCCTTCTTCGAAACCGAGGACGATCGTGCCTGGCAGCTGGCCAACCATCGAGCGCTGACCCAGGCACTGTCCCCGAGAGGCCTGCGCACTCGCAAGGGGATGCTCCTCACCACCGGGATCCCCGTCAGGCTCCGACGAAAGCACTGGAATGCAACCGAATCCGTACTCATCCGGGTCGGGGGCAGGCTCGTCGACGACGCCGCACGTTACCTGGGGGACATCGACGACTGGGCGGTGATCAGCGGGCGACGCGTCAATGCGAGCGGCAGGAGTGGGGGAGACGTCGAACAGGGCGCGACAATACGCCTCGGCTTCTCCGCCAAACCGGTGCCAGGGCATCTGTATCTCTCCGGCGCCTTGACGGCCGCCAGAAACACGGCACGGGGCGCGCAGGCCGGTCCGAGCGCGTCGCGGGGTTTGCTCAGCGCAGGCACAAAGACCGCCAGCGCATTCGCCGGCACCCTTCGCTTCGAGGTGACCGTCACCTCGGTGCAACTGCCTCGCCGATGGCGGCGCATCGCCACGCCTGGGCTTCCTGGGCAGCACGCACCCGAGCTGTCCGTGTTGGCGAGCACCGACCCCGCCGGCCGCCATGGTGTCCGGCAACTGGATGTACCGGACGCGCCCGTGCGTCTTACCACCCCCGCGTCGATGACATTCAGCGAGCCGCCGCGTGCCGACTCGCGCGTCTACGCCCTGCCTCATCCGGTGCCCGTACCGCCGGTTGCCGGCATCGGTACTCTCTTCGATCCGCAGTGGGCGCCGCCGCAGGACGGACAGCGACGGTTGACCGAATGGCTGGTGATGGAGGCGGCGGCCGATCCGAGCCAGCTCCAGGGCCTCGCCCGCACCCTGCTCGCACGCGCGGCCGGAGGCGACACGGCCCTGTCTGTCCCCGGCCTCGACGCGGCACTGGCGATCGAGGAGCTGATGAGCGATGAGTCGATCGTCGCCGGCTTGCCACGCGCCCTCAAGGGGGCGTGGGTCGTGGACGGGCTGCGACATGACCGGCGGTGGAACGGAGTCACAGGAGCCGTCGGCATCCGGTTCAATGTCGTGAACCCGTCCGTGGTCCAGGTGGCCGAAGGACCGGAGGTCGAGTCCTCGATCAGCGGCGGGCATTCCGCGACCAGTGCCGGCGAGCGCGCCGTCGCGGTGGGCGTCGGCATGAGTGTTTCCGGGGCAGGAGACGTGCCTCCACAGGCTCCGAAGGTCTGGCTGCTCGGTGGGCCGGGTGTCTCGCACGGCAGACGCTGGTCGGCTGCCCGACGGATCGGCACTTCCGGCACGGTCGAACGGATCGGAGTCAGCGAGCGCGGCAGTCGGGTCGCACTGGTCCAGGCCGATCTCGAGGTGTTCATGGTCGCCGAGGCATCCGTCCGCGGCGGTGAACCGCGAGTGGAGGCGCAGGGGGTGAGGCTCGACAGGTCTGTCATGGCCTGGGTCACCGAACAGCAGGCGGTGTCCATGGGGCTCGGCCCGCAGATCCAAGGGCGGCCGGAGCAGGCCGAGGTCGCCAACGGGACCTCGACCGAGGAGACTGCCGTACAGACCGACGGTGCGGCCACTGACCCCATCGTCGACCCGGCGGCCGGCCTCGAACTTCCCGGCACGGGACCGCTCGGTCCCGGAGGCATCGAGCGGTTGCCCGACTTCGGCCGCTTGCTGCCCGGGCTCCGCGAGGAAATCGCCAAGGTCCACGGAGCGAAGCTGGCAGAGGAGCTGCTGCCCTTGCACGTGGTGCGTGACACGTGGCGGAACACCCAGCGCCTGGCAGCCGTGCTCGATCCGGTTGGTGCCGCCGGTCTCCTCAGCAGTGCCATGGACGGAGGCGTACAGGTCGAGTTGTTCCGGCCAGGCTCGGCAAACGCCTATGTCGCCCGGTTCGTCGTCACCCGGGGCACAGGTACGTTCGAGGACCGGCCGGAGGACCGCTCTGACATGGTCTATGCCACGAGCGCTTCGTCCAACGAGACGATTTCGCAGTCCGTGACGAAGAGCTCAGGCGTCAACGCCGTCGCCCTTCCTGTGGTGTCGCTCGGTGACGCGGCCGGGGGTGTGGCTCCACCACTCACCACTGAGCTCGACCGGGCAGACACCGCGGGGCAGGGGTACAGCCGCAGCCATGACGTCACAGCGGTGACCGTAGCGCCGGCGAGCGCCGACTACGTCCGCTTCCGCGTACCGGTGACCGATGCCAGGCTTGAGCTGTACGAGCCGGGCGCGGATGTGGGCGCGGGCGCCACACCCGTGCTGTCCGTGTCGCTCGACGCACCGGCGACCGGCCGCGACGACCGCTACGTCCTCTACCGCGTCCTGGAGTCGGATGCCCGGGCGATGGCGGCTCTCGCGCGGCAGGAAGCGCTCGTCCCCCCGAACTGGCACCTCATGTCCAGGCGTGAGCCGCTGGAGTCGTGGCGGACTCAGGGGGTCGCCCTCCCGGCAGGGGTCCAAGTCTTCAGTCTGGAGGGCGTGCCGCTGATCCGGGCGGCGCTGGCCGAGATGGCCCGGACGATGGGCGTCCACCAGGGCTTCACGAGGACAGGCACTGCCCAGTCCTACGTGATGCACGAATCCTTGACCAGTGAGTGGCTGACGGCATCGCTGCCCGTGTTGACCAAGACGGGCGCCCGGCTGCCCGACGTGTACCTGGCGGGTGCACGCGGCGGGCAAGAGCTCAGGGTGTCGCTGCACGCCAGGCTCACCCAGGGCGAGGTACTCGGCACCGGCGAACGCCTGGAGTGGGAATACAGCGACGGCCTCACGCCGGGTATGCCTCGCCTGGCGTCCACGGACCGCAGTAACAGTTCGGGCGGCGCCCACGGGGCGGGCTCGTCCGGTGGCGGCAGCTGGTTGAAATACGGCCACGACAGCGTCCACGACTATGGGATGACCGCGGGCACGAGCCGCGGTGCGAATTCAGGCGTCTCGGGGTCGGTGACGAGTGGAACTGACGTACCCGTCTCCGTGCGCACGCCCTACGTCCTGGTGTCGTTCGCCGTGGATTTCCGGCTCATCGCGGCACTCAACGGCGGCCTCCGGGCTGACGGCCTGTCCAAGGGCCGGAACGACACAGAACTCCGCCTGCCCAGGCGGGCGGCTGTCCGGATGCCCCTCGAAAGTGCCCTGGAGCTGGTGGCGGCCGGCACCGTAGCCGACCCGGGGGGCCATCTGGAGGCAGTGGCGCCCCTGTCCGGCCCGAAGGCGCCTTGGCAGTCGACCGTCCTGAAGCGCCCCATCCTCGACAAGGATGGCAAGGCGATCGGTACGGCGTCCTTCACCCCGGCCGACTGGAAGCGGCGCGAGGCCGTCTACCAGGGCCTGAACGAGGTCACCGAGTACGTCGAGCGTTCAGCTGGGCCGGGCGAGTCTCTGCCGACCACTCGGCCGCTCCCTCTCGCCGGACGAAGCCGGTACTGGCTGGCCATGTATGGCGCGGAGAACCGGCACACGGTCGCCACGGCCGACGGCACCACGTGGGACCTGGACGACAACTGGCAGGCCCTGCGTGACATATACGCCGACCTGGCGACCGTTCCGCTCGGTTCGGTGATCGTGCTGCTGAAGGACGGCCCGGGACCGGCGGAGCACTCCGAGCCGTCAGCGAACAGTGACGTGGCGGCCGGTGGTTCCATCCCCGTGGCCCGCCGGATCGCCACGGCCACCGGACTGACCGTGATCGAACCCGCGGCGGCGCACCGGGTGACCGGGGCGGAGGACGGATCCGCACGCATCGAGCTGTCACCGGGCCCGGGCCGTGGCCCCGCGCGCTGGTGGATCTTCCGCCCCGGAGACCCCGAACCGCAGGAATACCCGGTCGAACCGCGCGTCGAGCCGGAGCCGGCCGTGCCGGGCAGCACCACGCAACCCGGGGGTGCCGGTGAAACGCTGGAGGCAGCGCCTGCGGGCCCCCAACCCCCCGAAACTCACCGCTTCCGGCGTGAAGGCCCGGAAACCGAAAAGCGCTATGTGCAGTGGCAACGCGACGACCAGAAAGGACGGATCGCCAACTGGCAGGACTTCCCCGACAGCGGGTTCGGCACCGACACCGAGAACCAAACGGCGCATAGTGCCGTCCACGGTGGTGTTTCGGGGAAGGCTCCCGATCCGACCGCGCACGTCGACCCGCAGGAGATCGACGACCTGCGGGGTGTCCACGCCGCCGCAGTGCATGACCTGGCGGATGCCGTCCGTACCGTTGATGGGCTCAGGCACCGTGTGGTGACCGGGGAAGGGGGAAGTCGCGACGTCGAGGCGCTTCATGAGGCCACCGCCAGGGCCGAGCAGGCGGAGCGGCATCTGGCGCGGACGGAAGACCGGCTGCGGGAGCTCGGTGCCGACCCGTACGCGCCCGAGGCGAACCCGTTCCCCGGCGTGGTGCCGGTCGTGCACCGCGACGATGCCCAGCGTCAGTGGATCGCCCAGCAGATAACGGCTGACGACCTTCCGGGTGACCTGTCCGGCCTGGACCTCAATGGCGGTGTCACGTCAGCGGAACTGTCCGCCGCGGGTGTCTCGCTCAGCCCCGAGCAGCAGGCGCAGGCGGTGCTGAATGCTGGTCGGCTGCCGTTGGCCGGGAGCGGGTTGACGCCGGTCGACCAGGTCAAGGTGCTGATGCTCCAGCGAGGTCCGTGGCCGAACGCGCTCGACGTCGGGGCCGCCAACGCCGCCCGGCGGCTGTGGCAGCAGTCGTACAGGGACTTCTCGGACGCGGCGCCTGACGTTCCCGTGCAGACCGTGGAACGGGCCTGGGACACCGCGGCGGGTCTGGTACTGCCGCTTGAGCTGCACCCCGTGCTCGCTGACTCCCGATATGCCGGGGACGAGTACCGGGATGCCGTGCGTCAGGTGGCCGACGTGCTGGTGACCGGCGGCAGCCTGGAGGTCGCCACTGCTCTCGCCGACGGCCGGCGACACACGCTCGGCTTGCCGCCCCGGGCGCGTGGCGGCGCCCGGAACGACACTCCCGCTGTGTCGGAAGCGCCGGTTTCGGTGCCCACCTTGGACGAGTCACTGCCGCCCACCGTGGTCGAACGCGGGCAACAGCACGTGGTCCGAACCGAGACCGTGGCGCCCCATGAAAGTGAGCCCTCCTCCGCGACCGGTAGGCCGACCGCGGCCTTCCATGGCGTGGCCGACGGTGGTGACAACGGCCTTCCCTACGAGCAGTTGCACAATCACCCCGGTGGACCCGCTCTTCGTGTGCGGGGCCCGCGGAACTCGCGAATGAAAGGCAGAACACCGAACCAGATCACCGACCGAGACGCTTGGGGAGGCATTTCGGAGCCGCACCGCAGCGCGTACAAGGAGCGCCTCGACATCCACAGGGACCCCAACACCCTGTTCGAGACGGAGGGTGACTTGCGCAACGCCTTGGCGTCCGCGGCGATGAACCTGATATCCACTCCAGGTGCGTCCAAGAACGCGGACCTGGAGCAATTGGGCCGTAACGACAATGTGACAGAGGGCTACTGGCTCGCGCAGGACAGGCGCGACGAGCAGTTGACCCGTGACACGGCTAGGCGGCTGGAGCGGTACCTGTCGGACAACGGGTCCGCCCGGCCGTCTCGTCAGTATGTGGACGCCGTACTCGCCCGCGCGGCGTCCCCCCTGCGGCAGATCGAATCCCTCCTGCAGGGGCATGAGGGAGTGATTATCGGCGGTTCGCACGGCGGGGCACCGGTATGGGGATTTCTCATCGACAACATGGCGTCGCTCCGTGCGGCGGGAGTCGACACGATCTATCTGGAAAGCCTGCGGGACGACTCGTTCCAGGCCGCCGTGGACGAGTACCTGTCGCCGACGCCCGGGGTTTCTTCCGCTTCTGGTGCCCGCCGGGCCAAGGCCGGGGTGGTCGGGCAGGTGGATCCAGCAGCTCTCCTGGTCTTCGCGGCGAAGTACGACCGGACGCATAACCTGACGACCGGCCGTGGCCTGACAGCGCTTCTTGAGGCAGCAAAGCGGCACGGGATGAGGCTGAGGGGGATCGACGGTCGGCCGGCCCGTCGCAGGGACGCGTTCACGGTCCACTTGAGGTACATGCGGGCGGCCAGGATGAACACGTACGCCGAGCAGGTCGTCAGGCACGACCGCACCGGTCGGACCGCCCCGGGCAAGTACCTCATGGAGGTCGGCGCGGCCCACGCGGTGGAGCACATGGCACCCGGCGGCGGCTCGTTCCAGGAAGACGGCCAGCACTTCGAGGACAGGCCCTTCCCGGGCCTGTCCGAACTGCTCGGCGTGCCGCCCGTGGAACTCGTCAACGAGGAGGCGTCCGGACCCCGCTTCCGGCAGATCCCCGGGGGACAGGCCAACGCCCTGCCCATGGCGGACCGTCGCGGGGAAGCAGACCCGGACACAACTGTCCCCGTCCTGGACCCGCAGTCCCGCCCGATCGACCGGATACCGCGACTGGAAGAGATATCGCGGTTCGGGCTGCCGGCGATCAGCGAGTCGGCCCAGACGCTGGGCGAGGCTGCAAGTGGCAGCCATCCGGCCCTCGTCCCGCCGCCTGGGCCGGGCCCGGAGTTGACCGGGCCGGACGAGTTGACGGCCATGAGCAGTCAGTCGGGTGTCGTCGGTGCCGCCTGGCCAAGTGCGGATCCCACGCCCTCGCGGACCGGTACCGACGCCACTGAGATGGCGGCCGGTGGTTCGGTCCCCGTGGCCGGCCGGATCGCCACGGCCACCGGACTGACCGTGATCGAACCCGCGGCGCCGCACCGGGTGACCGGGGCGGAGGACGGATCCGCACGCATCGAGCTGTCACCGGACCCGCGTGCCGGTGAAACGCTGGAGGCAGCGCCTGAGGGCCCCCAAGCCACCGAAACCCACCGCTTCCGGCGTGAGGGCCCGGAAACGGTGTCGTTCGAGGGTCGGAGTTTCCGGTTGCAGCCGTCCTCGGACGAAGGGGGCTTCGATTCCGTCCTTCTCACGGCACTGAGGTTTGAGGCGCCGCTCGCTTTGCAGGCGCTGCCTGGGATGCAGGACGTCATGCCTGGGGAGGCGTCGACGCCGGTGCCGGCCGGGGCCGTCGATCTCCTGCGCACCTGGGTGTACTCGCGTCTCACGGACGCTGACATTCCCGCTGACCTGCAGGGCCCGGCGAGCGGCGAGCGCTTCTCCCTGGACGAGCTGGTGGCCGCCGGATACGCGGTGGACCGCGCGCTGCGTACGCAGGCCGAGCCGATGGGAGGCACCCTGGCACTTGAGGAGATGGGGGCCGGTGCCGGGATCGGCCGGGTCCAGTGGTACCGGCTGCTCGCGGCGAGGGGCGGGTTGCCCGCGGGGTCCTTCGTGGAAGTGACAGCTCTGGTCGTCGCTCGGGAGCTTGGGATACGCCTCGTGATCGCCGGACCTGAGGACGGGAGGTTCAGAGAGTTCGGGGCTGTGACGGCACCGACCGTGCTGATCGTGCTGGCAGGGACCCACTACCGGCCTGCGGTGCGCCATCGCCCCCGGATCCAGGGCCGGCACGACGGGTGATGGTGACGCGCGCACGAAGTGGGGCCTGCATGGAAGTGCTGCGGTGGTGTGTGCCACGTCGGAAGAGCTCGTCGGCCGGCCCTGTGCCGGCTGACGGGGCCGGCCGACGAGGGGAGGACGCTGCTGCCGCCGTCCGTAAAAGCCGGAAGGTCGCCCGGCGGTCGTCGGCCGACCGAATACCCGTTGGCCGAGCCTGGTCACCGCGCCAGTTCGCCACCGATATCAGCGCGAACGCGAGAATGGGCAAAAACTGCGGCGAGTTGACGACCTCGCTCGCACGTTGGCGGTCCGTGTCGCTAGACTGCCTGACAGCGGGTGTCGGTGTGGGCTCGACGCCTGTGTTTTCCTACCTCACTCGGCGAGGTACTGCCCAGTGAGGTGGCAAGGTACGGCTTGGCGGAAAATGGCTGCGGACGGCACTCCGGAGCCCATGCGTGAGCCGCACCGGTCCTGAGATCAACAGTGCTTTCCAGCGCCGCGTTGTGCTGCCCGGTTTCGTTTGCGGCTGTGAGTGTCGCCGAGGTAGAGGGCGCGGAGTGCGGACACGCTGCCGCAGCGCGCCCTGAGTATTCGGTAGCTGACTGTCCGGGTGAGCCAGATACGACGGGTTCAGGGAGTTCAGCCTCCTTCTTGAGTGCCTTGCCGATCCGTTTCCCGGTCAGTCGACAGTGGTGAACGGATTCACGAAGCAAGTATTCCCTTCCAGCCTTTCGGCCGCTCCAGCTCCGACCATTGAAAGTGCCGCTGCAATCCGCTGGTGAGATCTCCCGTCTGCAGTCTGTTCACGTGCCAAATGAGGAAGAATATGAGCGAGAACACCCCCGCGAGGACCTCTGCGGAGAGCGAAGGCGAGTCCGGCGGCTTCGTCCATGCCGGCGCCGAACCCGAGAAGAACGGTGACTCGGCCTCCGACGCGGACAGCGTCTCCGAAACCCCGGGGGCCGGTGGCATGATGCCCGCCGTTTCGAGTGCCGAAGCACCGGAGCCGGACCCAGGCCAAGACATGGAGGAAGGCGTCAGCGGGGCGGACGAGACCATGCCGCCGATCCCCGAAGAGATCCGGGAAGCAGGAAGGCTCGCCCCGGACCACTGGCTGGGCATGGTCGACCCGGCCTGGAAAGGTGACGGCGCCCCTCCCGAATGGGCCATGGTCGGCCGGTGGCGTTCGGGTCTGGACGGCGAGATCGTGGAGTGGCAGGACAACGAGGACTACCGGCCTTCCCCCAAGGCCCTCGGCTGGCCCGAGCCGGCCGATGAGGTGGACGCCGCCGTCCAGCTTGCCGCGACTGGATACGGGCCTGGCGAAGATGTCGTCAAGGCCTTGGCACACCACGAAGTCGCCGTGTTGGTGAAGCCTGGTGGCGGCCCGTTGTCCGCCACCACCCCTGACGACACCGCGGTCGTCCCGGTGTTCACCTCGCCCGTCTATCTGCACGCCATGGGTCGCCTGGCGTTCGAGTTGACGAGGGTGCCCGATCTTCTCGGCCTGGTGCCCGAGGGCCACCTCCTCTATCTGAACCCGTCCGGTCCGGTGAGCATGACGGTGGACCCCGACGTCCTCCGCGAAGAAGTCGAGGACCGCGAGACGCGGGATGCGGTCGCGGACTTCGGCGATGTCGAAGCCCCGGCCGAAGCCCGATTCGACCAGCACGCACCCACCCCGAGCCGGTCCCGCCCGGTGACCACCGTGAGCCTCGACGACCCGGGGGAAGGGTCGTCATCCGAACCCACTGTCAACGTGAGCGAGGCGCTGTCCGGCTCAGGGGGAGCGGAGTTGACCGACAAAGGCAGGACAACCGGATGAGCCGTTAGGGCTCTGACGTGCCGTGGAGGGGACGCGCAAAAGAGCGGCAGTGGTTGGTCTCGACGCAGGCACAGTAGGGCTTCGGCCGGTGCGGGAGGCTCCCCTCGACGACCGAGGGCCGTCAGCGTGCCGACGCCGTATCGCCGGGGTGGAACACCAAAGTACCGACGTCGCAGACAATCGGCATCTGGTCAGCGACACCACCGTCCGCCGGGGTGGCCCGGTGAACGGTGGTGTCGCTGGCGCGTCCACACATCCGCTCCTGACGGTTGTCCGGCAGTGATCGACTGAGCCGAGTCACAGTGAGGTTGGGGAGGCGGGCTGACGCCGCGTATGGAGTGATGGACACCGTCGCCCTTCAACCGGCAGTAACGAAGGATCTTCCAGCACTTCAGGTGGGCGAACACGTGCCCGACACGAGCGCGAACTTGCCGGTATGGACGGTGGCGTTGTTCCTTCCAGGCCGGGAGTTGAGCCTGACGCCTTGCCGCCGGTGGGGATGATCAGACCGGTGCCGCGGTAGCCGCCGTCAGTCATCAGCGTGGTGCCGCTGACCACAGCCTTCGCGCCTGACCGGTCCCACGCTATGCACTCGTTGTGGTTGCCCGGCACCGGTCGGCCGCGACGACCAGGGGAATGTCGGCGTCGATGGCCACCCGATGATTGGTGGAGCAGCGTCATTCTTCGACTGCTCAGCCGCTTTGCGGTCGAGGGTAGGCATCAAGGTGCCGTCGACAGGCCCGCCTCAACGGGACAACCACTCGAAGATCGATTACGGGACAGGACGTACAAGCTCGTGCACGGTAAGCGGTGAGACGTCCACGATGGTGGCGGGGCGCAGTGCGCAGCCGAAGAACACGTCGATGTCGCATCCTATGGGCCGCCTCGAACCATCGTGTCGTCTGCTGCCCAGCCCCGCTTACGACCATCTCGAAGATGGGGTCACCGCTTCGCGCTCTGGGCCGGCGGTCGCCGCAGCGGTTGCCCAGTTCGGTCCGGACCGTGCTGCGGCCCGGACCGTGACCATTGGCGTACGGCCCACGGAGCTCAGCACCCGATGCCCGTGACGCTCCATTTGGTCTTCGCTTGCTCATCCGCGTTGTCAGGGAACTTCACAGCAACGCCGCCGTCGTTCCAGCCGATGAGCAACTGGTTTGCTCCGGCATTGCCGACACAACCACGGCCGCGGCTGTCGCGAGCCCCAGAGCGATACGGTGCTTGTTCATGTCAACCCTCGTCTTTCGCCTGCTCGACCGCCTGGACGGTGTTCCGGGCGTCACCGGCGCCAGTGCGCTGTATGCCGGCGCCGCTGACGGTACGGACCTTCTGTGCTCACTCGGAAGCCCAGTTCCTGCTCACTGATGCTCCCCCCGGCTGCGGCCGGCGGTGACGGTGAGCCCTCCTTCAGCTGCTCAGCCGCTCAGGCCGCTCACTCCCGCCGCATCTCGTAGAAGCACAGGCCGTACTCCAGGGCGGTGCGGCTGCAGACCGAGAGGTAGTCGTCCCAGTCGCCGATTGCGATCGAGCGATCGTCACGGAAACAGCCCGGCGGTCGATTGTGTCAAGCCGCCGGGCTGGTGCCGGAGTCCGGGGAGGCGTCGTTCCGGCACTTGGCGAAACGGCCATAGGGGCGGAACGGTTCACCAGCTCGCGGCGGGATTCGCGATTTCCACTGCGGCCCCGTGGCGGTACGTGGACGGTGCTTCCGGCTGCTCCAACCGCCGCATCGGCACGTCCGTCCAAGCCGTCCACACCCTGCTGACCTGCAATCGACTCGGGCCGCACCGGGATCTGCGCAAGATGCGCCAGGACACCAGTCGTGCCACGTCGCCTTCAATCGGTCGCGGGTGGCTGGTGGGTGCGGACCGCCATCAGGTCGTGGACGCGGCCGCACTGGGTGGGTGAGATCCACAGCAGCCGCCCGGTCTGGTTGGTCACCGGGGGCACGTGCACTCCGTGAGGTGCTCGTGGGAATGGTCGGCCTACTGTCGACGACAAGGCATGAGGCAGGTCGAGTGCCCCAGGACCTGCAATCACCAGTGGCCACGCTGAAAGACCCCAGTCGGATTGGGTGTCGCGCTCTTCCCCGCACGCCGGTCCGGCAGCGTTGGCTGGCTGGCTGGTTGGGGGGCTCGCTGGCTTGGACACGGCAGGACCCGGGCGAGGCATCTGTCCGGCGGCACAGCGGCAGGGCCGGCCCATCTTCCGCATACATGTCACCGGCATCTTCGCGGTGATGGGCATCAGTGAGCACCAGTGAGCACCGGTCCAGGCTGGCGGCAAGGGCACGGAGGCACATCATGGAACGAGCCAAGGCGAACGCACCTCAGTGCAGCGTCGGACGCCGCGGCTTTCCGACGTCTTAACCCGACACGCCTCTGCTACCGCTGCGCAGTGACCTCCCAGCGGTTCACCGCAACGCGTCAAGAAGGGAAGGAACTTCCATGAAGCCGTACCTTTCGGGGCACTACACCCCGCACGTGGATGAGATCAGGGCGCACGACCTCGTCGTCGACGGGCAGCTGCCGCCTGAGCTGTCCGGGCGGCTGATACGCAACGGCCACAACCCCAAGCCCGGCGTCACTCCCACCCACTGGTTCAAGGGCAGCGGCATGGTGCACGGCATCCGCATAAGGGACGGCCGGGCGGAGTGGTACCGCAACCGCTGGGTGCGGACGCCGGCGCTGGAGGGCGCGCCGTACATGACCGAGAACGGCCCCGATCTGACGGCGAGCACCGCGGGTACGCACGTCATCGAGCATGCCGGGAGGCTGCTGGCCCTGTGCGAGTCGGCCCTTCCGTTCGAGCTGACCGACGAGCTCGCGACCGTGGGGGCCTACGACTTCGACGGCAAGCTCACCAACGTCATGACGGCGCACCCCCGGCACGACCCGGTCTCGGGGGAGCTGCACTTCTTCAGCTCGTCGCCGTTCCCGCCCTACCTGACCTACCACGTCTCCTCGGAGAAGGGCGAGTTGGTCCACAGCGAGGAGGTGCCGGGTGCCACGGCCTCTCTCAAGCACGACTTCGCCATCACCGAGCGGTACGTCGTCTTCGTAGAGGGAACGGTGACCTTCGACCACACGGAGACGTCCGGCATCCCTTACGCCTGGAGGGACGAACAGCCCGCCCGGATCGGCGTGATGCCCCGCGGGCGTGGCGGGGCGGCGGCGATCCGCTGGTTCGACATCGAGCCGGGGTCGATGCTGCACGCCGCCAACGCCTATGAGGACGCTCAGGGCAGGATCGTCCTTGAGGGTCCGACTGTGGACCGGGAGGGGTTCCGCACGTCGTGGAACTGGTGGGTCGGGTCTCCGGAGAGAGGTGCCGTCCCCAACTCGCGTTCGTTCAACCGCCAGTGGGTGATCGACCTGGCAACGGGAACCGTGGGTGAGCGGATCGTCGACGACCTGGTCGTGGAGTTCCCCACGATCAATGAGGACCTCATGGGTCGCGAGCACCGCTTCCAGTACGCGATCTCGTTCCCCGACGAGCGAGGCGTCGGCAACTTCGGCGTGGTCAAGTACGACCGGATCACCGGTAGCCGGCAGGTCCGGCACGTCGGCGACGGACAGCTCCCCAGCGAGGCGGTCTTCGTACCGGCCGAGGGCGCCACGTCCGAGGACGACGGGTACCTGCTGACGGTGGTCAGTGATCTGCACGTCGACGCCTCAAGCCTGCTGGTCCTGGATGCCTCGGACATCCAGGGCGGCCCGGTGGCGACCGTTCACCTGCCGCGCCGGGTCGCAGCCGGTATCCACGGTTCCTGGATCGCGGACCGCGACTGATCTCTTACCTCGGGGGACGGCGCCACCATTGGGTCGGCCCGCTCAACGGGCCGACCGGCAGGCGACGCGCCGCCGAAACTCGCAGCACTCACCGAGCTGCCTTCGCCGGGCCTGTAAAGGATGTGCTTCCCCCGCTTCGCCATCACTGAGTGGTCAATCGCACATGGAGTTGCCATGTTCAAGTCATCCAGGACCGCAAGCGGCCCGGGCGCCGCTCTCGCAGCCCTGGCCGGAGCCCAGTTCACTGTCATGCTGGCCACCTCGATCGTGAATGTGGCGCTGCCCCAGATCCGATCCGGCGTGGGCCTGTCGGACAACGGCACGACCTGGGTGATCAACGCGTACGGCCTGGCCTTCGGGGCGCTGCTGCTGGCCGGAGGCCGTGTGGCGGACCTGCTGGGCCGACGCAGCGTCCTGCTTGCGGGCCTCGCGCTGTTCGGCGCGGCCTCGGTAGCGGCGGGGCTGGCCGACACTTCGGCCGTCCTGATCGGCGCGCGCGCCGCCCAGGGAGTGGGTGCCGCGGCCATCGCACCTGCGGCCCTGGCTCTGGTGATGGACGTCTTCCCGCCCGGCCCGAACCGCGGCAAGGCACTGGCAGTGTGGGGCGCGGTGTCGGGTGCCGGTGGAGCGGCCGGTGTGCTGCTCGGGGGTGTCCTGACACAGACGTGGGGCTGGTCATCGATCTTCTATGCCGTCGGGATCGGTGCCTTCGGGGTGCTGGCCGCGGTCGCAGCGTTCGTCCGGCACCAGAGGACCGGTACAGCCGCAGGGCGGTTCGACCTGCTGGGAACCGCCGCTGTGACACTCGCCCTGACTGCCCTGGTGTGGGGGTTGACGACCGCACGCCGGTCCGGCTGGACGGACGCATCAGTCCTGGCAGCCTTCGGCCTGGCCACTGTGCTCATGGCCGCATTCGTCCTGATCGAGCTTCGTCATCCCCACCCCCTGCTACCGGTGCAACTGCTCCGTGCCGGCCGCGTCACCAAAGGCAACTTCTTGATGGCGCTGCTGGGTTCGGTATGGATCGCCCTGTTCTTCTTCCTGCCGCTCTACCAGCAGCAGGTCCTTGGTTCAAGTCCACTGATGACCGGCTTTGGTCAACTCCCGCTCGCCGCGGCCAACATGCTGGGGTCCACATTGGCGCCACGCATCGTGCGCCGCATCGGAGCCACGGCGACCGTCGCCGCCGCGCTGCTGTCCGAAGCGGCAGGACTGCTGTGGCTGTCACGAATCAGCGCACACGGCAGCTATCTCGTGGACATTCTCGGCCCGAGCATTCTGGTGGGCCTGGGCCTGAGCGTCGCCTTCGTCCAGCTGACGGCCCTGTCCGTGGAAGGCGTTGCCAAGGAATACGCCGGTCTGGCCGGCGGCCTGGTCAACACCTCCCGTCAGGTCGGCGGCGCGATCGGTCTCGCAGTCCTGGCCACTCTCGCCGGCTCCGTCACGAACCATGTATCGGCTCACCAGTCATATCTGGAGGCGCTGGCAGCGGGCTATCGCGTTGCCTTCGGCGTCTCGGCCGCCGTGCTGACCACAGCCGCCCTGCTCGCCGTCCTGCTCACCCGGCGCCCCAGCGTCCCCACGGCGACTCCCGCGCCCACGTCCGCTCCTGCGGTCAACGCCCCCAAGGGATGACCGACACACCACGGAGTGTCACGCACCATTACTGCATCATGTGCTCTTTGAAAGGAATATGCCGATATGTTCACTATCGATCAGGATGCTCCCGTCATCGTCCGTCTGTCGACCGTGATCGACGCGCCCGTCGAGAGAGTGTGGGCCCTGCACACCGACGTCGACTCCTGGGCGGAGTGGAACGCGGACGTGGACCAGGCCGTGCTGAACGGTCCGTTGCTCCCTGGTAACTCCTTCCACTGGAAGACCCACGGCTTGGACATCACGTCGACCATCCGCGAGATCGTTCCTGGGGAGCGGATCGTGTGGGGCGGCCCGGCCAACGGGATCGAGGGCGTTCATGTGTGGACCTTCGAGCAGTCCGGGGGTCAGGTCACCGTCAGCACCGAGGAATCCTGGAGCGGCGCTGTCGTCGAAGCCGCCGCCGCAGAACTCGGCCAGGCTCTGCACGACTCCCTGACCGCGTGGCTCGCAGCGCTCAAGCAGCGCGCCGAGCAGTGACGACTTCACCAACTGTCTGAAGACATCCGCTCAGTACCTTCCTCGCAAGGTCCAGCCGGTCGAGCAGCAGGCTCGCCGGCTGGACCTTGCGGGCCAGCCACCTCCTCCGCCCGCCCCGAAAGTCACGCCGGCTACGTTTCGAACCGCTTCGGCGATTCTGACGTTTTGGGCAAGTGAACCGTCCGATGGCAGACGGGTCGTAAAGGGGCTGATGAAGGAGGTGTCCGCTGTGTCGTTCGTCATGAACATCACCGACGGGCAGAGCTTGGAGGGTCATCTCGCCAAGAGCCGGCAGAAGGTGTTCGTCGGTCGCCAAGAGGAGTTGTCGCTCTTCCGCCGAACTCTCCTGGAGCGTGGCCTCGCCTCGGTGCTGTACATCCACGGGCCGGGTGGCGTCGGTAAGAGCACCCTGCTCAGGCGCTTCGCGGAAGAGGCCACGCGCCTGGGGCGACACGTCATAGACGTCGACGGCAGGTGGACCGATCCATCACCGGCTGCTTTCGAGGCGGCGGTGGGCGCGGTCCCCGACGGGGCTGTTCTCCTGATCGACACGTTCGAGCGATGCCAGGGGCTGGAAGGCTGGCTCCGCGAACGCTTCCTGCCGATGCTGCCGCACGACATCACCGTCGTCGTGGCAGGCAGGGAAGCGCCGTCCAGCGAGTGGTACCTCGATTCGGCATGGGACGAGACGCTCCACGTTCTTCCGCTGGGCGACCTGTCCCAGGAAGACGCCTTGCGTCTCATCCGGGCGCGTGGGGTGCCACCGGCGCTCTACGATGCCGTGACCTCTTTCGCCGGCCGCTATCCGCTCGCCCTGAGCCTGACCGCCGCCGTCGTCTCGCGGAGCACGTCGCCGGCCATGGACTGGCAGCCCACCCCGAACGTCGTCGAGATGCTGCTGCGTCACCTCGTAGGCAGCACCCCGACCCCCATGCACCGGCACGCCCTGGAGGTGTGTGCCCATGCCATGACCACCTCCGAGGCACTTCTGCGTAGCATTTTCGGCGACGACTGCGCCGTCGAGCTGTTCGAGTGGCTGCGCAACCTGCCCTTCATCGAGGCCGGAGCGGGCGGCCTCTATCCGCATGACGTGGTGCGGGAAGCGCTTGACGCCGATCTGCGCTGGCGGGACTTCGCCGGATACCGGAAGATGCACGGTGAGGTCCGTGACTACGCCATCGAGCAGATCAGAACGGCCTCGGGGCCCGCGGTGCTCATGGCCGCCCGTGCGGCGAACTTCCTCCTGACTCACGGGCCTTTCAAAATGGCGTACCACTCGTGGCGGGGAAACGGTGAGGTGTACGGGACACCGTGCGGTGCTCAGGACCGGGAAACGGTGCTCAGTATGGCCGGGCGCAGCAGGCGCGGAGGCGGTGTCGAGGACGTGGAGTACTGGTTCGACAGGCAGCCGGAAGCCTTCACGCTCTACCGGAGCTCGGTCGACAACACCCCGCTGGGTTTTCTCGCCCACCTCCGCTGCGACGTCTTCACCGCGCAGGACGCAGCCGCCGACCCGGTGATCGCCGCGCTCATGCGCCACTACGACGGCGGCATGGCGCTTCCGGGTGGCGGAGTCATGCGGCTGGCCCGCTATCTCGTCCAGGCTGACGGTGAGGAACAGCCCAGCCCCACGTTCGACTTGATGCGCATCACCATTCTCGCCGACTGGCTGCGTACGGATGGCATGGTCTGGTCCGGGCGTGTGCTGGAGAACCGAGAGTTCTGGGAGAAGGAGATGGCCTTCCTCGGACACGAGTGCGTCGAGGGGGGCCAGACGCCGGACGGCCGTCAGCAAACGGTCTTCGTCATGGACTGGAAGGCGCTGCCCGTCGACCTGTGGCTGGAGACGCTGTCGCAGCGGATGTTGTTCGGGCCCAACGCCGAGGCGAAAACGGCGGCGCCGACCCCCGCGCCGCCGCCCCGGGCCGGACGCGGTGGTGTGGAAGAGCTGGACGGCGAGCAATGGAACCAGGCCGTGCGGACGTTGTTTCGCGCCTGGAGCCACAAGGACGTGGTCGCCGCCAGCCCTCTGCTGCAATTCATCCCTGAGGGAACGCCGCAGGAGCGGGCCGTCGCTCTTCTGCAGAAACTGCGGGACGTCGTGGAGTCGATGCGCGGGGACCTCACCACGGCCAAGTACCACCAAGCCCTGACGGCCACCTATTTCGGGCGAACCACCACGCAACGGGGGGTGGCGGCGCGTCTCGGTATGCCCTTCAGTACTTACCGGCGCCACTTGGACAACGGAATCGCGGAAGCGGCCGTACGACTGCGTGACGTCCTCACCCCTGGCGGCGACACCGCGGCCGTGCCGCAGTGAGCGGGAGGTGGACGGCGCTGTCGCCGCCGGCCACGCCGTGGACGGTCTCCAGGGGGTCCCCGTGCAGGGCGGCGAAGGGCGGTTACGGCGTAAGACCCAACTCAAGCCACCCTCGGTAAGGAGGCCATGGCTTTGTCGTACTCGGCACGCAACGTACGGGACGTCCCCTCCCGTCCCAGTCGACGGAGCAGGCGTTGTCGCAGCCCTTTGCGCTGTGATGGGGTCGTCGCTCCCCAGATGCCGTCGTAGGCCAGTGTGGGGTTGTCGAGTGCCCAGATGAGGCAGGCGCGGACCAGCGGGCAGCGGCGACACAACGCTGTCGCCGCTTGCACCTGGTGGCTGTCGACGGGGTACTCGTCGAGAAAGAAGCCGTCGTACGTGGTGCACGCCTCGGCGCCTGTGACAAAGGGCATGGGCACGCTATTCACAATCATCTATGTCATTCCTGCGGCACCGCAGGTACGCGGCCGCCGCGCTGGGGCGGACGGATGCCGCCGCAGCAGTAGCGCGATGGGAGGAGCAAAGGTGTCCGTGCCGGCGCATCGATAACCGTGTCGTTACTGCCTGTCCCGGGGCGTTGCGGTGGCATGGCCGGTCTCAGCAGCCGCTCGAAAGGGCCGGGGACACCCGCCACTTCTGCTTCGCCGGGTCGTCCGCGTCGTCCTTCAACCGCATCGACGCTGTGTTGGTGTTCCATCCGGTCAGATAACGGTTGCCGATGCTCTCCAGATAGACCGTGCAGCCACCGGCCGAGGGCGTCCGCCAGCGCTGGCCGGGATCCTTGTCCGTGCATGGGGACACATACAGCTCGTTCTCGTCAGTGTCCAAGCACATGTTGGACTCGGCGTGCTTGATGAGTACATAACCTGTACCCAGCACCATCCGCGTCCAGGTGTCGGAGCCGCAGGCACTCTGCCCCACGAAGCGGCCGGGTTCTATGCGGCTCAGGCATATCCCGCTGTGTCCGTTGGTGAACCGACGGGCCGTCTTCTCCCAGCTCGGTGCCGGCGCCGCTTCCTGGGCCTTGGCCGTCTGCTGATCGGCCTTCTTCGCCGTCTTCTTTTCGGAAGAAGGGGTGGCGTCACTCGACCCGTGCGTCGGACTGCCGCCGGAGGATGTGGTCCCGCCTCGCTCGCCGCCACCACGCGTCACCTCCCGCGCTGAAGTGTCGGGGGCGTCGTTCTGTTCCGGATCTGCGTGGTTGGTCGGCGAGGGAGTCGCTCGCTCGTAGGCGTTCCTGTTCTTGCCGTCGTCCGCCTGGTCGGGAACATACACACCCGCGTTCTGGGTGGCGCCGCCACCCGTCAGCACCGTGTCCTGTGAGACGTTGCCCTTGGCGACGGGCTTGTCCTTGTCGCCGCCTGCCAGCAGCAGCGGGACCGTCAGGAGGACGACTCCGGCCAGTGCGGCTGCGGCCAGCATGGGCTTCTTGGGACGGTTCGACGGCGTCGACTCGTCCGATGTCCCGCCCGACGAACCGGCGGGCGGGGGCGTAGCTGTGGATGACAACGCGGAGGTGGCATCGGCGCCACTCTCAGCTTCCGGAGCGCCGCCCTCTGCCCGTGCAGCCGCCTCCGCGTCCGGCAATTCCTGGGCAGGCGCACCCATGACATCCCGTGCAACTTCTCCACCGGGCTGGGAGGCCGCCGGCGTCGGCGCTCGCTCCGAATCCCCATCGCGGTCATCCGTGGCCGAGGCAACCTGGGCAACCGAGCCCCCGTTGCCGGCTCGTACGGCATCACCCGGCGACAAGTGCTCGCCCGGATCCCCCGGGGTCTCCGGCAGGGCGACCGCCCTACGCACTGCCGGCGCTGTGCCGGCCTCAGACCTCGAGGACTCGGTACGTGTCCCACCCAGCGCATCGTCCGCCGCAGGCATGTTTCCTCCCAGGGTGTGGTGGTTCGGGCAACCGGACACCAGCGCAGAACGTATGTCGTGCTGCTGCTCCTTGGCACAACGTGCTCCGAGCGGTTCCGGTTCACCCACCGCGGCGCGCTGAGACATCGACCGCTGTAGCACGTGAGGGGCTCAGGGACGTGTTCGTCGGACCGACCGAACCGCCGGCACGACACAGCCGTTGCGTAGTGAAGAAGGAGATTCGCGCGACTGGGTGAATTGCCCGCCGAAGAGGAGCCATGGCTCAGGACCCCCGCCACGATGTCCTGCACGGCAGTGAGGTCACCGGCGAAGCACCTTACGAGGTAGTCGGCGACAGGGGCGACGGCCCAGAACCGCCGCAGCGGGCGACGAGTAACCGCGACATCGGCGCCGACCCAGCGGCGAGGCAGGCAGTGGGCAGTCAGGTCCCGGTCGTCCTGGTAGGCAACGCATGACCTGGTGGGACGCCGCCGCTTCCCGGCTCACCCGTCACCGCAGGGAGCCCTCGCCCCCCGGCTTGGGCCGCCCGACGGCGCGCGCATCCGCGGAGAGTGCGGGACCGCAGTTCGAGACGGTCGAAGGCGTACTGCTCATCAGGGAGCCCGGCGGTCCACCCGGCACCGGGGAGATGGCCGATCTGGAAGGGGTGGCGGGTTCGGACCCGGACACCGCCACCTTGGTAGTGACCGCGCCCCACAGCCCCGAAACATGGAAGTGCCTCAGTGAGGCCCTCGACTCCGTGAAGGGCAGTGGCAGGGCCGCTCTGCGCCTCGTCATGTCCGGGGCCGGTGCAGGCACCCCGGCGAGACCTCCTCTGGCCCGACTCATAGCGGAAGCCTGGAACATCGAGGTCATGGCGTCCGACGCAACCGTACTCATCGTCCCCGGCGGATCGCTGTTCACCTTGGGCTCAGCGCGACGTGACGGAGGCTGGTGGCGCTTTCCCCCCGGCGAGGAGGCCCGCCCCTTGGGACTTCGCACCCCCGCCCCGTCGTGGCAGAACGACATCGCGAAGCTGCCGAGGGAAACCTCCAGTGGGTGCCTGGTCGAGCAGATCCCCGCCGGTGTGCTGATCCGGCCGACCAGAGTCCGCCCGCCGGCGGCGGCCGACCTTTGCTACGCAGTTCCCATGGAACCGGAGCGGGCGACCCTGCTCGTCGCCATCGCCGAGACTGGTGCGCACGTGCCGTCCGGTGACGTGGCCACTCTGCTGGCCACACTTCCCCGCCCGGTCCGAACCGCGACCAGGCTCGCCTCGTGCGACAGCATGGATCTGCTGCCTCTCGCCCAGGACGTCGCCGACCTCATGGGCGACACCGTCGAAGTGATGACAGGAGTACCGCTGGCCGCTGACGGCCCCGACGGAACGACGCCACGCCCGGTCCTGCTCGGCTCCGGCGCGACCCCTACCTGGCACCCCTTCGTCGAATCCGTGGTCTGTCGCCCCTCGTCCGAGCCGCACTCGACGCTGTCCCCGGCTCCGCTCCTGGGTCGCTGGCACAGCCCCGTTCCAGACCTCGACGAATCCGTGCCCGGCACGATTCGCCTCTCCGATGGATGGCAGGCGACCGTGACCCGGTCAGGCCTTGCCGTCGTCCCACTGGGCACTTCCGTCGCGCTGGCGGCCGAACAGCCGGACCCCATGAGGATGACGATCGACATAGGCCGGCCCGGCCAGCCGGTGGACGACTCGGTCATGCCCGCCCTGTTCAGGCTGCTCATGGAACTCGACGCGGACACCCGCGCCCAGGCCGTTCTGCGGGCGCGTGGCGTCTTCGCGGACGGAGGACGACGTCTGCGACGGTTCGCCGTCCGCCATGGGGTGGCCCTCGTCCCGGGCGCGGGCTCCAGGCACGGCACAGGGCCTGCCACCGTGGGCGCCACGGAAATGGCGTCACGATCCCAGGACAACGCAAACGCCTCAGAAGCCGGTCGCGCGGACCGACGCGGTCACGTCGAGCCCCGTCCGTCCGCCAGGACCGTCTCCGCCGCCGGACCCCGCCTGATGTCGGAAACAACCGAGAGGGCGTTGCTCGCAGCACACGAGGCCGAGAAGGTACCCCTTGTCGCGCCGACCGGTATGCCCCGCACCGTCGCCCGGCCGCGCGACCAGGAGGCGGGACCTGTACCGCCGGCCCACGTGCCGGCGAGGCCGCCGGTCCTGGCCGGGGAGTCCGCCGTGGAGCAGCCAGGAAGTCCCCGGCCCGAGGTGACTCCCCCTGCAATGTCCGCGAGCCCGGCTGGAGCCGTGGCCGCCCCGAAGCCGCGCGGACCCGAAGCGGCGCCATTGCGACCGGGCCCCACCGATTCATCACACAACACCGATCACGAAGAGCTGCCGCCTACCCCCTCCTCGCCCGCTTCCGCGGACGTCGCGACAGCTCGTGAACGTGCCCGCCCGGTGGCCGCCGCACGACCGCGGACCGTCATCCCGGCCCGCCGCAGCACCGCCGGCGACCGTGAGGCCTTCCGGCGCCTGGCCGAACAGCAGTGGGTCAGTCATGATGCGGCAGTCACCCGGGCGCTGTTGCGGATGCCCACGCTCCGCAGCCTTGACCAGGAAACCGTTCGGGCCGACCTCGTGGCCGTACATATCTATCTGACCGGCGCTCCCGGGCCACTGCATCACGAGGAACTCGTCAGGTCCCTTCGCACCGGGGAACCCGACCTGTTGTCGTACGCGGCGTGCCTGACGTCTGGGCTGAGTGCTCTTCCCACCTACCGTGGCGTGGCCGTCCGGGGCGGCTCCGACATGGCCGTCATCCCGGAGATCGGGCAGGCGCTGCGCGACCCGGCGCCGTTCAGTGCCCTGCCACTGACGCACGCCCGGGCACGCGGCATTCGGTACGCGATCTGGTCCACCACCGCACGCCGTGTCGGTGCCCTCCTCGGACAGAACTCCGGCGAGCGGAGCGAACTGGTCTTCGCTCCCGGTACCCATCTGCGGATGCTCGCCGCACGTGAAAACGCCGCCGGATGCATCCTCCTGTTGCGCGAAATCGCCCCGGGGGCGGACAGCGAGTCCTCCACGGGAGGTCTCAGCGAGGAGGACAGATCCGCGCTGGAGCGGCTGGAACAAGCCCTCGACACACACGGATTCCGAGAGGATCCCGCCCGTGGCTGGCCTGAGCGGTGTGCAGGACCCTTGGGGTGACGACGTGGGGGAGACACACCGCAATGGGCCGCAGTAGCAGGCGCGGAACCGTCCGGAGTACGCCGTCGGCCCGGAAGATGCGAGGTGCCTGACCTGGTGGTGCCGGCCTGGGCGGCAGGGACCCGATGCCGTCACGGGACGAATACACCGCTGTCTCATTCTGGCGTGCCTCTCCGGCGCCCGCCGACCCCGGCCGTCAGCTTCCGCGCATCGTGGCGAGGGCCTGCAAAGCAAAGGAGGTGGCCACCAGGTCGTCCGCGTATCGGTGTTGAAACCGCAGGTGTTCGTTCACGGGCTCTGCGGGCCACGTGCCGTTGGTTCGCTGCCGGGACATGAGCCACTTCACACCCTGAACGATCGGTGGCGCGTAGGAGGACATGCCGGCCATCCGAAGCGCGCGCAGAGCGGAAGCGGTCTCCTCGACCGTGCTGACGCCGACGCTCTGTCCGGCGCTCCAGGAGCCGTCCTCCCGCTGGGTGCCAAGAAGCCACTCACAAGCGCGTCTGGTCACCTGATGCCGTCGTCCGACGGTCCCGCAGTACGCTTCGACGACCGCGGCGGTGGGGATGGTGTAGCCCCGATACCACATAGCCGTGAAGTGTCCGGACGGTTCCTGCTGCCGGGCGAGCCAGGCCAGGGCCTTCTTGACGTACCTGTCATCGGCGGCAGCTCCCGCGTCGATCAATGCGCATACGGCCTTGGCCGTCAGGTGAGCACATGGTCCGTAGGCTCCCGGCACGGTGTTGCGCACGGCGTAACTCCACGAGCCTGCCGAGTCCTGCTGGGCCACCAACCAGTCGGCGCCGTCCCGGATCTGTGGAGAGCAATCGGCGAGAGCCAGTTTTGACAGGGCGGAAACAGCCTCTGCCGTGTCCAGGGCAGTCGGCCAGCCCGAGCCACCCGAGGCGCTCCAGCCTCCGGCGGGGGAGCCGAGGGTGGGGAAGGCCGCTTGCTGCTGCGTCCGTCTCAACACGGCTGCGGCGGCCGTGAGCCTGACATCGGACGACTGGCCGGCCTCCGCGAGCGCGGAACACGCGAGGCTCGTCCATCTGACATGCAACGGGGCCTGGGACCATTCCCCGGTCCCACTGCCGGCCGCCCTGAGCCACTCGATGGACGCACGGACGATGTCCGCCCCGAGCCCCGAGTGGATGAGCCCGATGCAGATGTGACTGGTCAGCATGGGATCTGCCGCGAACCCCCCGGTGGCGCCCTCGTGGTCGTGGAGCTGCCGGATCAGAGCCAGAGCAGACGCACGCGTTCGAGCTGTGAGCACTCGGCTCAGCGGATGACCGGGATCCCGCGGACTGCCCCGTAGGTTGAGGCTCGCTACAGCCGGCAATTGCAGGCTCAGCCGCTTTCGTGCTGCGCCCCAGCTCAGGGGCAGCCGGGGCGCCTCCCGCTGGAGCGCGACCGTCGGAGCGAAGAGGAAGCGTTCGTGACTACCGGCCGACGCCTCGGTGGTGGCTCCCTGTGAGTGGCCGATCCGGTTCACGAGGGTGCCGGCGGCTGCGATGTTCCGTGCTGCTCGCTCGGGCGCGATCAGCCGCAGGGCATCGAACGCCAAAGCAGTGGCCAAAGGCTCGGACCCGTAGGGGTGTGAGGACCAGCCTCCATCGAAACGCTGGGTGCGGCACAGCTGGGTGATACCGCGAGAGATGAGGCCGTCCGTGTCCGTCGGCGCCGCCAAGTGCAGTGCGATGAGAGCGAGCGCGCTGTGAGCGGGGGAGTATCGGGTGTGGGCAGGGCCGAAGGCGCCCGTCTCCCCTTGATGTGCGAATAGCCCCTCGACGGCGGCCGAGATAGACGCTTCGAGTCCGGAGACATCGTGCACTGCGGACACGGACATGGCGTTCAACGTGCTCTCTGCCTCCTTGCGCGTCGACACTTCACCGTCACGAAGTGCCCGACCGGTTTCTGCGGCACCTGCCGGCATGCGTCAGAACTGGTTGCAGGTCCTCTGCTGTGCAGCAACGTCGCGTCGGCGCATTTGGTTCGATGCTTGAACGGGATTGCTCGTGCGGTACCTCGCCGACATGGGTTGGGGCCACTGCAACTGACTGTTGAACACGGGACAGCTTGAAGCGGAACGCCAGATTGCTCAACGGTTGCTCAGATCCGCATAACGATTACAACAGGGCGTCGGATCGATCGATGCACTTAAGGGCGTGATTGCCCGCTTCAGAGGGTGCGGAACTCGTGCTTCACCCCATTTCGGCCATGGTGCCGATCGTGATAGACCTTCCGTCGCCTGGGCGGACACCATCCCTGTCCTGTCCGGGATCCCTCGCCGACCGACCGTCGGCGCGCACTCCATCGGCATCCGGGGAGATTCGAACTCCGATCCAGCGCCGACGCGGCGCGGCTCGGAGTGGAGCAGAAAGGGATAGTGCAATGGCCTCCACACGAGGCGATGACAGGAAGAGCGCGCACAGTGCAGCCGCTGAAGCCACGCCCGAGGAGGGTTACGAGCGAGGGCTGGGCAGCCGCCAGGTGCAGATGATCGCCATTGGCGGTGCGATCGGCGTCGGCCTGTTCCTCGGAGCAGGCGCCAACATCGAGAAGGCCGGACCCAGCCTCGTCCTGATGTACGCACTCGCCGGCGTCGTTGTCTTCTTCATCATGCGCGCATTGGGCGAACTACTTCTTTACCGTCCGGTTTCCGGATCCTTCGCAGAGTACGCGCGTGAATTTCTCGGCCCCTTCTGGGGCTTCGTCACCGGATGGACGTACTGGTTGCTGTGGGTCGTCACCGGGATGGCAGAACTCACTGCAGCCGCGATCTACGTCAACTACTGGATTCCAGACATACCCCAGTGGGTCACGGCGTTCGCTTTCCTCGTCCTCCTCTACGTCGCCAATCTGATCTCGGTCAAGCTGTTCGGCGAGATCGAGTTCTGGTTCTCGATGGTGAAGGTCACGGCCCTCATCGGAATGATCGTGATTGGCCTCGGAGTCGTCACCTTCGGTTTCAGCGCTGCCGGGGACACTGCGAGCGCGTCAAATCTGTGGGCTCACGACGGCTTTTTCCCGAAGGGCGTGGGATCGTCGCTGATGACGCTGCAGGGTGTCATGTTCGCCTACCTTGCCGTCGAGCTGGTCGGTGTCACCGCAGGAGAGTCGGAAGACCCTGAGAAGACACTTCCCAAGGCCATAAACACGCTGCCTGTCCGGATCATCATCTTTTACGTCGGCGCGCTCAGTGTGATCCTGATGGTCGTCAAGTGGACCGAGTTCCAGGCGGGCGTCAGCCCGTTCGTTGCGGCTTTTGCGAAGATCGGCATCCCGGCTGGAGCGGGGATCGTCAACTTCGTGGTACTCACAGCGGCGCTGTCTTCGTGCAACTCAGGCATGTACTCCACCGGACGCATGCTGCGAGACCTGGCCTCCAACGGGGAAGCCCCGCAGTTCCTCGGAAAACTGAGCGCCAGCAAGACGCCGGCGGTGGGCATCACGTTGTCCGTGGCCCTCATGGGCATCGGAGTCGTCCTCAACTACGTCGTTCCCGAGAAGGCGTTCGGTTACGTCACCTCCGTGGCGACGGCAGCCGGCATCTGGACCTGGGTGATGATTCTCGTCAGCCAAATCCTGTACCGCCGACAAGTGGGCGCGGGACGATTGTCCGCGTCGTCCTTCCCGGCGCCGGGTGGCGCGGCGTGCAGTTGGATTGCCCTTGCCTTCCTTGTGATGGTGACCGTCTTCATCGCCCTGGACCCGGACGGCCGGATCTCCCTGTACGTCGGTGCGGGCTGGGCCGTGTGTCTGACGGTCGGCTGGGCGGTGCTGAAGTCCCGAGTCCCGCAGATCGCCCTCACCGCGGGCGAGGGAGTCGTGCGGTCGCCCGCCCACGCGGATCGTGAGCGTGTGTGAGCACGGGTAACCGATGAGGTGCGGCGTCCCGGCTGACCGGCCGGGGCGCCTCGCTCTCGGCTACTTCTCGATGAGGAGTGCCATGAGGGCGGCTTCCGTGGGCGGAGCGGTGAGCGGGGACACCACGTTCCTGCCCGGCAGCATCCCAGGGCACCGCATCCTTCGGTGGACACTCCCTCACGGCATCAGGCGGGTGGAGACTGAGCCGCATCTCGTCGCCGATCTGCGGGGGCGCCTCGGTGTGCAGGAGCAGGACGGACTCCATGAGGTGAGGAGGTTCGGCGAAGCGGCAGCGCTGTCCGTCCCACAGGAAGGGCGACAGGTGCAGGTTCAAGGACGCGTACCCGATGCCCGCGACATGCCGGAGGCGTTCTCGTGTGCCCTGCAGCGTTCTGGGTGCCTTGAGCCCCACCCCGTGCGAGATCCCGCCGGCCGCGGTGACCTGGAACCGCCGTGTGGTCCTCCGGCGTCCGAACCAGCCTGACCGCCGGCGATCGTCCAGGGGCGTGACAGCGAGGACGTCGCTGCTGTACCGAGTTGCCTCCGGGTCGCCCAGCCACAGCCGTGTTCCCACACGCAGCCGGAAGGCGGTCCCGGGGAACGCCGTGTGCAGCGCGGCCATCTCCTGGGACGACAGGTGGCTGACGAACATGGTGCGGACCGGCACCCTGGCCCGGGCCAGACGGCGCATCCACGCGCTGACCTCTTCGATCCCGTTGGCAGCCGGGTGACGTCGCAGCGGCAGGTGCAGGGAGAAGCCTTCGAACTCCCAGGCGCCCATGGCGGCCCGTACGGCCGGCAGTTCGTCCGGGGTGACACCGTGCCGGCGCATCGACGAGGCCAGCTCCACGATCACTCGACGGCCCCGTAGCCCACTGTGCCCAAAAGGTGAGGCCACGACCCGGATGACCCGGTCGGAGGTGGGACCGAACCTCTCCCCGACCTGGTGAGGCATGAGCACCATCAGATCACCTCGGAACAGACGCAGGGCCTGCTCTGCCTCCTTGACGGTGCCGACGGCCAGCAGCGGCACATTCAGTCCGGCCGCCCGGCGCACGAGCAGGTCCTGGCCGAAGCCGTACCCGTCGCCCTTGCAGACGGGGACCAGCCCCGGGAACTCCGCCGCGACCCGCTGCTGGTGTCGCTGCCACCGCACGGTGTCGATGGTGAGCGTGAGCGGCACAGGGCGTCCTCCGTGTACATCTGTTTCCCGCACGGCGAAGCAGCCACCCCACGCTGTCGGGACAACCGCTCCGGTCGGACTGATCGTGCATGCCATGGCCGAGGTGGTCCGTCGTCCCGGGCTCCGGGGCAGACCGCGACTGCGTCTTGGGCACTGCCGTGACGGTCACCGGTGCAGCGCACCGGCCTCGACCGGCGGCATCAGTGGCCGAGCGAGCGTTGCAGGAGAAGGGTGTCGATGGCCTGTCCGTCCTTCATCCCCATTCCCCGCAGCCTCCCTGCCTCTGTATATCCATGCCTCTTGAGAAAGCGCACGGTGGACTCACTGCCCATGTCGTTGACCAGCGCGATGATCTCCCGGAGTCCAGCGGCACGCGCTTCTTGGAGGAACCTGCTCATCAACCGGGAGCCGACGCCCCTTCCGACCGCGTCGGGGGCCAGGTAGACGGAGACTTGAGCCACGTGGCGATGGGCGGGTCCCGGGTGCATCGGGGCGGCATAGATGAATCCGGTGACCGTGTCATCTGCCGCGGTCACCAGAAAGGGCAGGCTGCCCTCGGCCAGCCGATCGAGGAGAGCCTGCCACGCCTGTGCCGCCCGGGGCTCCTCTTCCAAGGTCGCCGAACCCAGGCTGACATAGTGCTGATGAATTGCTTGGACTCCGGGCAGGTCCCGTCGCTCGGCCGGCCGGACATCGATCTCCTGCGGCACTGCGCTGCGTCCTCCCGTGCTGGTGGGGTGGGGTGAGGTGTGCTACAGGGCGTCCGTAGGTTCCCGCCGCGCGTCCAGGGGGCGGGTGGCCCCGTAGTAGTGCTCCTTGGGCATGGCCTCGTCCAGCGGGACCCGGGCGATGACCTTGCCGGTGCGAGGGGCGTGGATCACCTCACTGTCGCCGGCGTAGAGACCCACGTGGTAGATGCGCTCCCCGTTGTGCCAGAAGACGAGGTCTCCCGGGCGCAGCGCATGGCGTTCCACGGGATGCTGCGCGGTCGCGGCATGCTGGTCCGCGGAGACCCGCGGGAGCTGCATCAGCGGCCAGTAGGCGTACTGCACGAGGCTTGAGCAGTCGAAACCGGCGGTGACGGCCGCCGCGCACTTCCCGTCGGGACCGTAGCCGTTCGTTCCGTCGCAGGAACCGGTGCTCGGCCCTTCGGGGGTGCCTCCGCCCCAGGTGACACGGACCCGGAGCGCACGGCACGCGCCTGGATCGATGCGGAGATGGTGAGGCCGAGGCAATGGGGTCTGCCAACGCATTTCGCGACGGTCGGTTCGGATCTACACGGTGAAGATCGCGGGCTCTGTCGGCGACGTTGGTGATCCGAGCTCACTGCCCCGCCAAGCGGATACCGTGGCGGTCAGGCACCAGGGGGAGGCCGGTCCGGCCCGCGTCAGTAGCCGGACTTACGGCTCTGGTATCCACCGCCGGCATGCGACGTCAACGGCAGCCGAAGCGCAGCGCAGGCTGCGGAGTGCGGGGTACCGGGTCCGGGTGCAGGTTTGATGGCGGTGGAGCGTTGGTGTCTATCGGCACCGTTTTGTTCATCGGTTCGTAGGTGAGACTTCCCACGCCTCCCTCGACGAATCGGCAGCCTGCTGCATTGTGGGTACTCGCGCCATCCCTTGTACGCACTCTGGTAGCGCTCAGTCGATCGGCGGGTAGTTCACGGGCTCTGACGACCATATAGCGGCACCGTCGGCACCGATCAGCCTGAGTCTGCCGTCGTTCCCAAGCACAGCGCGTCGAACGTCCTGTCCCTGCGTGCCACTGCTCCACAGCTGTACGCCAGTGGGCGCGAACACCACCAGATCACCGCTGCTTCGCAGGACGAGGCGGTTGGCCAGGCCGCGGAGCTCGTCATCCAGTTGCGTTCCGGTTCTCCACACAGGGGTGCCGTCCGGGGTGTGGTAGATGACTACATCCCCGTCGTCTTGATTTACGAGAAGATATTTTCCGCATCCAGAGGACATTGACCCCAATTTAAGAGACGTACCAGGCAGCATCTCGGTCAGCGTCGGCTTGCCGTGCAGCCTGTGTCTCAAAGAGTGACGCTGAGAGCCATCGCCGTGTGGAGGGGGGTAGGCGTTGGCTGCAAAACCGACTTCCACATACTCGCCAAACGTAGCATTACCCACGGAGAGGTTGGCGTCGATGGAGGCGAAGTCGGAGACCCGAGCTCTGAAGGTGCGACCTCGGTCCTCCTCTGCCGGGTCCGCGCTGACCATCAGGAGCGTCCGGTCCTGAACCCGGGAGCCTGTCGTCGCCGTCTGCACATCCATAACGGCGAGGTAGACACAGCCGCTGTCCTCCGGGACCAGGTCGAGCAGCTGTTCTGCCGTCATGTCGGCGAACGCGGGATCGTCCACGAGTCGTAGATCACGGAGTAGTCCTTCTGTCGCGTACAGGTGGATCAGGGTACGCAACTCTTCCCACACCTGGGACGAGGCGAAATGGGTACGGATAAGAAGAGCGCTCGCGCCTGTGGGTAGCGGCTTCACTGATGATCTCCTTGAATAGCTAAACGGTAGCCATGGGATCGACCGTATGACTCCAGCTGACGATCAACCGCTCGCTTGGTGCTGCCTCGTTAGGCGGGGAACCCATGAGAGGCGCCCACTTGGTGCCTGAGCAGCTTTTGACGGGAAGCTTTGATCATTCAGCTCGTCCCTTCAACAAGGGTTCGGCGAGGGCTCAACGTCTTCGATCAACGAGCACGGGCAGGGGTCGGTTCACAGGTCATTGAGTGGGGGCGCTTCAGGTCCTTGCGGCACTCGGTCAGGTCGGAAGCAACGTGTGTGTGCAGCCTTGGATGATCCGGTCCTTGTTGGTGGCAGTGCCGCTTGGCTTCGACCAAGGTCACGGCAAGCGATCGCCTCCGTTCGTACGGGGCGGTTCACCACTTGCGCACGGCGTCTCAGGACAACACGGAGTCACGGCATGTGCTGTCCAGGCGGTCACAAGTCCGGCGGGCAAGCCGCACGGCCGGCTGGATGTGAAGCAGCGTCGGGAATGCTCCCGCGGGTACCACGCGCACCCGGTGATCGGCGCGCATAGGCCGGGGAGCGCGCAGCCGCGGAAGGTGGCTGTCGCGATAGCGCTCGAACCACTGGATATCGATGCCGTGGCCCAAGGCCACGAGTGAGAACAGCTACGGCGGCCGACTCGGGCAGGCCCCAAGGCGGCGACGAAGGCGCCGTCGAACCCGCAGCCCTTCCGCTGCGTTGAACGCGGTGGTCGCGTGATCGAGTTGGACCTGCGGCGCCGCCTCACGAGGGCCTTGAGCCGGCCCTCTCCCTCGGCCCGGTACGGATGCAGCCCGCGTGCGGATTTACGTCTACGCCGTCTCCTCACGTACGCGTACGGACCGAGGAGCGCCACGGCGTCATGCCCTGGGAGGCAGGGCCTGAGACGTTGGTGAGTGAGGGCACCAGCACAGCGACCCGGCGTCACGGAGCCGAACCGTCACCCGCGAACTGCAGGAGAAGAAGGCTCAGATCGCATCCCACTTCTGCTTGTTGATGACGTCCACGTCTCCGGCCGCCCTCATGGACACCCCACCGTCATTCCACCCCGTCAGTTGCGTGCCGAAGGCGACAGGCGAAATCGCACCATCGCTACCGAACATCCAGACCTGGCCGAGGTCCTGGGCGGAGCAACCGGACAGGTAGACACTGCTTCCGTTGGTGTCCAAACACAGACCAGTTGCCTCGTGCCTGATCAGGGCGAAGCCGTACCTCGGGTCCACGACTGACGTAGTCCATCCGGTCCGAGGCGTTGACGTGCCGGCGAGTGAGCAGTCGTACTGACTCACTGTGCGGTCCTTTCCGGCCAGGCACAGACCTGTGTGGCGGTTCTTGTAGATATGGGCAGTCGCAGCCTGACTGGGAGTGACAGACATGACTACGAGGGCAAGAGCGCCGACGGCCGCCGTAGCCAGTGTCTTCAGCTTGTGGTTCACAACATCCTCCTCAGGGAACAGCATCGCGTCGGTGGCAGCGGCTGTTTGATCCTTGCTACGACGGCCAACCCGACGTGGTTCAGTGCGTGTTGTGAAAGAGGCGTGTACTGCGCTGTCGGCGCCCCCAAGGACATTGCTCCGGGCTGCACGTCGGCGTCTTGGAGCACGCGGCACAGGGTGCGGTCCGCCGCCCTCACCGTTGGTGGGGGTGGCGGGGTGGCAGGGGGTGGGTGTTTACAGGGCGTGGAGCTGGGTGAGGAGTTGGAGGGTGTCGGAGTTGAGCCAGTACTCGACGAACTTGCCGTTCTTGATGCGCAGGGTGTCGGTGCCGGTGAAGGTGACGGTTGTGCCGGGCTGGGCCTTGGCTCCGGGGAAGCCGCCGGCGTAGGTGCCGGTGGCGGTCCAGCGTACGGAGGCGTGGTCTTTGGCGACCAGGGGGTCGATCTGCAGGGAGAAGCGCAGGTCGGGGAAGGCGGCGCGGGTCTGGGAGATCCAGGCGACCAGGCCGTCCGCGCCTCGGATGCTGCTGCCGTCGCCTCCGTCGAGGAGGGCGGCGTGGACGGTGAAGTCCGGCGAGATGATGCCCGGGGCCTGGGTGTAGTCGCCGTTCCACAGGCGCAGCCACGCATCGAGCATCGCCTTGGGGTTCTTCGCCGCCGCCCGGTGCTCCTGTGCCGTGACCGAGTGAGCGGTGGGTGCGGCGGACGGGGTGGACGCTGCGGCGGTCGTGGCGCTGACGGCCAGGGCGGCCAGGGCCGCGGGGACGAGCAGACGCATGCGGTGGGTGCTCATGAGGGTGCCTCTCAAGTCGGTCTGGCGAAGGAGCGTGGTGCCGCCCTCCGCCTGTTAGTGGCTGGCGTGTTCGTTAGAAGTTATAACTGATGCGCGGAGTGATGGTCAAGAGCGTTCGTAATAGCTTCTAACTAAGGCGGGTGCTGAACGGCTGCTCCATCGCAGCCCGGAGGTGCGGCCGTGACTGACGCCAGGAGATCCCGTCGGCCTGTCCGCCCCTGACCAGAGCGCCGACCGCCCTGCGTTGCCGCCGCCAGGATCACGGCCGGCCGCTCGCATCGGGGCCGGCACCAGTGGACGCGCATCAGGTCCGGGATCTGCGCAAAGCCGACTTCAGCCGGGGGCGTTCTACGTGAACTTGCAGAGCTTCGACGCGCTGTTGCAGGCGCTGTAGGGGGAGCAGGCCCGCTGTGCTGCGTCGCCGCGGTCTTGCGGGGGGAGGGAAGCGGAGTCGCGGTCCCCCATGATGCGCCCCCTGAGCGAACAGCTGTCCAGGGTGATTCCGGCGCACACCGCAATTCCGCCGTGCCGCTGTCGAAGGGCGGGGGGCTGGCCGAGACTGGGGCGGACGGACTGACCGTCCATTGCGGTTACCACACACCTGGCACCTGGCCCTCGACGGCAATGCCGAGAAGGCGCGCGAGCGATTCGCGCATCTTCCCCCCGTCTTCCGGACCCGGGTAGGGAAGCGCGGGGTAACTGGCGGCCACGGGCTGCTCAGTTCAGTGAACGTGCCGCGCGCGTCGCTCAGCCGGGTGATGTCTGCGGTGAGGTGTCTGCGGTAGGTGCTGAAGGGCAGGCCCAGCCGTGCGGCGGCCGCCTGCCGGGTGGGTGCGAGCGGGTTGGATGGACATTCCTGTGCCGGAACAAGCTGCGGAGCGCGTCACTGGCCGTCTGCCGGTGTGTGAGTAGCCAACCACCCCTGACACTGGGCCGTTGGCTGCAGCCTGAGCCTCTGTCTGCCTTCCCCGGCTTGACGCCTTCTTTAGTGAGTGGTTGAGTACTCACATGAAGACGGAACGTCGCCAGCTGTCAACAGCAGAAGAGCGCAGGGAGACGGTGCTGCGTACGGCCATCGGGGCGTTCGCGGCCCGAGGGTACTTCGGGACCACGACTACGGACGTAGCCAAGGCCGCGGGCATCTCGCAGGCGTACGTCTACCGCCTCTTCCCGAACAAGGAGGCGCTGTTCACCGCCGTCGTCGACCATTGCTTCGTCCGCGTCCGCGCCGCCCTTGAAGGCGGCGCGTCGAGCGCCCGGAGTGTGACCCCGGAGGCGGTGCTCGCTTCGATGGGGGACGCGTATGCCCGCTTGATCAGCGACAACGACCTGATGTTGGTCCAGTTGCACGCCCAGGCGGCCGCCGTCTCGGAGCCCGCTATCAGGGAGGCGGTGCGGACGGGGTACGCCCGCACCGTCGAGTACGTTCGAAGCGCCTCCGGCGGCAGCGACGAGCAGGTCCAGCAGTTCTTCGCCGTCGGGATGCTCTGTCACCTGTTGGTCTCCATCGACGCCGAGGCGATCTCGGCACCCTGGACCCGTACCCTGACCGCCGGAATCACGCATTACTGACCCCCGCCGACGGGCGGTCCGCGAGTGGATGCCCCCGGCGGTCGCCTTTTTCCGCCCTATCGAGTGAGTGTTCAATCACTCATTCCACTTCGGTATGAGTTTCGGCGCCCACCATCGGCCTCTTCGTCGGCCCTCGCAGTGATGCACGGCTCCCTGGATCGACTCAAACGGCACGGACTCGCACCTGACAAGGAGTACTTCCATGATCGACCCCCGCACCAGCACCCCCGCCGGCACTGCCACGGTCACTGAAGCGGTGCTGCCCGGCATCGTCGACCCGGACGGCATCCAGGTCCGCACCCGGCCCGCCCGCCCGGCCGGCCCCGGACAGGTCGTGCTGGCGATGGAAGCCGCCGGTATCTCCTTCGCCGAGCAGCAGATGCGCCGCGGCAAGTACTACGACCAGCCGCCGTTCCCCTTCGTTCCCGGCTACGACCTCGTCGGACGGGCCGTCGACGTGGGCGAGGGCGTCCCCGGTGAGCTGCTGGGCCGGCGCTTCGCCGTCCTGACCAAGACCGGGGCGTGGGCCAGCCATGTCACCGTCGACGCGGGCGACCTGAGCGCGGTACCCGAGTCCGTCGACTCCGCCGAGGCGGAGACGTTCGTGGTCAACGGCATCACCGCGTGGCAGATGCTCCATCGCCTCGCGAAGGTCCGACCCGGACAGACGGTCCTCGTGCACGGCGCGAACGGCGGCGTCGGCTCCACGCTCGTCCAGCTCGCCCGCATCGCCGGGGCCCGGGTCGTCGGCACCGCCTCGGCCAAGCACCACGACGCAGTCCGGGCGCTGGGAGCGGTCCCCGTCGACTACCGTGACCCCGACCTGGAGAGCCGGCTGCGCGGACACGCTCCGCAGGGCTACGACGCCGTGTTCGACCACGTCGGCGGTGAGGGAATCGTCGTCTCCTACCGCCTGCTCGCCGCCAAGGGCACCCTCGTCTCCTACGGCACCGCCTCGACCCGTGACGTCCAGGGCTCCTCGAAGGCGCCGGTCCTCAAGCTCTTCACCCGCCTGATGCTCTGGAACGCGCTGCCCAACGGCAAGGGCGCCCACTTCTACAACATCTGGGCCGGGCGGCGCCGGATCGACACCTTCCGTGCCAAGCTGCACGCCGATCTGGCCCAGGTCTTCGCCCTCCTCGCCGACGGTCGACTGGTCCCCCAGGTCGCCGCGCGCGTCCCGCTCGCCGAGGTCGGGGAGGCGGTGCGGCTGGCCGAATCCGGCACCGTGGTCGGCAAGGTCGTCCTGGTGCCGTAGACCCACCGTGGACACACGAGCCCCGAGCCCACCGCCCCCGACTCCACGACACCCGTGGGGAAGGGGGCACGGGTCGTTCAGCCGAGGACGCCGCGTGCGACCAGGGCGCGCTTGAGCGCACGCAGCGCGTAGTAGGTGCGCGACTTCACCGTGCCCGGCGGGATGCCGAGGAGGTCCGACGCGTGGTTCACGCTGAGACCGCGGAAGTACACGATGTGCAGGACCTCGCGTTGCTGTGCGGTCAGGTCCGCCAGTGCCTCCCGCACCAACTGGACGGCCAGAACGCGGTCCGTGCCATCGGCGACCGGGATGACCACGTCGTCCAACTGATGGAGGGCCTTGGGGCGCACGGAGCGCGCCCGGTGGTCGTCGATCACCAGGTTCTGAAGGACTCGGAACAGCCACGGCCGGATCCCGTCCGCGGAAAGGGTGAGCGCTGGACCGTGGTGCCAGGCCCTGACGGCGGTTTCCTGTACCAGGTCCTGGGCGCGGTGCCAGTCGTTGTCCAGACGGCGGGCCGCGTAGGTTAGCAGGGCCGTTCCGTGTTCGGCGTACAGTTCGCGGACGAATCGCTCGGGGTCCGCGGCCGCGTACTGCGTGGCCGGCGAGGGCGTGGAGCCGGTGCGCTCGGCGGTCAGGACAGTCGTCTGCTGGGTGCTCATGATCTCTCCCCGTGGTGGGTGGGCGTCCGCTCGCCGGCGCCGTACGACGCCCGTCGGCGGACGCTCGTGGCAGTCGTCGCCGGCTGAGTCGGAAGTGGATGCCGGGGGCCGTCCGCCGTGAACGTGAAGTCGGCGGCGCCGCGGCTGCGATGTGATCAGCGTGAGGCATCTCTTGTCCCACCTGTGACGTTCACCGCGCATCTGGGATGGCTGGAACGCCGGAACGGCCTCTCACCTGCGGGAACACGAATGGCGTGGGACGCCGACATGGGATGAGGAACCGGCTGTTCGGTTCCGGTGGGCCTGATGCGCGGGCAGCGATGGCGCAGGACATGACGACGGGCGGCTGCGTTGTGGCGGGGCACCGCAGCCGCCCGTGGGGCGCCGGCATCGGGGGGAGTGGCGTTACAAGAAGATCAGCCAGCAGGTGAGGGCCAGGAACAGACAGACCGTGAGGTGGATCCACCGGTGGTGCAGAACGACGGCGGCGAACTCCCGCATGGTCGCGCTCGGCCGGAAGTAAGAGGCCGTGGGGGAGCCCAGGACATGGGCGTCGATGCCCATGCTCCGGGCGATGATCGCGGTCCGGAAGGCATGGAAGTCGTTGGTCACGACCGCGCAGCGGTAGCCGCTGCCGCGCTCGTCCATGAGTGCCTTGCTGTTGCGGAGGTTCTCCTCGGTGGTGGCGGACCGCGCCTCACGCAGCAGGTTCTCGGCCGGTACCCCGCGGGCGGCCAGATAGTCCGCCATCGCATGCGCCTCAGGGACGGCTTCGTCCGGCCCTTGCCCGCCGGACGTGATCAGGACGGGCTTACTGCCCCGGGCCACCTCGGCCTCGAAGAGTGCATACGCACGGTCCAGTCTGCCGGCGAGCAACGGTGGCACCCGGTCACCGCCGATCAGACCGGACCCGAGGACGACGATGTAGTCGAGGCCGGACGGTCCGGCCAGGCGGCTGTAGGTGTAGCCGTACAGGCTGAAACAGACGAAGAGGGAGACGAAGTAGTACGTGATGAGCGCCGCGATGACGACGGCTGCGGCCAGGGAACGCAACTCGGCCACGTACGCCACCACTGTCAGCAACAGGAGGGACAGGAGCCCAAGGCCCGCGACAAGCGTCAGAAGGTTGCCCGGACGGCTGCCCTCCTTGCGTACCATCCGCACCCCGTTGCCGAGCAGGAGGCCGCAGACCAGCAGCACGGCCAGCCCTTCCAGGACAGGGCTGGCCAGCCAGGTGTCGTCCAGAGCGTGGTGAATGACCAGGAGTTCCCGGCCGTGGGCCACCGTCATCAGGGTGAGGAAGATGCCGAGCAGTACGGCGTTCGCGAAGCGTCTGGCGTCGGCGATGACACTGATGATGAACAGCAGCAGACTGATGGCCGCAAATATGTCGATCAGCACCGTGGACTTCCTCGGTGGGCCGGAGGCCTTACCAGCCCCCGGCGGGGTGGGAGACGGGGCTGTCAGATGGTCGCCCAGAGCTGCTTGTCGCCGGAGTTCTGGTACAACTCGAAACTGACAGACCCGGTGTTCCAGGCAGTGAGCCTCCATTCCCCGTCCGCGGCGCCGATCTTGATGCGGTTGCCGCCCTTGGAGATCATGCCGATGAGCTGGCCGTAGTCTTCGACGCTGCATGGGGACAGGTAGGGCTCGATGCCCGTCTTGTCATAGTTGTGGTCGAGGCACATGCCTGTGGCCACGTGCACCAGCATCTGGCCCGCTACGTCGGGGTTTGTGCTGCTGCGGCGGTAGACCTCCATCCACTTGGCGTTGGCGTCGCACGGGCCCTGGCGGACGGTGCGGTCGGCATGTCCGGACAGGCACCGGCCGGTGGCTACGCTCTGCACGGTGTACTGCTGCTCCGCGTGCGCAGGCGTCGCCGCCAGCACAGTGGTGAAGGCGGCGCCGGCCAGAGCGGTTCCCATCAGGGTGTTGAGCCTCTTCTGCACGGTAACCAACTCTCTGTCTCGGGGTTCTTCACCGCCTTCAACGGTGGGCCGGCCTGGGTGGTTCACCCGGCGAGTGCCTTCCGTCTTGGCCATCGCTTCGGTGAACGACATGTCCTCGGTCACCGTTGTCCCGGATGACACAGGCACCGCCTCATGCACACAACTGGAGAACCATGATGAGTACTGCCGCCACGTCCGCCTCCTTGTCGACCGCCGCCGTAGGAGTGCTCGTCCCGGCCGAGGTGCACTTCGACGAGCTGGACGCCATGGGACTGCTGCACAACAGCCGCTACCAGGTGCTGGTCGAACGTGCCTGGACCGCGTTCTGGTACGCACAGGGATTCGGCGGCTCGAACGGACTGGAGAACGACGCCTTCAACGTCGTCAAGGCCTTCACCATCACCTACGAAGCCCCCGTGTCCGCGCCCGGAACTTACGCGGTCAACCTGTGGATCGACCGTCTCGGTACCACCTCGGCCACGGCCGGTTACCGGGTGTGCTCCTCCGATGGCGGGACGACGTACGCGCACGGCACCCGCACCGCCATCCGGCTCGACCCGGCCACCTTCCTGCCCACGCCGTGGTCCGACCGCGCCCGCGACGTCGCGCGCACGATCATGGCGCCGCAGAAGGACTGAGCCACCCGCGGCCGCCCTCCCTGTCCGACGGCACCTTGGGAGCGGCGGCCGTTCGGGGCACAATGAGGATGCCGCCGTAGTCCTGTCGCGCGACGGCGCGTCGACACACCGTTTCCGGGAGGTCCTGGGTGGACTGCGTGGATGCTCGTCAAGATATTGCGCCGGGGCTGTTCGGCGCTCTGGACGACGCGGATCGGTCGGCGTTGGCAGAGCACCTGGAGCGGTGCCGGGCCTGCCGTGCGGAGCACGAGGAACTCGCTGAGTTGCTGCCGTTGCTTGAGCTGGTGCAGCCCTCGGAACTGACGGCAGCGCCCCTGCCGTATCCGCCGGTGCCGGACCCACAGCACGCCGTCGAAGCGGTGCGCGCCGAGGCAGCACGGCTCCGAACGGCACACGTGGCCGATTGATTTCACGGATGAGCGGTGGGACGCCGGGGACTCGACCGCGAGCAGGGGCCGGTCTGCTGGACAACCCGGCCGGCGCGGGTACCAGCAAAGCCCGTCATCCATCGCTCGCCGCCACGGGCGAGCGAGCTGATCCACCCGCGGTCCAGGCGGTCGGTGCGGTGGCGAGGGAGTGCACGCCCGGCCTCGTCGCCGTACGGGGTCCCTCGCCCCTGGCGTGCAGCTATTCCGAGGGAACGCCCAGGCGTTTCACGACCGGATACCGCGGTTGTGCAGGGCCAGCTTGAGTGCCTGCACCGCGTAGTACGTACGCGATTTGACGGTCCCCTGGACGATTCCGAGCGCCTCCGCCGTCTCGGCAACGCTGTGGCCCTGGAAATACGTGTGGTGCAGGATCTGCCGCTGCTGAGGTGTCAGATCGTCCAAGGCATCGTGAACGACCTGACGCGTGAGAGTCCGTTCGATGTCATCATCGACGGGAATGACGAGGTCGTCGACCGGGCAGGTGCTGACGGGACGGATGAGCCGCGCCCGATGGTCGTCGATCACCAGGTTGCGCACGACGGTGAAGAGCCACGGTCGAACACCGTCCTCCCCTTGCTGCCCCAGCAGCCCGATGTGCCGCCAGGCGCGGATCGCGGCCTCTTGGAGTATGTCCTCGGCCCGGACCCAGTCCCCGCCCAGCAGGCGCGCCGCGAAGCGTATGAGCGCGCTGCCGTGCTTGTCGTAGATCAGGCGGACGAAGCGCTCGCAGTCCGTGTCGTCGTCGGAACGCGTCCACCGTCGCTCGTGCGGCGGTTCGCTCGTCCCTGAGACGGAAGCGCCCTGCCGGGTCTTCTCGACTTGCCTCATGATGCTGGTGGCCCCCATGTCCTGTCCCAACTGACTTCCACCGGATCTGTCGTCGGTGGCATCGTCAGCGTGGGGAGGCCGACTTGGCGGCTTCTTGTCGCGCTCTTGCCGGGGTGTCATGGCGCATGAAACCGCCCTGCGTACGGCCGCGGGTCCCTCGTTCTGCCGCAACGAGGGGCTGGGACATCCGGTTCGGTTACTGCCGGGTGAACCGACGACGGCGACTTCTCGTGGAGAAGGTGCACGCGCTGCATGCCGGCCGGAGAGCCGGTGGGGTGCCGGCCGCCGGGATGAGCGGAAGTGACGAGACACTGAGCAGTTCCGGGCCGGTAATGAGCAACTTTCGGACTGCCGAGTGAGCACATGAGTGGGTGAGGGTGGCATCGATGCGAGAGAGGTGCCACCGTGGAGTTTCGTTTGCTGGGCCCGCTCGAAGTGCGGCGGGACAGCGAGGTACTGGGCCTGGGGCCGCCCATGCGGCGCGCCCTGCTCCTGCGTCTGCTTCTGGAGAACGGTCACACCGTCGGAGTCGAACGGCTCTGTGACGACCTGTGGAACGGCCGTCCTCCTCCCAGCGCCGTGTCCTCGGTCCACGCGCACATCAGCAGACTGCGCGCCACCTTGGAGCCCGGCCGTGGGCGGCAGAAGCCGCCCCGAGTGCTCCGCAGCACCCCCACCGGGTACGCCCTGTCTTTCCCGCCCGAACTGCTGGACTCGGTGCGCTTCGAAAGGTCCGTGCGACAGGCGCAAACGCTGGCCGACGCCGGCCGCGTGGGCGAAGCCCTTCAGGAGATCGAGCGCGCGTTGGCCATGTGGCGGGGCACTCCGCTCGTCGACGCCCGCGACCACCACTTCGTGGAGGGCGAGAGCGGACGGCTCCAGGACTTGAAACTGTCGGCCGAGGAACTGCGTACTGCCTTGCTGCTGCAGGAGAGCCGGATCATCGAGGCGATCACCAGCGCCGAACGGCTCGTCGAACGCGATCCCCTGCGCGAGGCGTCCTGGGTCGTGCTCATGCGAGCCCTGTATTTCGCGGGCCGACCCGCGGAGGCGCTCCGCCGCTACGAGGAGGTACGCGTCCTTCTGGCCCGTGACCTCGGCCTCGAACCCGGGCCCAAGTTGCGTGAGACACACATGGCCGTTCTGCGTCACGACACCGTGTCACTGCGCCCGCCGCGTCATCGCGGTCAGGTCGCCGCACGCAGCGTGCCCCCGGAGCGCCCGGTCGGCGCCCGACCGGATCTGCCGGGCCGGGAATGGGAACTCGGAAGGCTGTGCGAGCTGTTGCGGCAAGCCGCGACCGGCCGCGCGGGATGGGCCGTGGTGTCCGGGGAGCCGGGCGTGGGTAAGACCCGGATCGCCGAGGAGGTGGCGCGGCAAGCGTCCGGTACCGGCTGGCAGGTGTTGCGGATCTGGTGCGCCGAGGAGAGCTACCCAGGCGCCCGGGTCCCCGACCCACAATTGCGCCGGCTCGACGGTCAGTTGCGGAAGCTGGCCGAGAACCCCTGCGTCACGGGGCCCACGCTGTGTGTCGTCGAGGACATCCACCTGGCTTCGGATGACGTACGGGGACTGCTGGTCACGTGCGCACGGACGCTGCGCGAGGCGCCGCTCGCGGTGGTGTGCACCGTGGCGGACGAATCGGGACCCGCCACCGAGCGGTTCCTGGCCGAGCTGGCCGGACGCGGTGCTGACGTGATACCACTCGCTCCCCTGACGGAGGACGCGGTGCGGCGTGTCGTGTCCGCGGCCACGGACGGCCCCGTGTCCGAGGACACAGCGCGCAGACTGCACGCACTGAGCGGCGGGAACCCCTTCCTGCTGCACCAGGTGCTCACGCATTCCCGATACCTCGGGGCAGCCCTGCACTCCGACTCGTCCTGGTCACGCGTGCCGCCGGCCGTCCGCAGCGTCGTCAGGGCCCGACTCGCCGAACTGCCGCCTGCCGCGCGGCAGGTCGTCGATCGCGCGGCTGTGATCGGTGACCGGCCTGACATGCGCCTCGTGGCCCGGCTGGCTCGGATGCCGCTGGACGAGGTGCTGAGACTGGCGGACCAGGCAGTCGCGGTACGGCTGCTGGCCTGGTCCGAGGTGTCGCCCCCGTACGACGGCCAGGGCTACCACTTCCCGGCCGGCGTGCTCCGGCGTGCGGTGCTCGGTGAACTGAGCCCGGCACGCCGCCGGACCCTGCACGCTGACGCCGACGCCGTCACAGCCTAACAGCGGCTAACAGAATGACTTGAGTTGTCGGTGGGTGATCAGGCAGCAGGCGAGTCTGAGGAATGCTTCGTGGATGTCTGCTCGGCGTTCCCAGCGCACGCGCAGTCGGCGGAAGCCGTGGAGCCAGGCGAAGGTCCGCTCGACTACCCACGGTGGATGCCGAGGCTGGAGCCGTGCTCGGTGCCGCGCCGCGCGATGGCGGGCATGATGCCGCGGGCACGGACCTGCTTGCGGTAGCAGTCGTGGTCGTAGCCGCGGTCGGCGTAGAGCGTCACTGCTTTGCGACGCGGTCGGCCGACCCGGCCGCGGACGGGCGGGACGGCGTCCAGCAGGGGCAGGAGCTGGGTGACGTCATTGCGGTTACCGCCGGTCAGGATGACGGCGAGCGGGGTGCCGTGTCCGTCGGTGATCAGGTGGTGTCTGGAACCGGCCCGGCCCTGGTCCACCGGCGACGGGCCCGTCGCGAGCCCCCTTTCAACGCTCTGACGTGCGAGGAGTCGACCACGCAGCGAGACCAGTCGAGCATCCTGGCCGCGTTCAGCTCGGCCAGCAGCACCTCGTGCAGTCGCTGCCAGACCCCGGCCTCGTTCCAGTCCCGCAGCCGCCGCCAGCACGTCATGCCCGAACCGAACCCCAGCTCCTCGGGTAGGTACTCCCACTGGATGTCCGTGTGCAGCACATAGAGGATCCCGCACAACACCTGCCGGTCCGGCAACGGCTTCCGGCCCGGATACCGGAACCTGCGCTCCCGCCTCGCCAGCAGCGGCTCGATCCGCTCCCACAGCTCATCCGACACGACCCACGGTGATGCCCCCATGCACCCGCAACGGCCCAACCCACCGCACGGACACGGCCGGCGGCACCACCCTCTCATGGCTGATCTATGCCCGAAGGTGTGAACGCGGCACGCGGTGGCGCAAGCTGGGCTGTTTCCACCAGGCTCTGCTGGCGTTGGTGCACCTACGCAAGAACGAGACACTGCCCCAGCTTGCGGCGGGGTTCGGGATCTCCACCGCTACCGCCTGGCGGTACGTGGACGAGGCCCTCGATGTCTTGGCCTCCTGGGCACCCGGCCTGCAGGAGGCCCTCGTCGGCTTGGGTGAAGGAGACTTCGTCATCGTCGACGGCACGCTCGTCCCCATCGACCGCATCGCCGCGGACGAGCCGTACTACTCCCAGAAACACCGGAAGCACGGCATGAGCGTCCAGGTCGTCGCGCGTGCGGACGGCACCCTTCTGTGGTTCTCGCGCGCGACGCCGGGCCGCACGCACGGACCTGACCGCGGCCCGCGCTCACGGTATCGTCCAAGCCTGCCTCACCCGGCAAATCCTCGTGCTCGCGGACCGTGGCTACCAGGGTGCCGGCGCCACCTTCCGCACCCCGTACTACCACTACAGCGAACAACCCGAGCAGTACCAGCAGTTAAACCGCGACCACGGACGACTCCGAGCCCCCGGTGAACGTGCCTTCGCTCAACTCAAGACGTGGCGGCTACTGCGACGAACCCGCTGTTCCACCCGCCGCATCGGCACGGCAGTCCAAGCTGTCCACACCCTGCTGACCTGCTCATATTCAGGATGAGAACGGCTCACTGCCCGTCTGTGACGACGACGGTGAGAGGCGATCAAGAAGTGGTGAACCGAAACGAGCCAGCACACGTTGAGTGAGTCGAGAACGTCCAGTGAAAGGCGAGTGGGGAGCGGGCAGCGTCTCCGAGGGCGTGCCTCTCGCTAAAAGGAACGGCATGACACGGCTCAAGCCCCATGATGCGCGCTGGCTGCGCGCGGTCCGTTCCTGCACAGTGCACGGTTTGGCATGCCCTTAGGTTTCTCAGGAAATCTCTAGGTATGCCATGACGATGCATGCGTCGGATTTCAGCAAACCCGCGTCTCGACGTTTCATCCCTAATGTGTAGTTCCCTCGAAGGAGTGAGAATGAACGTCAGATATAAGATTGGCACCGTGTCCGCCGCCCTGTTCGGCGCCCTCGGGCTGATGGTCGCCAGTGGTCCTCCTGCCAGCGCGCACTACAGCGAGTGTCCCGACAAGAAGTTCTGCGTCTGGCAGAATCAGAATTACGATGGCATGATCGGTTACTCCGGTTATGACCAGTCCTACCTCGGCAACATGAACGACAGAACGACGTCGTTCTGGAACCGCACCGACTACACCGTCGCCATCTATCGGGATTCGAGCTACCAGGAAGGGATGACCGGCCTTGCCAACTATCACTGGTGCGCCGAAGTCAGGCCCGGGACGGGCGTTTATAACATTGGAACGCAAGGTTACAACTACATGAACGACGCTATTTCATCCTTCAGGGTGAACGCCCACTGCAGCGACGGTGGAGTGAAAATCTTCTAGACTCGGTCCGCCGATGTAGAACCCGGCGGACCGTTTCGCATTGCATGGCTGATTATGGGCAGGGCTGAGGCGACCGGGGCACCGGGTGGTCGCCGGCTTTCACCAGGCGGCCAGCGGCTGCTCGCGCGTCTCGCTCCCTTCGGTGCACTCCGGAGTTTCTTTCTCATCGCCCTTGATGCAATCGACGACATGCCCGGTGAACCGCTCAGGGATCGGCGGAGGCCCTATGCGTTGACTTCAGCCGCCGGTGGGGGCCGGTAAGGAGCGTAGTAGCTGGTCTCGCGCTCGTGGGGCGGGATGCCACCGATCGCTGTGTGGCGGCGTTGGTTGTTGAACCAGTCGACCTGTTCCGCGGTGGCAAGTTCGACAGCCCGTTGCGCTAGGCGTCGTCGACAGTGAGCGTTTTCCAACCTCCGGCTGACGGGGGCAGGGGTCAAAGGCGGGGTCTGGAGCAGCACGAGCAGTCGTGAGGCATTTGACGCCCTCGGTCGGGCCGTGCCGGTGAGGGGCGAGATTGGCCGGTGCCAGCCGTCGCCCCGGTGGGAGAGGCGTGCTTTCTGGCCAGTACTCGCAGGTAGCGGTACGGGAGGCCGGCTGGTGGGGGCATGATCGCTGTTGTGTTACGCGACGACATGCCCGCTTGCGTGCGGTGGGAGATCCTGATGCACGAGCGGTTCAGCGATGTGTGGATCTGCAAAGACCTCGGCCGAGCGACGACCGGGGCGGATCCCGCTGAGCTGGGCCGGGCCGTCCTGGCCGCCTACCTCGCGGGCCGGGACAGCCGGGGCGAAACGTTCCGCGTTCTCGTCCGCACCGACCACGGCCACCACGTCGTCATCACGGCCGACCAACTCACCGACCCCGGCTGGGAAGCGGACCCGGCCGTCTGTCAGGCACTGCCCGCCTACCTTCGCAACGCCCTCGCCTGACGCCGAGGCCGTGAAGTGGCGCGGAACGCCAGCCCGTTGGTCGTTCCGCCCTGGGTCGGGCAGGGCACCTGTTCAGTGGTGTTCAGCGCCGCCCGGGCCTGTGTCCTGCGACGGTCGGCGCCGAGCGTCGTGCGGGCCGGGAGAGTTCCCAGCCCGCGGTCTCACCGGGGCCGGCGGCACCACCCGCTGAAGCAGCTCCGACAGCCCGTCCGGCACCATCCGCTCGACCAACCCGTTCGACGGCCTGCCTGGCCTGCCATCCTCTGTGCGCGCCTCGGCACAGCACTGCGAGTCCCCTGGCCGGGCGCAGCCGGCCAGGGGATCTGTTGTCAGCTACGACGCGTCCAAGACCGTCCCGTTCATCATGGGGCCGCCGGGCAGCGGCGCACCCGAGTCGTCCGTGAGCGCCAGGCGCACGGACTCGGCGGGCTCGGCCACCGTGTCCTTGACGGTGGGCAGGGACACCTCCGTGCTCGTCGCACCCGCCGGCACATACGGCCATACGCCGAGCCGTTCGACCTGGGACAGTGGCCGCTCCGGGGCGGGCTCGGCACCTGATTCCAGCAGCCATGACTGAGCGACGTCCTGTGTGGACAGTTCCGGGCCGTCCGGCACCGGCACCACCGCGAACAGGGCGCCGATGTCGGCGTCCGCGGGTTGGGACAGGCTCACTTTCCAACGCAGCGTCTGTCCCTCGGTCACCCGATCCGCGAGCGGGGTCACCGACATTTTCGGCAGCGGGTCGTCGTTCCGTGCGGTGACCCCGCCGCGGTGCGATCCAACGACCGTGCCGTGGACCGCCTTGACCAGGACGTCGTGCGTTACGTCGTACCCGAAGCGCTTGTTGCCCTTGACTTGGGCGCTCACGGCGATGTCGTCACGACCGGGGCGTACCGTCACCAGCCGGTCCTTGGCCTCGCCGGTGACCGGATCCATGACGTACACCCGCACCTGGCCGCTTCCGTGCCCGGACACCCTTACCGGCACCCGGTAGGTGCGCACGCCCGAGTCGCCCTCCTTCACCGACAGTCGCCCGAGGTCCACGCGGGCGAGCGGAGCCTCCTGCGGGACGGGCGTGCCCGGGCGCCAAGCCCAGGCGTCCATCAGCCAGGCTTGTCCGGCCCGCGACCGCGGCGTCACCTCGAGGGACTCGACCTGCCGGAGGTCGACTCCGGCGCGGGGCGCGGCAGTGATCGGGACGCGCAGTTCGCGCGCCCAGTAGGAGGCGGTGCGGTCGCTGCCGGGCAGTCCGTCAGCGGTGACCCGGCCGAGGGTGGCCCGTCGACCGCGGGTGTCGGTGACGGCGACGTCGAACTGGGTGCCCCTGCTGTTCGGCGGCACGATGACGCGCAGCGCCAGCGATGAGGCACCGGAGAGAGACAGCGGCTTGGCAGTTTGGATCCGGGCCGGGCTACCAGGCGCCGACCAGCGCAGCTCGACCGCGCGGCGCCCGGTCTCCCGGCCGGTTTCCCACTTGGCGAAGTGGGGTGAGACACCATGGGCGTCCTCGCCCATGCAGGCCGCTGCGGGGCTCGGGTCGACCGCCGCGCAGAGCCGGGCTCCCGTCACAGACACCTTGCCGTCGGGCAGGAATCCGGCGCCGCGCCGTCCGCCCACTGCATGGGTCAGGACCCGCGCGGGGTCGGCGGACGGCGCTCGTCGGCCGGTGCCGTCAAGGAGCTCACGCACTCGGTCGTCCCCGGCGACGAACAGCCGCGCCGCGGCCGCGACGTACGTTGAGCCGGCCCGGTGCTGCTGGTCGGCCGTCAGCCGAGTGGGGCTGCCCGGTGAGCACACTGGGTCCTTCTGTTCCGGATCGTCCAGGAAGTCGTCTGCGGCAGGCGCTTGAGCCCTCCCCGGTGTCCACTCGGTATTGAAGAAGTTGTGATTGGCGCCCGCCACGTAGACAGCGCTGTGCAGTGCACTGCCGCGGCTGACTCCGCGGGTGCCGTCGACGTACATCTCGCCCTGAAGGTCTGAGACGTCACCGTCGCAACCCGGCAGGATCGTGACCGAGGGCACATCAGGCACCGGGTTTTGGCCGAAGATTGTCGGGCCAATCAGGACCGTGCCCCGCACGTGCCAGCGGACCGGGCCTCGGTAGCCGTCCTGCGTGGACGGCGGTGGGTAGAGGCTGTCCATCGCGGCACGGTTGACGCCCTCACCGCCACGGGAGTGCCCAACGAGCAGAACCCTCGACAGGTCGGCCTTCGGGGCCTTGCGGACCGCCACCGGGGCCGAGGCCGGGTCGGCGGCCCAGCCGGCCCAGCGGGCGAGGTGCTGCCGCACCAACGAGGAGCGGGCCTGAGCGCCACCGTCCTCTGCCGCCCAATCCTGACTGTTGATGCCGTTCGCGGAGATCGACACCGTCACATAGCCCTGCGAGGCCAGCAGTTGCTGGTCGCGCAGATAGCCACGATAGCTTGGTATGGGTTTGGTGTCGGCCGGGCACGGCCAGGCACCGGTCGCCTCCTCGTCCTTGTAGCAGGTGGCGTGACGTCCGTGCAGGAACAGGGCCAGCGGACGCGGACCGCGGGCAGTCTTGGGTGCCACGACCACGGCGCGCATCTCGACCGGCACCTTGAAGCCGGGCAGCCGCACCGGCGGCAGGTCGTACTCGCCGGTGGTGGTGCGGTAGGAGCCCGGCGTACCGGGATCGACGGCACCCGGGGGGAGCGGGGCCGGCGGTCGTGCGGTGGTGAGCGAGCCGCGGCGTTGATGCCGGGTGTCTTCGGAGGAGGCGTTCAGTCGACGACCGGCGGCCCACGCTTGAAGGTTTGTCAAAGGGGCGGCGTCGGTCGCGTCCAGTCTCAGCCGGAAGGTGCGGCCGTCGCGCCCGGGCTCGGGTATACCGAGCGTCCGGCCTCCCGCGTGGAATTCCACGCGCGCGTCGGCCATGGGTATCGCGGACGCGGAACGCCACACGAGGTGGCGGACGGTGCCCTCGTAGGTGATCCGCCAGCCGGGCGGAAGGGTTGTCTCGTGCGTCTGTGGTGTGGGTGGGGCGGCATGGGCGGTCAGTGACGGTGCCGCCGTCATCGCGAGAACCGCAGTCGCGGCTATGCCCAGGTGGCCGGCCAAAGGCAGTCGGACAGGTGACAATGGTCTCTCCTTGCGCAGCGTGCGCGAGCATCCCGTCGGTACCGGGGGCCCTCACGTCTCGGAAGACGCACAGTTTTGGCCTCGGGTGGACGACGTATCCGTTTCGGTACTGGTGCCGTGTTTCGGGACAGCGGGACATCGTCTGCGGCACGTGTCGATGACGAGGTCGCGAGGCCGTAGCTTCGTAGCCCCCGATGGGCGTCGTGGTCACACTCGGGCGGGACCCCGAAACGGCCCGACTGACCATGCCCTCACGACCGCATACGGCGAACTGCTGCCCAGCGCGGTCGGGGCACCCGGGTATGCGGCACCCACGGGACAGCACATCCGCCACGGCCGGTTCTGCGGTCCGCTGGTGTGTCAGCTGTTTTGTGTGGGGGTCTGCTTGATGTCGTTGACGATGGCTCGTTGGGTGATGGCGCTGGTGAACAGGACGGTGCCGGGCTTGATGAGGTGTTCGGGGCCGGTGGTCTTGCTGACCTGGACGGTTCGCTGGCCGAGGAAGACGTGGGTGTTCTTGTCGAAGATCCATTCCTCGCGCTGGCCGCTCTTCTCGTCGAGCCGGGCGATTGCGGTGCCGTGGCGGCCGGTGGCGTCGACGGCGTCGTTGACGGTGACGACGCCGGGGATCTTCGCGGCGGCTTTGAACAGGGCCTTGGTGAGGGTGGCCGGGGGGTAGCTCTCGCCGAGGAGGTCGCCGATGGTGGTGAAGGCTTCCTGGTCGGGTGAGTTTCCGTGTCCCCTGGTCTCCTTGTAGATCTTGGCGAGGAGGGTGTCGGGGTCGGTGGGCAGTTTGGTGAGGTAGTCGTAGGAGGGGTGGTTCAGGCCGGCGACGGGGGTGTTGCCCTGTTCGTCGGGGAGGGTGAGGGTTTCTCCTTCGGGGTCGTCGTTGACGGCGGGGTCGATGAGCCAGCCCTTGGTTCCGTCGGGGGAGTACCAGACCTGGCGCTGGTGGAGGGCGTGGCTGGCGAGGGTGCTCTTGTCGTTGACGGTCTTGACGAAGGTGTCGGCGGTCTTGGACTCGATGTAGACGTACTGGCCGGGCTTGAGGTCGGGGTGGGTCTCGTGTGCGGTGGTCAGGGAGGCCTGGTCGAGCAGTCGGGTGACTCCGTGGGGGCTGGTGGTGCCGATCTGGGTGGTGAGGGCGGGTCCGGTGGCGAGCTGGGCGGGTCGGTTGCCGTTTCCGTCTGTGCCGGTCA
>NZ_JBFATL010000040.1:0-88189 GCF_040678315.1 Streptomyces sp. NPDC052721 | reverse complement strand
GCGACACCCCAGCCGACCCACACCGACCGCCGGGCGACCCCGGTCGATCCGCGCCTGCCACCGGGCCACGCCCTGGCGGCCCGCACCGGCCGTCGGGCGACACCCCTGTCGACCCGCACCAGCCGACGAGCGACACCCCAGCCGACCCACACCGACCGCCGGGCGACCCCGGTCGATCCGCGCCTGCCACCGGGCCACGCCCTGGCGGCCCGCACCGGCCGTCGAGTGACCCCAGCCGACCCACACCAGCCGTCGAACGACACCCAGCCGACCCACACCGACCGTCGAGTGACCCCTGTCGACCCGCACCAGCCGTCGAACGACACCCCAGCCGGCCCGCTCCTCAGTCCAGCACGCGTCCCAGGTACGCCCGGAGCAGTTCGCGGGTCTCCGTGATGATCGCCTCGTCGCCCTGCGGATCGATCCGGAAGGCCAGCTGGACGAGGGTGTCGGCGCTCTCCACGGCGACCAGGAAGACCCGCCGCAGGTCCGCGTCCGGGATGCGGCCGAGATAGCCGGCGAGCAGTTCGGTGAGCCGGTCAGCGACCTGGGTGTTGGGCTCGCCGTGGCGGGAGCCGACCGGGATCTGGTTGCCGAAGTCCACCAGGGAGAAACCGGGCGCCGTGCGCTTCATGCCCAGGTACTCGTCCAGGACGGCGTCCATGGCGGCCCGCCAGTCCCCCTTGCCGGCCTTCTTCAGCCGCTCGGTGACGCGCTCGACGTACCGCTCCAGGTTGCGCTGGGCGAGGGCGTCGGCCATCTGCCGCTTGTTGCCGAAGAAGCGGTAGACCGAGCCGATGGGCACGCCGGCGCGCTGGGCGACCGCGCGCGTGCTCAGGTCGTCGTAGCCGATCTCGTCGAGGAGTTCGGCGCAGGCGTCCAGGATCCTGGTCAGCCGTTCGGCGCTGCGCCGCTGGACGGGCGCGCGGCGGAGCGATGTCGCGTGGGGCACGGGCTTCATGATGCCTTTCCGCCGGGGTCCGGTGAACCTCCCCCCGGAGTACGAAGACAGGTGGCCCTTGCACTCATCCGCCGGCGGAGGCGGGGTGCCGGTGGCCCTCATCCGCCGGTGGCGCAGCGTGCCGTGGCCCTCATCCGCCGTGATGGGCGACGCCGTTCCGGCCGGCGCTCACCCCGTGCCCGTCTCCGCGTCGGACACCGTGATGTCGGCGGTGCTCTGGACCGGCTTGCCGCGGACGGCCCACACCGTGCCGTCGTCGGCGTACAGCCGGGCGGTGACCTGGTGGGTGCCGTGCGGGACGACACCGGCGGCCAGGTGGTACGTGGGCGTGCGCAGCCGGGCGACCCGGTGGCCGTCGACGAACAGGTGGGCGAGCCCGCGTCCGATGGCCGCCGCCGGCCGGGTGCCGGGCGCGGAGAGCCGGAAGTGGCGGAGGGTCAGCCGGACGTCCCAGCCGCCGGCCGAGTCGGGAGTGACCTCGACGGCGACCTCGGGGGCGTTGCGCTGGGGCACCTCGCGCAGGTTCCGGCCGGTCTCGTCGGTGTCGTCCAGGACCTTTCCCACGGGCGACGGCGAGACGGTCGTCCCCCCGTGCGCCTCACCGCTGGTGCAGGCCGCCGCTCCGAGCGGCAGCAGGACGCACACCGCGAGCGCGGCGAGGGGCCCACGCGTCCACTTCGTCCACGACATGAGCGGGAGCGTAGAGCAGCACCCCGGCGCCCCGGATCCCCCTCAAGTCTGGTTCCCGCCCTACCCCGGAGGGAGGACCACGACCCCTCTTGCGCGGACCCCCGCTCATTCCTACGGTGATGCATAGGAATCGGGAGCACAAGGAGCGATCATGAGCGATGGGGGCACCTCCCGCGCGAGCGTGTTCGAGCGCGGGGGAGCGCGGAAGACCGCCGAGGGGCTGTCGTATCTGACCGGGTTCGGCAACGAACACGCCTCGGAGGCGGTGCCGGGCGCCCTGCCCGAGGGCCGCAACTCGCCGCAGCGCGCGCCGCTGGGCCTGTACGCCGAGCAGCTGAGCGGTACGGCGTTCACCGAGCCGCGGGCGCACAACCGGCGCTCCTGGCTCTACCGCATCCGCCCCTCGGCCGCCCATCCGGCGTTCACCCGTACCGGCAACGGCGCGATCCGCACGGCGCCCTTCACCGATGCGGTGCCCGACCCCAACCGGCTGCGCTGGAACCCGCTGCCACAGCCCCCGGCCGGTACCGACTTCCTCGCCGGCCTCTGGACGCTGGGCGGCAACGGCGACGCGACCCAGCGCACCGGCATGGCCGTGCACCTGTACCACGCCAACGCCTCGATGGAGCGGGTCTTCTCCGATGCCGACGGTGAGCTGCTGATCGTGCCCGAGCGCGGCGGGCTGTTGCTGCACACCGAGTTCGGCCGGCTTCATGTGGAGCCGGGCCATGTGGCGCTGATCCCCCGTGGGGTGCGCTTCCGTGTGGAGCTGCTCGATGAGTCGGCCCGAGGCTATGTGTGCGAGAACTATGGGGCGCCGTTCCGGCTGCCCGACCTCGGCCCGATCGGCGCCAACGGGCTCGCCAACCCCCGGGACTTCCGGGCGCCGGTGGCGGCGTACGAGGACGTCGAGGGCCCGGTGGAGGTGGTGAACAAGTTCTGCGGCAACCTCTGGACGGCGACCTACGACCACAGCCCCCTGGATGTGGTCGCCTGGCACGGCAACCATGTGCCGTACATCTATGACCTGCGCCGGTTCAATGTGATCGGCACCATCTCCTACGACCACCCGGACCCTTCCGTCTTCACGGTCCTGACCTCCCCGTCGGACACCCCGGGCCTGGCCGGCGTGGACTTCGTGGTCTTCGCACCGCGCTGGCTGGTGGGCGAGGACACCTTCCGGCCGCCGTACTTCCACCGGAACGTGATGAGCGAGTACATGGGTCTGATCGAGGGCGCCTACGACGCCAAGGCGGAGGGCTTCGTGCCCGGCGGCGGCTCGCTGCACAACATGATGTCGGCGCACGGCCCGGACCGGGAGACGTTCGACCGGGCGAGCGCGGCCGAGCTGAAGCCGCAGAAGCTCGACGACGGGCTGGCGTTCATGTTCGAGACCCGCTGGCCGGTGACCCTCACCCCGCAGGCGGCGGGCGCCGACCACCTCCAGCAGCGCTACGACGACGTGTGGCAGGGACTGGAACGGCACTTCAGGGGCTGACCGCCGCCGTTGCGCCGAACGTTCTCCGCCAGGTACGGATAGCCGCGTGACCTCCTTCGCCCCGGATTCGATCGTCCTGAACCGCAAGCTGCCGCTGTGGTACCAGGTGTCGCAGTCGCTGCGCGCCTCGATACTGGGCCGCTCCCCCGAGGACCCGCTGCGCCTGCCCACCGAGGAGCGGCTGGCGGAGCACTACGGGGTGAGCGTGCTGACCATGCGGCAGGCGCTGAAGGAGCTGGAGGACGAGGGTCTGATCAGCCGGCACCGGCGGCGCGGCACGTTCATCGAGCCCGGGGCGCGGCGCGGGGCCCCGGTCCGGCTGCTGGGCTCGGTGGACGCGATCGTGGCCCAGCAGTCCGGGATGGCGACCGAGCTGCTCGACCACGGCCGCGTGCCGGTGCCGGCCGGGCTGGCCGAGTACTTCCCGGATCTCGCGGAGGTGGTGACGTACCACAGGCTGCGCAGCGACGAGAAGACCGGCGAGCCGACCAACCACGCCGTCAACCACGTCCGCCCCGAACTGGCCGAGGGCATCGATCCGGAGGACCTGGTCCGCTGGCCGATGACCAAGGTGCTGCGGGATGTGGTGAAGGCGGACATCAGCCGGATCACGGACACCGTGGAGGCCCGGCTCGCCGACCCGGAGACGGCCCGGCTGCTCGCAGTCCCGCTGCTCAGCCCGATCCTGCACTACACCGGGGTGACGTACGACAGCGACGGCCGGGTGCTCGACGTGGCGGTCATCCACTACCGGGGCGACCGCTTCTCGTTCACGGTCACCCTGGACGCGTGAGCGCTCCGCCCGGCCGGCCGCGATGCGAGGTGCCACGACGGGCCGTCGGGGGACTGCGGGTCCGCGGTGGCTGGTCGCGCAGTTCTTCGCGCCCCTTCGGGGGCGCTACCCGCTGTCGTAGCATGCCGTGCGTGACGCACGACGACGCTCCGCTGCTGGCGGACCTCATGCCGTGGTCCGTCGCACCGCTGCGGCCGGGCCGCGCCTGGCCGACGGCACCGGACCCGGCCTCGCTGAGGGCCCGCTGGGACGCGCTGCTGAAGGCCGAAGGCCCGGACCGGGAGGCCCTGTTCGAACCCACCCGCGCCCGTACGCTCCAGTCGGCGGTCGGCCAGTTGCCCGGTTCACCCGCCGGCACCGAGCGGCTCGCGCGCGCCGAGGGGCAGCCCTGCCCGGAGCCGGTGCGGGTGCTGGCCGCCCCCTTCGACGAGCAGTGGCTGATCCCGGACCACCGGCTGATCGACACGGCCCGCCCGGAGCTGTGGCGGGTGGCGGACGCGTACCAGGTGTTCACGGCCGAGACGGGCGACGCCGATGCCCCGCTGCTGGCGACCGCGCTCCTGCCCGTCCTGCGCCCGGGCCGCGTCCGCCCGCTCTACCGCCGCCCCGGCGGCACGGAACCGAACCTCGCCCCCGGCCTGCTGGACCACCTGACGGCCCGTCTCGGCACACGCCCCTCCGCACCGGACATGCTGGCCTGGATCCTGATGACGGCCGGCCCCGACCTCACCGTCCCGCTCACCGCCGACCCCGGACTGTGGGCGTCCGGCGTGGACGCGGGCCGCCGGGTGCTGTGGCTGATGCGCCGGGACGGGGAGCGCCCCAAGCTGCCGGGCGGGCGGCGCCCCTACGTCCGCGCGCCCCTGCCGAACCGTCCGCTCACCCTCCACTACGACCGCAACGAGGAGACCCTGCGCCTGGACGAGGGCCGTGTCTCCCCCGTCCCGCCCGAGGCCTGGGACTACGAGGTGGCCGGGGTCCGGGTACTGGAGAGCTGGTTCACGGTGCGCACCGCGCCGGCCGAGCCGGGCACGCTCGCCGCGATCCGTCCTGCGGCCTGGCCGCAGACCTGGACGTCGGAGCTGCTGGAGCTGATCACGGTCCTCGCCCTGCTGGCGGAACTGCGGCCGGTGCGCGAGGAGTTGAAGGTGACGTCGCCGGTCACGGCGGCCGAGCTGCGGGAGGCGGGCGTCCTGCCGGTGCCGGAGTCCGCCCGCCGCCCCGCCTCGGTCCTCGACCACCACGAGGAGGGCCCGGACGGGCAGTTCGCGCTGCTCTAGCCCACCGCCCGCCGAGGCAGGGCGGCCTCCAGCCGGGCGGTGTCCTCGGCGTCCCGGTCGGCCGGCACCGGCCTGTGGCCGAGCCGACATGTTCCGCCCTTGGTGGGGGCACGGGGAACTGCGCGACCGGCCACCCACGGTCCGCACCCGCCGCACCCGCCCGGCTAGCGCGGCGCGAACGCGTCCAGGACCCGCTCCACCATCCGCTCGAACACCGCCTCCAGATCGATCGGCCCCGGATCCTCGCTGAAGGCCGCCGCCATGCGCGGATAGGCGCCGGAGGCGATCTGGCGGCCCAGGTAGGCGATGCGGACCGCGTTCTCCTCGTCCTCCGACCACGGCAGGGCCCGCACCCGCTCGGCGGTGTCGAGTTCGTTGCGGACGTAGGTCGTGACCATGCCGTTGAGCATCGCGATGAACTCCACCTTGGTGCCGTACGTCGCTTCCAGCGGGTCCAGGCAGGCCAGGCAGTGCTCCAGGTAGCGCAGGGCGTTCGGGCTGAAGCCGTAGACGGGAGACATCAGGCGCGGCAGCCAGGCATGCCGGTGCATCAGCTCGCGCGTCTGCACGGCCACGCGGCGCATGTCGGCCCGCCAGTCCCCGCTCGGCTCCCACGGGGGGTGCTCCGCACCGACCGCGTCCACCATGTTCCAGGCCGCCCAGGACACCCACCGAGGGGTGATGGACCGGTTCCGCACGATGCCGGTGAGCCGGGCCGCCGTCCCCCTCGGACAAGCCGTGGCGGACCTCCTCGTCACGAACCGTCGGGACGGTGCCGCTGCTGCTGACCGGGCTCGCGGTGGGCTGGCGGATCGAGGGGTCCGCGGCCGGGGCGGCCGGTGCCGTGGGGCTGCTGCTCCTCTTCCGGTTCGCCTGCACCTGCGCCGGGATCCTCCTGGGCCTGCTGTCCCGCAGCGAGGAAGCCGCCGGGCAGCTCGGCGCCGCCTCCTTCGTGCTGCCGCTGCTGTCGAACGCGTACATCCCGGCCGACAACCTGCCCGGCTGGCTGCGCGCGCTCGCCGAGTGGAACCCGATCAGCGCGGTGACCACCGCCCTGCGCCACCTCTTCGGCAACGCGCCCGTCCCGGAGGGCGCCGCCTGGCCGGTGGCCCACCCGGTCGCCGGGTCGCCGGCCTGGAGCCTCGCCCTGACCGCGCTGTTCCTGCCGCTCGCCGTGCGCAGGTACGCGCGGGCCGAGTGAGCCCGCACTGCTGACAGAGCCGCCGGTCAGGGGAGATCATCCCCCCATGGATCATCTCCCGCTGCCCCTGGACGGCATCACCGTCGTCGCCGTCGAACAGGCCGTGTCCGCGCCCTTCGCTACCCGGCAGCTCGCCGATCTGGGCGCCCGCGTCATCAAGGTGGAGCGGGTCGACGGCGGCGACTTCGCGCGCGGCTACGACATGGCGGCCCGCGGTCTCGCCTCGCACTTCGTGTGGTGCAACCGCGGCAAGGAGTCCATCGCGCTGGACCTCAAGGACCCGCGCGGCCTGGACGTCGTACGACGGCTGGTCGCGGACGCGGACGTGTTCGTGCAGAACCTCGCGCACGGCGCGGCGGCCCGGCTGGGCCTGGACGCGGCCACGCTGTGCGCCGCGCACCCGCGGCTGATCGCCGTGGACATCTCGGGCTACGGCGGCTCGGGGCCGTACACGGACAAGCGGGCGTACGACATGCTCGTGCAGTGCGAGGCGGGTCTGGTGTCGGTGACCGGGACGCCGGAGCAGCCGGTGAAGGCGGGCATCCCGGCGGCGGACATCGCGGCGGCCATGTACGCGTTCTCCGGTGTGCTGGCCGCGCTTGTGCGGCGCGGGACGACCGGGCGGGGCGGGCCGGTGGAGGTGTCCATGCTGGAGGCGCTCGCCGAGTGGATGGGCCATCCGCTGCACCACGCGCTGCACGGCGGGGAGCCGCCGGCCCGCACCGGGCTCGCGCACGCCGTGATCGCGCCGTACGACGCCTATCCGACGGCGGACGGCGGGCGGGTGCTGCTGTCGGTGCAGAACGACCGCGAGTGGCGACGGCTCGCCGAACAGGTCATGGGGCGCCCGGAACTGGGCACCGATCCGGCGTACGCGACCAATGCCGCGCGGGTGGCGCACCGGGAGCGGACCGACGCCCTGGTCGCGGGGGCGCTGGCGGTGCTGGACGCCGAGGAGGCGCTCGCGCGGCTGGAGAAGGCGGGCATCGCCTGCGCCCGGCTGCGGGATGTGCGCGAGCTGGCGGAGCATCCGCAGCTGGCGGCCCGGGAGCGGTGGCGCCGGGTGGGGTCGCCGGCCGGGCCGCTGAAGGCGCTGCTGCCCCCCATCACGCTGCCGGGCGGGGACGAGGCACGGATGGGTGACGTGCCCGCGCTCGGACAGCACACCGGAGCGCTGCTGCGTGCCGTGGGGATGACGGACGACGAGATCGCAGCGCTTCGCCGGGACGGTGTGGCGGCCTGAGCGCGGGCACCCCTGCTCGGGGTCAGGGGCCCTGCGACGCGGTCAGTGACCGCCGAACAGCGAACGGCGCAGCCGGCGCAGCGGCGCGAAGAGCGAGACGCGGCCGATCCGCGTGCCCCGGTCACTGCGCTGGTGCACGGAGTCACGCGCCGTCAGTTCACGCATCAGCGACGTCGCCTCGACCGTCTCCCGCTGCGGTATGGCGGGACCCGCCAGCACCGACAGATGGCGGTCGAGCCGCGAACTGGTCGCGCTGCTCCCGCAGGTGATCGCAGGGATCCTGGCCCTGCTGCGCACTGTTATCTGCTCCATGTCACTCCCCACCCGTACGAGTCCACCCGGCCCGGGCAGGGTAACCCTATCGCCCCGGTGGGGCACGCGTGTATCTCGGCCACGCGATTCACCTTCCCCGTAAGGTGGTTGATCATCCGCCTTTGACTACTCTCCGAATCCGACCGATTTCAGGGTGAGTTGGACAATGGGCTGACCGGTGGGCTGTGCTGATCCACCGTCAGGCTCGACGGTTACGGCGAGTGACGTCGAGGAGGTGTCGAGACCCTTGGCGACCAGGGGCGTGTCGCCCGCGAGGAGCCCCAGGGAGCGCGGTTGCACCCGGGGCCGCATGAGCCAGAGCTGATGCACGCGCCCGCCGGGCGGGGTGCCGTACCCGCTGAGGGTGACGACGGCCTCCCGCTCGGAGGCGGAAGCGATTACTCCGATACTGCGTCCGCGCGCGTCCTCGCTGCGCACCGCGCGGGCGTCCGGAGCGGCCAGAACGTGGGCGATCTCACGTGCCCGGTCCCGCTCGGCGGCGAGCCGGTCCTCGGTGTGGTGCGCCTGGACCGCGAAGAGGGAGGCGACGACGAGCGCTGCGGCGGCCGTGACCGTGGCGAACGGGACGAAGAGGGGGCGGCGCGTCCGGGGCGTACGGGTGCGGCCCGGCGGGGGCTGGGTGCCCCAGACGTGCGGCGGCAGCTGGGGCACGCGCTCCCGGGCCGACGCCCGGTCCCGCGCTCCCGCGCGGCTGCGCGCCGGCTCCTGCGGGGTGCTGCGGACGGCGGCCAGGACCCGCTCGCGCAGGGCGGGGGGCGCCGGGGCCGCCGCGGACCAGGCGAGGCGGACCGCGTCCTCGGCCAGCTCCCGCACCTCGGCGGCGCAGCGGTTGCAGCCCGCCAGGTGCTTCTCGAAGCGGCGCCGCTCGCCCGGTTCCAGCGCGTCGAGCGCGTAGGGCGCGGCGAGGGAGTGCGGGGCCTCGCGGCGCAGCAGCTTGCCGAGGATGCTCATGCGGCGCCTCCCAGGCACTGGCGCAGCCGGGTGAGTCCGTCGCGCATCCGCGTCTTGACCGTGCCCAGCGGCAGCGAGAGCCGCTCGGCCACCTCACGGTAGGTGTACCCGTCGTAGTAGGCCAGGGTCACCGACTGGCGTTGCAGGGCCGTGAGCCGGTTCAGGCAGCGGCGCACCCACTCGCGTTCCAGGCCGGCCTCGACCTCCTCGGCGACCTGGTCGAACGCGGGTTCCCCGGCGCGCAGGGCCTCGCGCTGCTCGCGTTCGCCGGCCGCGCGGGCGCTGCGCACCCGGTCGACGGCCCGGCGGTGGGCGAGGGTGAGGATCCAGGACAGGGCGCTGCCCCGGCCGGGGTCGAACCGGGCGGCGGAGCGCCACAGTTCGAGCAGTACCTCCTGGGCGACCTCCTCGGACTGGGCGGGGTCCCGCACCACCCGTCGCACCAGGCCGTACACCGGCCCGGAGACCAGTCCGTACAACTCCTCGAACGCCCTTTGATCGCCGCCGGCCACGAGCACCAGCAGCTCGTCCGCCTGCATGCGGGCCCCCTCTCCGTGGCCGCAGCCGGCTCTTCCTCGCGCACCGCGCATCCGCACCGTGACACACCTCCCCGAGGGGGTACGGATCAGCGGGCCGAAAACGCGGGTCCCGGCGCGGTGAAAAGTTTTTCGCCTCCGACCCATCCGATCGGCGTCCCCGCTCCGTATATCCGTCCGTCAAAGGCAAGTCGGCACTGAGGACGGACGGCATGACACCTCTCTTCTCCAGGGGCGCCCTCGCCAGGAGGGCGTACTCCGGGCGCGGCACCGGACGCACGGGCCTGGTCACGCTCATCTGCGGGGCGCTGGCCGCCGGAGGGCTCACGGCCGCCGGCGTCGCCACGCTGGTACCCGGGACGGCCTCCGCCTCCTCCCACCGGGAGGCCCCGCTGATCTCGGGCACCCCGCAGTACGACAACACCGACCTGTACGCGTTCGTCAGCCCGGACAAGCCCGACACGACGACGATCGTGGCGAACTGGATCCCGTTCGAGGAGCCGGCCGGCGGGCCGAACTTCTACACGTTCGCCGACGACGCCCAGTACGACCTGCACATCGACAACAACGGTGACGCGCAGGGCGACCTGGTGTTCCGCTACACCTTCAAGACCCGTACGAAGAACGGGAACACGTTCCTGTACAACACCGGTCCGGTCACCAGCCTGGACGATCCCGACCTCAACGTCACCCAGACGTACGACATCGATCTCATCAAGCTCCGAGGCGGGCACGAGATGTCGAAGACCAAGGTGGCCGACGACGTGCCGGTGGCGCCGTCGAACGTCGGCAAGGCGTCCATGCCGGACTACGGCAAGCTGCGCGCGCAGGCGGTGTACAAGACGGCGGGCGGCGCCGCGACCTTCGCCGGGCAGGCGGACGACCCGTTCTTCGCGGACCTGCGCGTCTTCGACCTGCTGTACGGCGGGAACCTCACGGAGGTCGGCCGGGACACCCTCAAGGGCTACAACGTCAACACCATCGCCCTCCAGGTACCGAACGAGCTGATCCGCGAGTCCGCCCACCAGCCGGTCGTCGGCATCTGGTCGACCACGCAGCGCCGTAACGCGCAGGGCTACTACAGCCAGGTCTCACGCCTGGGCAACCCGCTGGTCAACGAGGTCGTCAACCCGCAGAAGGACAAGGACAGGTTCAACGGGTCCCAGCCCGCGTACGACGCGCAGTTCCTGAAGAACGTCACCAACCCGGAGCTGCCGAAGCTCATCGAGTCGATCTACAAGATCAAGGCACCCGCCGAGCCGCGCAACGACCTGGTCGACGTCTTCCTCAAGGGCGTCAAGGGCCTCAACCAGCCGCCGGGCGTGCGGCCTTCGGAGGAGCTGCGGCTGAACACCTCCGTCAAGCCGAGCATGCACCCGAAGCGGCTGGGGGTGCTGGACGGCGACAACGCGGGCTTCCCGAACGGCCGCCGGCTCACCGACGACGTGATCGACGCGGCACTCCAGGTGGTCGAGGGCGAACTGGTCGGCTCCAAGAACGACTTGGGTGACGCGGTCGACAAGAACGACAAGACGTTCGAGAACTACTTCCCGTACGTCGCCCAGCCCACGTCCGGTTCCCGCGGCTCGCTCGCCAAGGGCACGACGGCGGGGACGGACGTGCGCAGCCAGCTCGGGGACGCCCTCCAGCCGGCCGGGGCCTCCGGCGGCTCCGGCAACACCGTGCTGATCGCCGCGTCGGCGGCCTCCGGTGCGGCCGGGATCCTGCTGATCGGCACCGCCTTCGCCTGGTGGCGCCGGCGCCTGCAGCGCCCGTACTGATCCGCACCCACCGAGACCGGCGCGGCCCGTTTTCCTCTCCCCCACGGCGGGCCGCGCCTCCCACACGACCGACGGAGGAGAAGGCATGGGCCCGCGCGGGCAGGACGACGAGCAGGACGGGCAGAGGGTGACGGAGCAGGAGGACGGGCCCAGGGTGGTGAGTGACGAGGAGGACCGGCGCAGGCAGGCTGCGGCCGGGGACGAGTCGCCGGCACCGTCCGCACCGGCGTCGCCGGCTTCCGGGACGACGCGCTCGCCTTCCCCGACGACGCCGTCGCCCTGCGGGGCGGCCTCCTCGGGCGGTGACGAGCGGGTCGCCGCCGTGCGGCGGGTCGGCGCTCTCGGGCGGCTGTCGCGGGGTCGGGCTCGACTCACCCTGACCGCGGCCCTGTTGGCGGTCGCGTTGACCGGTGGTGCGATCGCGCTCGGTGCGGAGCGGGTGCCGGCGTCCGCGCCGGTCTCCGCCGGCGCCGTCGACCCCGGTGTCCTCAGCGGCGGCGATCTGGACGCGGGCGTCACCGCGCTCCAGACGCATCTGCGGGCCCAGCCGAAGGACGCCGGCGGCTGGGCCACCCTCGGTCTGGCCTACGTCGAGCAGGCGCGGACCAAGGGCGACCCGTCCCGGTACCCGCGGGCGGAACAGGCGCTGCGGCGGTCCCTGTCGCTGGCGCCGGAGAGCGACCAGGCCCTGGCCGGCCGCGCCGCCCTCGCCGCCGCCCGGCACGACTTCGAGGACGCCCTGTCCTTCGCGGACGCGGCCCTGCGCCGCAACCCGTACAGCGAGCGCGCGCTGTCCTCCCGGATCGACGCCCTGGTCGAACTCGGCCGGTACGCCGACGCGGCCGAGGCAGCGAGGACCGCCGACGCGCGCAGGCCGGGCGTACCGGTCTTCACCCGGTACGCGTACGTGCACGAGCTGCGCGGGGACGTGACCACGGCACGCCGGGTCCTGGAACAGGCGCTGTCCGCCGCCGGTTCGCCGGGCGACACCGCGTACGTGGCCACACAGCTCGGCCAACTCGCCTGGAACCAGGGGGACTACAAGTCGGCACTCAGCTTCTACGCCCGCGCCCTGGCCGCCGACGACGGCTACCTCCCGGCACTGGAGGGCCGGGCCCGCGCGCGGGCGGCGAACGGTGACCGTGCCGGGGCGGTCACGGACATGGAGACGGTGGTCGCCCGCTCCCCGCTGCCCGGCCCACTGGTCGAACTCGGCGAGCTGTACGAGGCGCGGGGCGGGGCCGGCGACCGGGCGCGGGCCCGGCGGCAGTACGCGCTGGTCGACGCCTGGACCGCGCTGGCCCGTGCCAACGGCGTCAACGCCGACCTGGACACCGCGCTGGCCGCGGCCGACCACGGCGACAGGCGGGCCGCCCTGCGCGCGGCCCGCGCCGAATGGGCCCGCCGGCACACCGTGCACACCGCCGACGCCCTCGCCTGGGCGCTGCACGTCGACGGCCGCGACGCCGAGGCCCTGCCCTACGCCCGCCGGGCCACCGCCACCGGCTACCGCAGCGCCGCCTTCCGCTACCACCGGGGCGTGATCGAGCTGGCCACCGGCCATCGGGCGGCCGGCCGCGCCTGGCTCGCCTCGGCCCTGGAACTGAACCCCGGCTTCTCCCCACTGGGTGCGGCACGGGCCCGCGAGGCGCTGGAGGGAGCCGAGTGACACCGCGTCCACGCCCGGTGGAACCGCGTCCGCGCCGGGTGACACCGCGTCTGCTGTGCGTCCTGATCGCCGTGTGCGCCCTGGCACTCCTCCCGGCCGGCACCGCGAACGCGCACCCCCTCGGCAACTTCACCGTCAACCGCTACGACGGCCTCGTCGCCGCTCCCGGACAGCTCCGCGTCGACCACGTGGAGGACCTCGCCGAGATCCCGGCGACCCAGGCCGAGGCCGACATCGAGCGGCTGGGGCTGAGCGCGTGGGCCAGGCAGCGGTGCGCACGTGCCGCCGCCGGCAGCGGCCTGCGTGTCGACGGGCGTACGACCGCCCTCACGGCCGCTCGCAGCAGCGCGCGCACGCGTCCGGGCCAGGCCGGCCTCGACACCCTGCGCCTGGAGTGCCGGCTGACCGCCCCGCTGCCCCGCGCGAGCACCGTCGCCCTCGACTTCCGGGGCGCGGGCGCCGACGGCGGGCCCGGCTGGCGGGAGATCACGGCGCGGGGCGACCGCATGACGCTCACCGCGACCGACGTGCCGAAGGAGTCGGTGTCCCGGGAACTGACCTCCTATCCCCAGGACCTGCTGTCCTCCCCCGCCGACACCGGGACGGCCTCGCTGCGGGTGCGGCCCGGTGGCCCGGCGCTCGCGGCGGACGCGGAGCGGCAGGCGGCCCCGGGTGCCGGTGTGCTCCCCCGGGGTGCCGACCGCTGGACCCGGGCCCTGGACGACCTCGTGGCCCGGCACGATCTCACCGTCGGCTTCGCCGGTCTGGCCCTGCTCATCGCCGTCGCCCTGGGTGCGCTGCACGCGCTCGCGCCGGGCCACGGCAAGACCCTGATGGCCGCGACGGCGGCGGCGCGCGGGGGCCGGGCCCGGCCACGGGACGTGCTGCCGATGGCCGCCTCGGTCACCGTGACCCACACCCTCGGCGTGGTCGCCCTGGGCCTCCTCGTCACGGCCGGTTCCGCCGCCACACCGGCGGTGATCTCCTGGCTGGGCATCGCCGGTGGCCTCCTGGTGCTGGCGGCGGGCGTCACCCTGGTCCGCCGTGCCTGGCGCAACCGTGTGCGGGCGACCGTCGCGGCCCAGGATGAGCTGGGCCAGCGGGAGTTGGCGACTGTGGGCGCCGGACACGGTGCCGCCCACCACCATCACCACCACGACGGTGTGGACCACACCCATGGAGACCACGCACACCTCCACCCGCACAGCCACGGTGGTCACACGCACACCCATGGCGGCCACACCCACGCCCACCCCGCCGCGCCCACACTCCGCGGCACGATCCTGCTCGGGTTCGCCGGTGGGCTGGTGCCCAGCCCGTCCGCCGTGGTCGTCCTGGTCGGTGCCGCCGCGCTCGGCAAGGCCTGGTTCGGGCTCCTGCTCGTCGTGGCGTACGGGGCCGGTCTCGCGCTGACGCTCACCGCCGCCGGGTTCGCCGTCGTACGGCTGGGTGCGGGGGCGGTGCGGATGCTGGAGCGGCGCCCGCGCTGGGGCGCCCATCCGGTGGCCGTCCTGGCGCGCCGGACCCTGCCGCTCGGGTCGGCCCTGGTCGTGCTCGCGCTGGGCATGGGACTGGTGCTCAGGGGGGCCGCATCCGCGCTGGGCTGAGCTACTTTTTCGAGGAGGAATCGCGCGAGATGCCTTGGGGGCGCCCGTGTCCGAGGAGCCGGGCCCGGAACGTGTGATCGCGGGCCGCTACCGTCTGCTGTCCCCGCTGGGCGAGGGCGGCATGGGGACCGTGTGGCGAGCCCGGGACGAGGTGCTGCACCGTGAGGTGGCCGTCAAGGAGGTGCGGGCGCCGGCCGGGCTGCCCGGCGACGAGGTCGAGCGGCTGTACGCGCGCCTGGAGCGGGAGGCCTGGGCGGCGGCCCGGGTCGCGAACCGCAACGTGGTCACGGTGTACGACGTGGCGATGGAGGCCGGCCGGCCGTGGATCGTGATGGAGCTGGTGCGCGGGCTGTCCCTCGCCGACCAGTTGGAGGCGGAGGGTCCGCTGCCGCCGCAGCGGGCCGCGCACATCGGCGCGGAGGTGCTGTCCGCGCTGCGCGCCGCGCACGCCGCCGGGGTGCTGCACCGGGACGTGAAGCCGGCCAACGTGCTGCTGGCCGACGACGGCCGGGTGGTGCTGACCGACTTCGGAATCGCCACGGTGGAGGGCAGTTCGGCGCTGACCATGACCGGCGAGGTGATCGGATCACCCGAATTCCTGGCGCCGGAGCGGGCGTTGGGGCGGACTCCGGGTCCCGCGTCGGACCTGTGGTCGCTGGGTGTGCTGCTGTACGCGGCCGTCGAGGGCGTCTCCCCGTTCCGGCAGGACACCCCGCTCGGCACGCTGCGGGCCGTGGTGGACGAGGAGCTGCCGCCGCCGCGGTGGGCCGGGCCGCTCACGCCCGTCATCGAAGGGCTGCTGCGCAAGGACCCGGCCGAGCGGCTGCCGGCCGGACAGGCGGAGCGGGAGCTGCGGCTGGTCGCGGCGGGCGGGTCGGTGCGGGCGGACACCGCGCCCGGTGTGCCGCCGTACGCGCCGGCGGCGACGGCTCCGCCCCCCGAGCCGTCCCGGACTCCGCCGCTGCCGCTGCCCACCGGCTACCCGGACCCCGGCACCACCGCCGCCGAGCCGGCCCGACGGCCGGAGCGTGACCGCCGGGCCGGCGTCGTACTGGTGGCGGGTGTGCTCGCGGTCGTCCTGGCGCTGGCGGGACTGACGTACGCGCTGCTGAACCCCGACGACGGGGACGGACACGGGAACGACGGCGCCGGCACCGGCCGGACGAGCGGCCCGGCGCACTCCCCCACGCCGAGCGGCAGCACGGACGCGGGCACCGGAACTCCCTCTCCGTCACGGAGCAGCGCGTCGGCGAGCAGCGGGCCGGCCCAGTGGGTGCACGTGACCCTGACCGGGGCGCACACGCAGTACTCCGGGACCTGTCCGCCGCCGGCCGCGCGGGCGCCCGCGTTCACGGCGGAGTTCACGGTGGGCCGGTTGCCCGCGCGGGTCGAGTACCGGTGGGTGCCGGCGCACGGATCGGTGTCCGACCCCGGATGGAAGACGCTGTCGTTCCCGGCGGGCGGTGCGCGCACGCGGGAGCAGCGGGTGACGGTGACCGCGTACGCCGAGGGCGGGACGGTCGAGAACGAGATCGGTGTGGAGGTGCGCGGTCCGGTGCGGACGACGTCGGACTCGGTGCCGTTCTCGGTGACATGTACGACGACGGCGGAGACCCCGTCGTCCGGGACCTCCGCCTCACCATCGGGTTCACCCGTACGGGTCATGCCGCGTTGTTCAGCACCGGCAGGTAGCCGCCGGACTGGCCGGACGCGGTCGGGTGGTACGACTCGCCGATGTCGAGCCAATTGACGCTGTGCAGCCAGGAGTTGCCGGAGCAGATCTCGTGGCCGGAGAACGTGGTGCGGACGTCACCGAAGACGAAGTTGTGGGCGGTGGCGCGGGCCTTGATGGTGGTGTCCATGTAGTCGGCGGCGTCGTTGATCGCGGACCGTTTGGTCTCGGAGAGGCCGAGGCAGCTCTGGCCGAGCAGGTAGAAGCGGGGGTAGCCGATGACGACCACCCGGGCGGACGGGGCTTTGGCGCTGATCGCGTTGTAGACGGTGTCCAGCTTGCCGGGGAGCGTGTTGGCGACGTACGCCCTGGCGGTGTTGATGCGGGACAGACAGGTGCTGTCCGAGCTGGTCACGCAGGTGGTCATGACGTCGGCGAAACCGGCGTCGTTGCCGCCGATGGTGATGGACACCAGTGAGGTGGAGGAGTTCAGCGAGCCGAGCTGGCTGGCGAGCACGTCGTCCGTCTTCGCACCGGAGCAGGCGTTGAAGGCGAACGAGGAGGGGCTGTGGGCGGCGTTCCACAGGTAGGGGTAGGCCTTCGTGCTGCGGTCGCAATCGCCGCTTGAGCTGATGTAGCTGCCGGCGCCCACCCCGGATGAGTAGGAGTCACCGAGCGCGACGTAGCCGCCGGTCGCGGCGGTCGGGGACGCCTGCGCCGAAGCGGCCCCGGTGATACCGAGGCCGGCGGCGAGGAGGAGCGAGATCACGAATCCGGTAAGTCGGGAACGTCTCATGGAACCTCCCTTTAGCAGGATCTCTGCCACAACTGTGGTAGCAGCTACGCGTGTTGACAGGAAGTGTCCATGCCAAGACTTTTGTCATCTCAACAGGATCGGCCCAAGACGTTCACCGCTCAGATATTGCGCGCGCGTGCCACGTCTGTTGACGCCCCGTCAACGGACAAGCGACGGAAATGCCGTGCGCGGAGCGCATCCGTGACGGATCATGGCGGCATGTCTGCCAACCCACACGACGCTCTGCCGATCCGGCTCCACGTCGACGACTCCGACTCGCCGTCCGACGTCGTCGACGCGCTGTTCCTCGGCCGCTTCGCGACGGGCGAGCAGCCGTACTCGCACGCCGCGAACATCGACCGGGTGCGCTCGGGCGCGACCCTGCTGCCGGAGGGCGCCCGCGTGCTGCGGATGGCCCGCGACGACGACCGCAGCGCGACCCTCGCCGAGGGGGACGGCTGGACGCTGCTGGTCTCCCGCTGGAACCGGGGCGCGGACGTCACGGTCACCGCGACCAGCGCCGACCTGGCCAAGCGGATCCTCGACCAGGCCACGGACGGCGCGGCCGACGAGCCGGAACCGCAGCCGGAGAACGTGACGATGGGGTTCTGGTACGTCTCCCCCAGACGCGGCCCGCACCGCACCACCCGGCAGATCTCCGCGGGCACGTGGGACGAGGTCCGGCCCAACTACACGGCGCCGGTGGCGGACGCGATGGACCGCCTGATGAAGACGACCCCGGAGGACATCGCCGGCCGGCTACTGCTGCTCCACGGCCCGCCCGGCACCGGCAAGACCTCCGCCCTGCGCACCCTCGCCCGCTCCTGGCGCGACTGGTGCCAGGTCGACTGCGTCCTGGACCCGGAGCGTCTCTTCTCCGACGTCGGCTATCTGATGGACATCGCCATCGGGGAGGACGACGGCGCGGGAAAGGGCCGCTGGCGTCTGCTGCTGCTGGAGGACTGCGACGAGCTGATCCGGGGCGAGGCCCGGCACACGGCGGGCCAGGCCCTGTCCCGGCTGCTGAACCTCACCGACGGCCTGCTCGGCCAGGGCCGTAACGTCCTGGTCGGCGTCACCACCAACGAGGACCTGGAGCGGCTGCACCCGGCCGTGGTCCGCCCCGGCCGCTGCCTGGCCCGCATCGAGGTCGGCCCGCTGACCCGCCCGGAGGCGGTGAAGTGGCTCGGCACCGAGGAGGGTGTCGGCCGGGACGGCGCGACCCTGGCCGAGCTGTACGCGCTGCGCCGGGGCACGGCGCCGACCTCGGTGCCGGGGGCCCGGGAGGGCGCGGACGCGGGTCTGTACCTGTAGTGCTTTGATGAGGGTATGACCCTGTTCGTCGGTACGTCGGGGTGGCAGTACAAGGACTGGCGGGACCACGTCTACCCGGCCGGGGTGCCGGCGCGGCTGTGGCTGGAGGAGTACACGCGGCTGTTCGCGACCGTGGAGATCAACAACGCGTTCTACCGGCTGCCGTCGTACGACACCTTCGCCGCCTGGCGCGACCGCGTCCCGCCGGACTTCGTGGTCACGGTCAAGGCCAGCCGGTATCTCACCCACATCAAGCGGCTCAAGGACCCCGAGGAGCCGGTGCACCGCCTGATGACCCATGCGGCGGGCCTCGGCGACCGCCTGGGCCCGGTCCTCCTCCAGCTCCCGCCCACCCTGCGCGCCGACCCGCTCCTGCTGGACGCCTGCCTGGCCTGCTTCCCGGCCGGTACGAGGGTCGCGGTGGAACCCCGTCACGACTCGTGGTGGACGGGCGAGGTGCGCGAGGTGCTGGCGTCCCGTGGCGCGGCCCTGTGCTGGGCGGACGTCCTGGCCCGCCCGGTCACCCCGCTGTGGCGCACCACCGACTGGGGCTACGTCCGCTTCCACCAGGGCCGCGCCCAGCCCTGGCCGCGCTACGGCCGCCGTTCCCTGGACACCTGGCTGGACCGCGTCGCGACGACCTGGTCCCACGCGGAGGACGTGTACGCGTACTTCAACAACGACCCCGGGGGCGCGGCGGTCCAGGACGCGGTGACGTTCGCCCGGGCGGCGAGGCGGGCGGGCTTGACGGTGACGCGAACACCGGAGCCGGCGGAACTGAGCTGATCCCCTGTCCGGTCAGCCCTCCCCGTAAGCCGCCCGCAGAGCATCCCGCACAGCGCCCAGTGCCTCGTCCTCGGCGAGCCCGAGCCGCCGCACACGCTCGACGTACGCCTGGGCGGCCAGGGAAGCCTCCCGCACCGCGGCCGAGCCGGCGGCGGCCACGAACGTGCCGTTGCGCCCCCGCGTCTCGATCACCCCGTCGCCCTCCAGCGCCCGGTACGCCTTCGCCACCGTGTTCACCGCGAGCCCCAGGGACTCGGCCAGCCCCCGCACGGTCGGCAGCCGGTACCCCACCGGGAGCGCGCCGGACCGCGCCTGCTCGGAGATCTGCGCCCGCACCTGCTCGTACGGGGGCGCGCTGTCATCGATGCGGATCTTCAGGCTCACACGGCCGATTGTCCCGCACCCGCCGGAAAATGAGAGGCACCCGGCCCTCCCGGCCCGTACGGTGCCTCCTCATGACAGTCCTCGTGCGTGCTCTGCGCCCCGACGTCCCCGCGGATGCCGAGGGCTTCGCCCGTGTCCGCCGCCTCGCGCTGCCGTACATCCTGTCCACGCCGGACTCGGTCCGGCACACGGTGTCCCACACCCACCCGGACGCCCGCTTCCGGCCCCTCGTCGCGGAGGAGGACGGCGAGATCATCGGCACGGCACAGGTGCACCTGATCCCCGAGAGCACCGACCCGGGCCAGGGTGCCCTCAACGTCTACGTCCGCCCGGACCGGACCCACCGCGGTGCCGGCCGGCTGCTGGTCCGGGCCGCCGAGGAGTACCTGGCGGACGTGGGCGCGACCAAGCTGTTCGCCTGGGCCCTGGACGAGCCGGCCAACCAGGCCTTCGCCGAGCGGCGCGGCTACCGCCGGGGCCGTACCGCGCACTTCCTCCGCCTCGGCCTGGCGGACGGCGCGCTGCCGCCGCTCCCAGAGGTCCCGCCCGGCGTCGAACTGCGCACGGCCGCCGACTTCGCGGACGACCCCCGGCCGCTGTTCGAGCTGGACGCGGAGACGGTGCTCGACGAACCGAGCGACGTGGACTACGCGTTCACGGACTACGACGTGTGGCTCGCGGAGAGCTGGAACCACCCGCTGCTGAACCGGGAGCTGACCACGGCCGCCTGTGTGGACGGCCGTCCGGTCGCCTTCACCGTGGCCTACACGGACGGCGACCGCCGCTACTCGACGGCGATGACCGGCACCGCGCGCGCCCACCGCGGCCGTGGCCTGGCCAAGCTCGCCAAGATCTACTCTCTGCACCGGGCCCGCGCCGCCGGTGTCACCGAGGCCTTCACGGGCAACGACACCGGCAACGCTCCCATGATCGCGATCAACAAATGGCTCGGGTACGAGGTCTGTGCCACGGAGGTGCGCTATGTCCGCGAACTCGGCTGAGCCGGCCCGGCTGGACGTCGTCCTGGTGAAGGCGGGCCGGACGAAGATCCGTTACCCGGCGGAGCTGCTCGGGGACGACGGCGACCGGATCGCCGTACGCGCCCCCTGGGCGGGCTCCGAGGTCCGGGACTTCGGGTTCGTGCGGTTCGAGCCCGGCGACGTGTTCACCGAGTACTACTGGCGGGACCGGTGGTACTCGGTGAAGGAGGTGCGCGCGGCGGACGGCTCGATCAAGGGCTGGTACTGCGACGTCACGCGCCCCGCGGTCACCTCCGGCACGGAGCTGGTCGTGGAGGATCTCGACCTGGACCTGTGGCGCTCCGCGGACGGGCGGGACGTACGGCGTCTGGACGAGGACGAGTTCGCCGAGAGCGGTCTCGCGGAGACGGACCCGGAGGCCGCGTCCGCCGCGGTGGCCGCCCTGGACGCGCTGGAGGCGCTGGCGGCCCGCCCCGACGGCTTCGCGGAGTTGCTGGCCTGACCCGCCCCGGCACCCTGGTGTCATACGGTGGCCACCACCGCGTACCGCTCGTCGTCCACGTCCTTGCCCCACAACAGGCAGTCGTCGGACAGTCGCTCCAGGCGCACGTCCCGGCTCAGCGGCTCCAGCAGGGCGGTGAGCCGGGCAGCCGGTACACCGACCGGGCTGAGAATCCCCCACACACCCTCCACCAGCACGAACCGGCCTCCGGGGCGCAGCAGCTCCCGCCAGTGCCGCAGCGCCCCGGCCGGGTCCGGCAGCGCCCACAGCACATGCCGTACGAGGATCACGTCGAAGCGTCGCTCCCCCACCGGCGGGGCCACGGCGTCCCCGCACAGGATCGTCGCGGGGCGCCCGGCGAGCTTGGCCCGGGCCCGCTCGGTCATCGCGGGGGACCGGTCGACACCCGTCACCCGGTGCCCCTGCTCGACGGCGAGGAGCGACAGGCTGCCGGTGCCGCAGCCGAGGTCGAGGACGTCCGCGGGGTGCCCGGGGAGCCAGCTCCGCAGCCGGTCCGCCCAGGCCGCGCGCACCTCGGGGTCGCGCAGGCCGTGGTCCGGTTCGTCGTCGAAGGCGGCGGCCCGCGCATCCCAGTCCGCTTCCGGGGCAGCCGCACCCCTGTGCGCGTTCTCTCTCGTCATGCCCAGAGAGTGACACACGCCACTGACAGTGCGGAGGTGACAGCCGCCACTGACAAACCGGCACCGATGAGGAACTCTCGCCGAAAGCGTCTACCTCCGTGACAACACGGAACCCGGTGGGCACTGAAGGAGGCAGCTATGCGCCGTACGACCGTGCAGAAGCCCCTGAAGAGGACGGACAGCCGCCGGATCCGCGACGAGGCGGAGGAGCGCCCGGCAGGGCGCCCCGAGGTGCGCAAGGACATCGCCCGCACCTGGTGGCCCGACGGCTGACACGGCAGCACCTCAGCGCAGCCGCTTGCCTCGCGTTCGTGCAGAGCCTGATCTCCTGACGGCGGACCGGACCCGTTCCGTGTCGTTGTCGATCATGTCCGCACACTGTCCACCTGAGCGCAGTCTGAGCGCTTCCTCAAGCGGACCATAAGGATCTCCTCCACCCGCTCCCAGCAGGCGATTCCACGGTTTCCTGGAGTTCCGCACGCCCGCAGGCCGACTTCGGCGACACCGGCCAACCCGCCGGAGGCGGCCGGGGCTTCTTCCGGGGCCTGTCTGGCGGCTCAGGCCGGACAGGCCCCGGCGGTACGTCAGCTGAAGGCGGACGCGCAGGTGGTGGCGGTGGCGTGGGCCGGGTCGAGCGCGTTGGCCACCTCGTGGAAGGCGATCCGGTCGAACAGGCCGATCGCGAGGTGTTCGGATAGGTCGAGCGGACACAGGTCCTGCAGCAGGACGTTGTGGACGTCGGAACCGCTCAGGTACTGGGTGCGCCAAGGAGTGACCACCTCGTCGTACTTGGTGGCGACGACCGTGTAGCGCACCCCGGGGACGGTGTCGCCGCCCGCGTTGAGCTTGGTGAGGAAGGCGGAGCCGGTGATCTGGTCGGCGAGGCCGGGGGTGGTGGCCTTGAGCAGGTCCTCGGCGCCAGGGAAGTACGGCAGCAGGCGGGTGAGGCCGTCCAGGTCGGTTCCGTGGTTGTCGGGGGCGACGCCGACGAGGGCGTTCACCTTGGCGGCTCCGCCGAGGAACTTCAGGTAGTAGCGGGGCATCATGCCCCCCTGGGAGTGGCCGACCAGGTCGGCCTTCGCGGCTCCGGTGGCGGCGAGCACCTTGTCGACGAAGACGGCCAGCTGTTCGGCCGACTTGTCGATGGGGCCGAGGCCGTGGAAGAGGGGGACGCCGGGCAGCTGGCCGTAGTCGAGGGAGTAGACGCAGTAACCGCGGCTCTTCAGGTAGGGGGCGAGGCCGAGCCAGTTGTCGACCGAGTTGCCCAGGGTGCCGTGGACGAGGACGACGGGGCGGGGGTGGGCGGCGGAGGGCTTGCACGAGTAGTCGTTCCAGCCACTGCTGGGCGCAGTGCTGTCCGAGGCGGTGGCGGTGGCGGCCGGTACGACGGCGACGGCGGCGGTGAGGAGCAGCGCGGCGAGGGGTCTGAGCGCTCGTTTCCAGGGCAGCATCGGGTGATCTCCTTGCGGCTCACGGGAGGTGCACGGCCTGACCCTGTGATCCGGATCACGGGATGCTGTTCACTCGTCAAGTTACGAGCGAGTAGTGCAAGTGTGAAGTTACGCGTCAGTAAAAACTTCCAGTGATTACCGGGGACTCACCGGGATGCCGGTGAGGCGTCACCAGGCCGGACGGATCGGGCCCCGGGGAGCGATCCGCGCCAAGCGGTCCCCGAGCGTGCGCACTTCACCCTCGCCCAGCAGCTCGGCCCATCGCCCGACCACCTCGGCGGCAGCCTCCTCCGCCGCCCGGGTGCAGGCCCACCCGCGCTCGGTCAGCACGACCAGCCGGGCCCGGGCGTCCTCGGGATGCGGCCTCCGCTCGGCGTAGCCCTTGCGCACGATCTCGTCCACCAGCTGACTCGCCGCCTGCTTGGTCACCCCGAGGTGCGCGGCCAGGTCGGTGGCGGTGGCACCGTCCGGGGCGAGCCGCGCGAAGGCGAAGCCATGGGCGGGCCGGAGGTCCGCGAAACCACGGGCCGCCACCCCGTCATGGATGCGCTGCGTGAGGTCGCCCGCCGCGGCGAGCAGGGCGGCGGACAGAGCCAGGGCGTCGGAGTTCTGCACGGAGGCATTGAAACACCCTTGACGAGTAGGTCAAGCTGCTTGACCATATAGTCAAATCACTTGACCATCTCCTCTCATCGACCTCGCCTGGACGGAGATCATCACCATGCCCGTCGTCCGCTCCTCGGAAGCCGTCACCCACGAGATCCACGGCGCCCGCTTCGTCTCGTACGCCACCCCGCTCACCGGCAGCAAGGAACTGTGCGCCTGGCGCGGCGAGATCCCGCCCGGAACGAAGGCGCCCGCCCACACCGTCAACCGGGAGGAGATCTTCCATCTGCTCGTAGGAGAGCTGCTGATGACGCTCGACGGTCACACCGAGCGGATCGCGGCGGGCGACACGGTGATCGTCAACCCCGGTGCGACCCTGGCCGTCGAGAATCCCACCGGCCACACCGCGATCTCCTGGGTCACCACCTCGGTCGGCCTGGAGGCACGGCTGGCCGACGGCACTCGCCTCACGCCGCCGTGGGCCAACTGAGCGCGCACACCACGGCCAGCGTCCCCGGCATCACCGCCCGCGGCCCGAACTTCGCCCGCGCGCGGTCCGCGGCCTCCTCGACACGGCGGGCCTTCTCGTCCACGGGGTCGAAGGTGAGCTGGTGAGAGGCCTGGCCGGCGGGGGCCAGGCCCTCGGCGCGCAGGGCGAGCGCGCGGACCCGGGCGCGTTGCAGGCCGAGCGCCTCGTACATGTCGTAGGCCGCCCTGGTCAGGTCCGCGGAGTGCGCGGTCGCCTCCCGCAGGGTGCGGCTGCGGGTGGTCGAAGCCCGGTCGGCGTAGCGCACGGTGAGGGTCAGGGTGCGGCAGACCTTCTCCACCGCGCGCAGCCGGGAGCCGATCTCCTCGGCGGCCGACAGCAGCGCACGGCGGTGCCGGCCGGGGTCCAACTCGTCGATGGCGAAAGCCCGTTCCGTCACCAGCGACCGCGAGACGGCGTTCGGGACGACCCGGCCGCGGTCGATGCCGCTCGCCTTCTCCCGCAGCTCCCGGCCCGCCTTGGCGCCGATCAGCCGCTGGAGCGTGGACAGCGGCGCGGCGGCGACCCGGCCCAGGGTGTCCAGGCCGTACTCGTCCAGGGTGCGGGCGGTCGCCGTACCGACGCCGGGCAGCACGGCGACGGGCTTGTCGGCGAGGAACTCGGCGACGGCGTCCTCGGGCACCGCGCAGGTCACACCGGGCCGGGCGTACCGCAGCGCCACGCGGGCCGGCATCGGGCCCGGTCCGGCGCCGATCGCGCAGTCGACGCCGTACCGCGCGAGGGCCCGCACGCGGATCACCGATGCCAGCTCCACCGCGCTGCGCCCGAAGTACCGCTCGGCGCCGCGCAGATCGGCCAGCGCCCCGTCCGGCGGCAGCGCCTCCACGACCGGGGTGAACTCCTCCAGCAGCCCGAGCAGTTCCGGCAGGGCCGCCTCGTACGTCGGCGGCAGCTGGAAACGTACGCAGAGAATGGTCATCCCGCACTCCCCGGACTCTGGTGCCACAACTTCCGTACCGCAGCAGGCCCTTGTGCGGCCTCCTGCCCCGCGGGCCGCAGGTCGGCCCACGGATGCATCTCGTATCCGGTCGGCAGCTGGATCCGCCGTCCACCGGTGGGGTCGCCACCCGGGCCCTGCGCCACCGGCTCCGCGAGCCGCGCCGCCACCTCGTCCAGGCCGCCCTCGGCGCGCAGTTCGACCAGTTCGGCGAGGTTCCAGGCGGCGGAGCCGACCACGCTCAGGCTGCGCGGGCCGCGCCGCTGCACCACTCCGCGCACCAGCAGCAGCCAGGAGTGGAAGACGGTGTGGGCGCAGGCGTCGTGCGAGTCGTCGAAGAAGGCCAGGTCCACCAGTCCCGTCCCGTCGTCCAGGGTGGAGAAGATGACCCGCTTGCCGGAGCGGATCGGCGGGGTCTGGGTGGCCGCCTTGGCGCCCGCGACCAGCACGGTCTCGCCGTGCCGGGCCTCGCGCAGCCGGCGCGCGGAGACCACGCCCAGCTCCCCCAGGAACTCCCGGTGGTCGTCCATCAGGTTGCGCGAGGCGTCCATGGACAGCACGCCCAGCTCGGCGCTGAGCTTCTCCGCCGAGGTCAGGTCCGGCAGTCCGGCCGGCGCGGTCTTCCGTCCGCCCGCCAGGGGGAGTTGGCCACCGCCACCGCCCCGGCCGCCACGGTGCAGCTCGGTCAGGTGCAGTTGCAGATCGCGCCGGTTGGCGCCGAAGGCGTCCAACGCGCCCACCTGCGCGAGCCGCCCTGCGAGCGGCCGGCTGGGCCGGGCCCGCTCCCAGAAGTCCACCAGCGAGGAGTACGGCTGCCCGTCCGCGATCCGCTTCGCCTCGGCCTCGCTGATGCCGTGGACGTCACAGAGGGCGAGCCGCAGCCCCCACACCGCCGGCGATTCAGACACCAGTTCGATCCTGTGTGCGACCCCGGAGACATTCACGTCCAACGGCAGGATCGGCACCCCGCGCCGCCGCGCGTCGGCCAGCAGCAGCCGCTTCGGGTACATCCCGGGGTCGTGCGTGAGCAGCCCGGCGTAGAAGGCGGCGGGGTGATGGGCCTTCAGCCACGCCGACTGGTAGGTGGGTACGGCGAAGGCGACGGCGTGCGCCTTGCAGAAGCCGTAGGACCCGAAGGCCTCCACGATCTCCCAGGTCCGCCGGATCGTCTCCGCGTCGTACCCCTTGGCCGCCGCCTGCTGGGCGAACCACACCCTGATCCGCCCCTGCGACTCCGGTTCGGACAGCCCGCGCCGCACCCGGTCGGCCTCGCCGCGCCCGCAGCCGGTCATGAGGGAGACGATGTCGATGATCTGCTCGTGGAAGACGACGACCCCGTACGTCCCCTTCAGCGGCTCCTCCAGGTCCGGGTGCGGGTAGCGCACCGGCGCCCGCCCGTGCCGTGCCTCGATGAACGGCCGCACCATGTCGGCGGCGACCGGGCCGGGCCGGAACAGCGAGATGTCGACGACCAGGTCGTGGAAGTCGGCGGGCTGCAGCCGCCCCACCAGGTCCCGCTGCCCCGGCGACTCGATCTGGAAGCACCCCAGGGTCTCGGTGGACCGGATCAGCCGGTACGTCTCCAGGTCCCCCGGCTCCACCGCGTCCAGGTCGATCCGCTCCCCGCTCACCCGCTCCACCTCGGCGACCGCGTGCGCCATCGCCGACTGCATCCGCACGCCCAGCACGTCCAGCTTGAGCAGGCCCAGGTCCTCCACGTCCTCCTTGTCGAACTGCGACATGGGCAGGCCCTCACCGCTGGTCGGCACCACCGGCGTACGGGCGAGCAGGGAGGCGTCCGACAGCAGCACCCCGCACGGGTGCATGGCGACCCCGCGCGGCAGGGCGTCGAGCGCCTCGACCAGCTCCCACAGCCTGCCGAACCGCTCCCCTTCCCGCTGAAGCTCCCCCGCCAGCCGCTTCAGCTCGGGCAGTTCCTCCAGCGCCGCGCGGGCGTCGCGCGCCCGGATGTGCGGAAAGGACTTGGCGATCCGGTCGATCTCGGCCGGGTCCATGGAGAGCGCGGCGCCCACGTCCCGGATCGCGTGCCGGACCCGGTAGGTCTCCGGCATGGAGACGGTGGCGACCCGCTCACTGCCGAACCGGCCGATGATCGCCCGGTAGACCTCCAGCCGCCGCGCGGACTCCACGTCGATGTCGATGTCCGGCAGCACCACGCGCTCCTTGGACAGAAAGCGCTCCATCAGCAGCCCGTGCTCGACCGGGTCGGCGTGCGCGATGCCGAGCAGATGGTTGACGAGCGATCCGGCCCCGGAGCCGCGAGCGGCCACCCGGATCCCCATCTCCCGTACGTCGTCCACCACTTGAGCCACCGTCAGGAAGTAGGAGGCGAAGCCGTGGTGGGCGATGATGTCCAGTTCCTGGTGCATCCGCTCCCAGTAGGCGCGCCGCCCGCCGTACCCGAGCCGCAGCATCCCCTCCGCCGCCCGCGAGGCGAGCGCCCGCTGCGCGGTGCGCCGGCCGGCGCCGACGAGGTGCGCCTCGGGGAAGTGGACGGTGCCGATGCCGAGGTCGCCCTCGGGATCGACCCGGCACTCGGCGGCCGTCGCCAGGGTCTGCTCCAGCAGCCGGTGGGCGGTGTCCCGCCGGAACCCGGCGGCCTCCACGATCCGCTCGGCGACGCCGAGCATGGCCTGCGCGTCCTTCAGCCACGCCTCGCCGGAGTCCAGCTCCCCCCGGGGGTCGATCGGCACCAGCCGCCGCGCGGCGTCCAGCACATCGGCGACCGGCCCCGTCCCGGGATCGGCGTACCGGACGGCGTTGCTGAGCACCGGCCGCACCCCCTGCTCGGCGGCGAACCCGACGGTGCGGGCCGCCAGCCGCAGGGAACCGGCCCCCGTACCGGTACGGCCGTGCCAGACGGCCTCCAGCCGCAGCGCGTCACCGTAGATCTCGCGCCACGGCACGAGCAGCCCGGCCGCCCGGTCGGGCCGCCCGGCGGCGAGCGCACGCCCCACGTCCGACCCCGGCCCGAGCAGCACGACCAGACCGTCGCCGCGATGGCCGGCCCAGGGAAGCAGCGCAGCGCCCTCGCCCGCGTGCGCCGCCGTGACGAGCCGGCACAGTTCGGCCCACCCACGGGCGCCGTCCCGGGCGAGGAAGGTCACGCGGGGGGCCGACTCGTCCACGAAGGCGCCTCCGCGCACCGGCGTCCGCCGCCGGTCACGCCGTACGCCCTCGGCCGGCGCCACCGCGAGGTCCACCCCGAACAGCGGACGGACACCCGCACCGGCGCAGGCCTTGGCGAAGCGCACCGCCCCGGCGAGGGTGTCGCGATCGGTCAGGGCGAGGGCGTCCATCCCCCGCTCGAAGGCGCGCTCGGCCAGCCGCTCCGGATGGGACGCCCCGTACCGCAGGGAGAACCCGGAGACGGTGCGCAGATGCGCGAAGCCCGGCACGCACACCTCCCGCACTCGTGAGCCCCGAACGACTCTCGAACATCAGTTCCCAGTTTCCCCACCCCCACCATACCTCCATTCCCGAACATGTGTACGACATCCGTTCGGGCGCTCCTCACCTGCGCAAACACGCCGGGAAGCCCCCGCACGCCGTGCGCGTGCGGGGGCTTCCCGGGGTCGTCCGTCAGTGGGGGGGAGCCGTCAGTAGACGTGCACCCCGTAGGCGCTCAGCGCCTCGGTGACCGGCTGGAAGAACGTCGTACCGCCGGAGGTGCAGTCACCGCTGCCGCCCGAGGTCAGACCGTAGGCCGTGGTGCCGCCGTACAGCGGGCCGCCGGAGTCGCCGGGCTCGGCGCAGACGGTGGTCTGGATCAGGCCGGAGACGATGTCGCCGCCGCCGTAGTTGACCGTGGCGTTGAGCGCGGTGACGCGCCCGCTGTGCGTACCGGTCGTGGACCCGCGGCGGTAGACGGTCGTGCCCACGGAGGGCGTGGCCGCGCTGGTGATGTCCTGGCTGCCCACGGCACCGGACTTGGTCACCGAGCTGTTGGTGTACCGCACGATGCCGTAGTCGTTGCCGGGGAAGCTGGAGCCGGCCGTGGTGCCGAGCGTGGTCGTGTGCGACGAGTTCGACCACCAGGTGCCCGCGCCGTCGGTGCAGTGCCCGGCGGTCAGGAAGTAGTAGTTGCCGCTGGAGTCCTGGACGTTGAAGCCCAGGGAGCAGCGCCAGCTGCTCGCGTAGATGGCGTCGCCGCCGGAGATCAGCTTGTTGAACTTGCCCGGTGTGTGCTTGACGACCAGGGCGTCGGCGGTGGCACCGGCCTGCTTCTTGATCTTGGCGATCTCGGCCTGGGACACCGTGCTGTCGACGGTGACGACGACACGGTTGGCCTTGCTGTCCACCGCCCAGGCGGTACCGGGGACGTCGGCCTGGCGGACGGAGTCGCTCGCCCTGGTGAGCTGGGTGGCGCTGAACGTGTGGACGTCGCTGGCGTTCGCGGTGGGGGCGGCGAACGCGGCTGCGGCCAGGAAGCCGGTGGCCACGGCGGTCAGCCGGACCCGTCTCGCCGTACCGCCACGGGGAGTGGTGCGCTTGATCCTCACTTGTCGTTCCCTCCAAGGGAAGTCGGGGGCCCGCGTGGGGTCGGGGCCCGTGAGGCGCAGCCAGGGGCTCGACCGGATTCGAATGTGCATGCCCCTGACAAGCGCTGAGGGGGAGTATTCGGCCGAACGGCCGGTCGGCACAAGGGTGCCTTTCGGCCGTCGGCCCTGCCCCCACGTTCCGCTGGGGCCTGCTACGCCGAGCGGGACCGGCTCAGGTGCCGCTCCCCCGCCTCGACCGCCACGTCCAGCGTGTTGCCGGGGGGCGGGAAGGGGCAGACGAAGTGGTCGGCGAAGGCGCACGGCGGGAGCTGGGCGCGGTTGAAGTCGACGGTCGTGCGCCCCTCGGCGTCCGGGGCCGGCGAGAAGAGGAAGCGGAACCGGAAGCTCGTGTCACCGCTGGTGGCGTCGGCGAACACCGCCCACAGCAGCCCGTCCCCCTGCCGCGCGACCTTCAGCGTCCGCTCCTGTCCGGCCAGGGTGAAGGTGAGTTCCCCGGCGAGGTCGAAGCCACGCTCGCGGCCGTCCGCGTTGCCGAGCCGGATGGTCCGCGTGCCGTCGTACGGCGTGAACCGCCCCGGCACCGAACAGCGGGGGTCGTAGGGCCCGGCCTCGATGCCCCGGAAGGCCTGCCGGGCTGCGGAATCGGGGTCGTACACCCGCACCCCCCAGACGCCCTCGCGCACCAGCACGACCAGTCGTTTTCCGCCGAGCGCGACCCGCGCCTCCGCCTCAGGACCGCGGTCGGCGGCCAGCCCGACCTCACCCGCGAAGGGCCGGCCGTCCACGGTCAGGCCGTCGGTCCCGGCGGCGGTGAGCACCACCCCGCCCTCGTCCGCCACCCAGTTCCCGGGAATGTCCGGAATTCGACCATCCGGATAGTCCTCGATCCAGTGCGTCGCGGTCAGCGCGAGCGGCCCGTAGGGCGCCGAGACCCGCTCCACACGCTGCTCGTGCCACTGCTTCCAGGCGTCGGACGCGTCCGTCGTCATGCCGTCGGTTCCTTTCATCGGTGATCAGCGTTCCTGTGCCGCGGGTGCCGGTGAGGACAGCCCGAGATGGGAGCGGAGTGTGCCGCCCCGGTATTCCGTGCGGAACGCGCCGCGCTCCTGGAGCAGCGGCACCACACGGTCCACGAACTCCTCCAGTCCGCCGCCGGAAGCTGCGGGATAAGGACGAACCCGTCGGCGGCCCCCTCGCGGACGTACCGGTGCAGGTCGGCGGCGACCGTGCCGGGCGTGCCGACGAAGGACTGCCGGCCGCTCACCTCGATCACGGTCTCCCGGAGGGACAGCCCCTTCTCCCCGGCCAGCGCCCGCCACTTCTCGGCGAGCGCGAGCGTGCGGCCGTCCCCGGCGCGGGGGGCGGTCTCGGGGAGCGGCCCGTCGGGGTCGTACCCGGACAGGTCCGTCCCCCACATCCGCTCCAGCGCGTACAGCGCGTACCGCGGGGTGATCCGCTGCCGTCGGATCCCGGCGGCGCGTTCCCGCGCCTCGGCCGCGGTGTCCCCGAGGACGACGGTGATCCCGCACATGACCTTCAGGTCCCCCGGGGTACGGCCGTGTGCCGCGAGGCGCCGTCGGACGTCGGCGTCGTCGGCCCCCGGATGCGCGACCGCCAGATGCAGCCGCCGCCGTCCGGTCATGACGTACCCCCGGGCACGGCCGGCCCCCCGGGCACGGTGTACCGGTTGGCGGGCCGGGCCAGGCCCAGGTGCTCGCGCAGGGTGCTGCCCGGGTAGAAGGTGCGGAACAGACCGCGGTGCTGGAGCAGCACCACCGTGCCGTTGACCAGCCGCTCCAGATCGCGGCGCGGTTCGACGGGGACGAGGTGGAAGCCGTCGGTGACCCCGTCGGCGTGCCAGGCGGCCACCAGCTCCGCGAGGTCGACCGGGCCGCCCCGGTACAGCGGGCCCCGCCCGGTGGGCCGCGGACCGCCGCCCCCGTGCCCCGGCTCGGCCGCGCGCTCGCCGTCGCCGAGATCCACCAGCAGGCTCACCAGGACCCGCAGCGCGTCCGGGTTCCGCCCGGACGCCCGCGCCCGCTCCCGCAGTTCGTCGCGTACGCCGGCGGCCTGGGCGGGGGCGGCGGCGCGCACCAGGGCCACGTCCGCGTACCGGGCGGCGACCGTACGGGCGGGGCCGTCGGTGGCGTCGACCACGCGGACGGGGTGGCCCTGCGGCGGCCGGGGCACGGTCGACGGGCCCCGCACCGAGAAGGCGGTGCCGGTGAAGTCGACGCGGTGCAGCCGGTCCCGGTCGAGGAAGCGGCCGGTGGCCACGTCCCGGATCTCGGCACCGTCCTCCCAGCTGTCCCACGACCTGGCCGCCACGTCAGCGACTTCACCGGCCTCCTGCCAGAGCGTCTCGGCCGGTGCGGCGGGCCGGCGGCCGGACAGCCGGGCCTCGCCCCCGGTGGTGGACACGTCGATCCGCCAGCCGGCCCGTCCCCGGCTGACCCAGTCCAGGGTGGCCACGGCGGCCTGCGTCCGGAAGGGCTCGGTGTGTGTGGTGGTGACCGTCGGCACGAGCCCGATCCTCCGGGTCGCGGGCGCCACCCGGCACAGCACGCCGAGCGCGTCGGGCCCCGGCCGCGCGAAGGAGTCGTCCAGCGTCACGAAGTCCAGCCCCCCGCGCTCGGCGAGCCGGGCCGACTCGACGTAGGCCCCGGCGTCCAGGGAACCGGGCTGGTCGAGCGCGGCGGCAAGATGCAGCAGACTGCTCATGCCCGCCCCCTCCGCATCGCGTGTCCCCGCCGCAACGGCGTGCGCCCAGGACGGAACGGACCGGCGGTGCCGAACCCACCGCACCCCCTGCCCATCTCAGAGCACCTTCGCCAGGAACGCCTGCTCCTCGAACAGCAGCAGCTTCGGCTCCCGCGCGATGGCCACCCTCCCCCGGCGCCTGAACGGCCTGGGGGCACCCCCAGCTGCTGCCCGCCGGACAGCTGCCGCGGCGCCTCTACGACGTTGTCCGGGACGGTAGGGTGCGGAAAGAGGGTGCGGTTCTGGAAGACGAACCCGATCCGGGTGCGCCGGCGGAGCACCCTCCACACCGGTCTCACCCCGGCCCCGGAGCACGTCGAGCGAGCCGAAGCTCTTGTGCACCGGCCTGATGCCGGCCATGACACTCATCGCGCGAGTTCCTTTACGAGTGAGCCGCTGAGGAAGGCCAGCACCGCCCGGGCGGTCGCGTCGTTCTGCCGGAACGCGGGCCCGCCGGTGCGGGGGCGGGTGAAGGCGCCGGGGGCGCGGGTGTCGGTGTACGGGCCGAGCGCGAAGCGCCGGGGGTGCGGGCGTCCGGCGCGGTCGAGGACGCGGCCGTCGCCGGGGTCGACCCGGAGCAGCCCGTCGGCAGTCTCGGCGGCGCCGTCGGCGTGCAGTTCGCGCAGCAGACTGTCGCGGGCGCGGCGGACGGTGGGCGCGGGCAGCCGGGCCTCCACCAGCGCCCGGGCCTCGACGGAGAAGCCCGGCACGGTGGGGCTGGTGGCCCGGAACACCCCGTCCCCGGCGGTGACGGCCATGCCGGCCCCGACGAACCGGAGCAGTCCGGCCCGGGACAGCGCGAGCATCTGCCGCAGCCGGGGCCCGGGCGGCCCGGACGCCAGGTAGCTGAAGAACCCGTGCCACCAGGACCCGATGTCCCCGAGCCGCACCAGCTGCCCGTAGACGGAGAGCAGCCCGAGGAACACCGCCAGGTCGGGGCTGCGGGCGGGATCGTGGCGGCGCCGCAGGTCCTCCTCGATGTAGCCCCTGAGCCCGTCCTGGAAGGCGTCGTGCGAGGCGTACCGCACGCCGTCCAGGGGGTGGTCGAGCGCGGTGAGGTCGAGCCGGTCGGCCGGGTCCGGTACGGCGGCGGCGACGAGCGCCCGGGTCTCGGCGGGATCACCGGCCGCCGCGTACTTCTCCTCGAAGTCGGCCCAGGCCATCGCCGTACGTCCGGGGTGGGCGGTGAACAGCCGGTGGTAGTGGGCGAAGCCCAGCTCCTTCTCGACCAGGGGCCACACATCGCGCCGGAAGTCGAAGCCTCCGGGCCGGGCCAGCAGTTCCGCCACCTCGGCGGGGCCGAGGAAGCGGGGCAGCGGGGGCCGGTCGCCGGTCCAGTCGTAGCCGATCTTCGAGTGGTACGGCACTCCGCGCCGCGAGCCGACGTACAGCACCGGCTCCCGCCCCGAGGGACGGTACGTCTCGCCCTCGTACCGCCCGCCGCGCCCCTCGGTGAGCAGCACCATCAGGTCGACGAAGGCCAGCCCGAAGCCGCGGACGAGGACGGGTTCGCCGGGCGCCAGTGCGGACAGGTCGCTGTCGGCGGTGAAGTCGGGCGGCAGGTGCACCAGGCCGTGCTCGCGGGCGTACACGGCCAACTCGGATTGCTGGGCGTCGAGTTCGCTGTCCAGATGGCCCATGGCGAGGATCACCAGGTCGGCCGGGAGCGGGTGCGAACGGCCCTCCAGCCACACCCGCTGGCGGCCCTCGCGGGGGCCGTCGACCCGGAGCGCGCGGTGGGGGTGGTGGTGGACGGTGACGTTCGGGGGCAGGCCGGCGACGGCCCGTTCGTACACCCAGCGCAGATAGCGGCCCTGGAGCCGGCGGTCGGGGAAGGTACGGCCGTCCAGCCGGGCCCACTCGTGCAGGGTCGGGCCCTCGCGCACCGGGCCGGCCATGGCGACCGTGTCGTCGGTGAACATCGTGACGTCCTCGGCCTGCGAGTTCATCCACAGCAGCGGCGACTGCGCCTGCCGCCATATGCGCCCGCCGCCGGGTGGATGGGGGTCGACCAGATGGATGTCGAGGCCCGGACCGGCGTACAGCTCGGGCGCGTTGGCGGCGAGGCGTTCGAGGAGGCCGGTCCCCCGCGGCCCGGCTCCGACGATGACCAGCTGCTGCCTCACCGCGCGTTCTCCGTGCCGCGCGCGTAGTGCTTCTCGACGAACGTCTGGGCGATGCCGAGCAGGGAGGTGACGACGGCGTACCAGAGGGTGGCGACCATCAGCAGCGGGATCACCTGATAGGTGCGGTGGTAGATCAACTGGGCGGAGAACAGCAGGTCGTTGACGGCGATGACGCTGACGATCGAGGTGCCCTTGAGGGTGCCGATCAGCATGTTGCCGGCGGATGGCACGATGGCGCGCATCGCCTGCGGCAGCACGATCCGCCGCCAGCGCCGCCACCGGCTCAGGCCGAGCGCCTGGGCGGCCTCGATCTGCCCGCGGTCGACGGAGAGGATGCCGCCGCGGACGACCTCGGCGGCGTAGGCGGCCTCGTGCAGGGTGAGACCGATGATCGCGACGGCGACCGGGGTGAGCAGGTCGACGGTCTTCACGCCGAACACCCGCGGGTACAGCGCCCCGATGTTGAACCACAGCAGCAGCTGCACCAGGATCGGGATGGACCGGAACAGCCACACGTATCCCCAGCTGACCGCCCTCAGCACGGGGTTGACGGAGAGCCGGAACACGGCGAGCAGGGTGCCGAGGGCGAAGCCGAGGACCATCACGACCGCGGTCAGCCACAGCGTGAGCCACAGCCCGCTCAGGACGGAGTCCGAGGTGAAGTAGTCGCCGACGACGTCCCATTGGAACGCCTCGTTGCGGACGACGGAGTTGACGGCGAATCCGAGCAGTACGAGGACGACGACGGCTGCGGCCCACTGGCCGTACCGGCGCTGCGGGACGATCCGCGGGGCGTGCGCGGGCTCGGGCGTGTCCGGGACGGCGGGGATCTTGGCGAGGGTGTCGGATGACATGCGAAGGCTCCGTGACGCGCGTCGGCGAGGACGCGCTGAGTCGTCAGAACGGGTGGTGCCTTCACACGGGTCCGCGCCGCGCGGCGCGGATACGGCCGAGCCCCTCAGCAGGGCCGTGCACCGAGAGTACGGGGGCGTTTCCGTCCGCTGTCAAGGCTGTCCAGACTGTGAGCAGTACATCTCAAGTCGGTTGACGCGGAACCGGATGCCTGTTCCACTTGGCCCATGCATCCACAGCAGTGGCTGGTCACCCGCTCCCACATCGACTTCGGTCGCGTGTGGTCCTCGTCCTGTTGAGCTGACCCCCTGCTCCCGCCTGCCCTCCGGGCGGGCCTGCTCGCGTTCTCTTGCTGATGACCGGCCTGTTCGCCGCCTTCACACGCGCACCCCTCCCCTCGCGTTTCCGCACACCCTCTGCTTCAGGAGACCGCTACCCGATGCGTACGTCCGTTTACCGCCATTTCATGCCCTTTGTCGCCATCACCTCGGCCGCGCTGCTCCTCACCGCCTGCGGCTCCGGGTCCGGTGGCCCGGGCGGCACGGACGCCTCCGGGGTTGCGGCCAAGGCGGACGAGGTGCCCACCACGGACGTCGTCTCCGCCGTGCGCAAGGACGACGCCGCGGCGAAGCTGCTGCCCGCCGGCACCACGAGCCTCACCGTCGCGGTCAGCGTCGGCGGCACCCCGCCCGGCACCACCTACCTCGCCGACGGCACGACCCTGACCGGTCAGGACGTCGACTTCACCAAGGCGGTCGCCCGGGTGCTCGGCATCAAGCTGAAGGTCGAGCAGGCGAGCTTCGAGGCGATCCTGCCCGCCCTGGACAGCGGCAAGTACGACTTCGGCGCGAGCAACTTCGGCGTCACGGACGAGCGCCGCAAAACCATCGACTTCGTCACCTACGTCAACGACGGCCAGGGCTTCGCCACCCGCGAGGACAGCGATCTCCCGAAGATCACCGACCTGAGGCAGCTGTGCGGCCTGAACGTCGCGACCGGCGCCGGCACGACGTTCGAGGCCACGCTGGAGGCCGGCAAGCACGTGTGCGCCGACGCGGGCAAGAAGGCCTACCGGGTGCAGACGTACGCCGAGTCGAGCGCGATCTGGTCCTCGCTCCAGCAGGGCCGCAGCGACATCGTGATGTCCACGATCAACGGCCTGCGGTACGCCGTGGCGCACCAGCAGGGCCTGAAGTTCCTCAACGAGTACCACCGCCTGGACGTCGGTTTCGCCTTCAAGAAGGGCACGGACCTGACGCCGGCGTTCCAGGCGGCGGTGAACAGACTGCTGTCCGACGGCACCTACGACAGGATCCTCAAGAAGTGGGGCACGACGGGTTCCGCGATCGAGGAGTCCCGGGTCAACCCGCCGGAGCTGAAGGACTGACGTGTCCGCTCCCGGGCGCTCATGCCGGGGATCACAGGTACTGGTCCGTGCTGGCGCCGCCCCGGAGGCCACCCGTTACTACAGCGGTGCCGGAAATAGCTCGGGCCGGTCGCGCCCGGGCCTCAGCAGCCGTCGCACGGGCAGCAGCAGTCGCAGCAGTCGGCGCAAGAGCAGTCGCACCACTGGCAGCAGCCGCTGCGCTTCTTCCGGGACCAGGGTCCTTCGTACTCCTCGGCGCAGCACATCTTGCAGGTGCAGAACACCGCGAGAAACGCCCCGCAGCCCGCCCAGAAACCCCGCCTGCCCTTGGCGGGCTCGGGAGCGAAGCCACCACCGCGGAAGCCAACGCCACCACCGGAGCAACCGCCGCCGGCGTATGGATTTCCGTCCGCGTGAGGAGCATGCGTGCCGGCACCGTACGGATCGCCGCCGCCGTGAGACCCCTGCGGCGCGCCCGGCTGGTGTGCCGCGCACACCGGTGTTGTGCCGAAGGCGCGGTCCACCGAGCGGCGCAGTTCGTGGACGAGGAGGAGGTGGACGAGCCGGCCGTCGCAAAACTCCGCCTCCCGGAGGGCGAGCCGGATGCCGTGCAGGGCGTCGTCGGCGAGCCGGCGTGCCTCGGTGAGGGGCGTGCCGGTGGCGGTGAGCGGGTTCCAGGCGCCCGACACGGCGTCAGCTCGCCGGTCCTCCACGGCGTCCAGCAGGTGCGCGAGCCGCCCGAAGAGGCGCCCGGCCTCGGCCAGGGGCCCGGCGTTGTCCGGCCGCCCGGCGAGCAGCGCGGTGTGCGCGAAGGCCGCGGCGGTCGCGGTCTCGGTCGGCTCGGTGACCGTCAGGACCGGAGTGCCGGGTCCGGCCAGGGCCTCGACGCCGGGCTGCCGGTCGACGGCGTCGACCAGGACGCCGGTGTCGAACCCGACCGCCGCCCCGCCGCGCTCCCCGGCCCGGCCCCAGTTCGCGGCGATCCGGCGCGCGGCGGCGGCGACCGGCGCGCGGGCCAGCAGTCCGTCCCGGTCGGCGACATGGTCGCGCACCTTCGCGGAGGCGAGCACGAGGGAGACGGCGGCGGCGAGCCGCGCACCCTCACCCTGAGTGACGGACGCGGTCCGCATGCCCCGCAGCGCGCACGGCCCGGCCGTGCGGCGGGTGCCGCTCAGCGCGCCGGTCTGAGCGTCCGTCAGAACCGACAGGAGAAGCCCGTCGTAATTTGTCACGATCCGCGCGAACTGACCGTGCTCGCGGCGCAGGGTCAGGCACAGCCCGCACAAGTGCGCCATCCAGTCGGCCTTGAACCGCTCACCGAGCCGGTGGGCGCAAGGCCTGACGATTCCGAACACAACATCCCCCGTACTGTGATACGACGTTGGCGTTCACCCGTACGCACCGTGCATCACCCGTCCGTCGCAGACAATCATATTTCACTCTCAGTCAGCAGCCGTATGAGTCTCGGGCCTTGGGGCACAAGGACTCTCGACGGATCCGCTGTGCACCAGTACCGTCACAAACCCCCCGCGCGGCGTCTATCCACTTGGCGCGCCGTCCGCATCATGGATGACCATAGGGATGCGGAAAGCAAGAAAGACCGCTGTGAGAGGAGGCGTCCATGGGATCGGTACGCAAGGCGAGTGCGTGGCTCGGCCTCGTCGACGACAACGATGACGAGCGCTACTACGACGACGACTACTCCGAGGGCACCGAGTCCGGGGACGCCTGGGTCACCGACCCCCGGGTGAAGGTGGCCACGGACACGGCCGAGGAGAAGGGCCGCCGCATCGGCACGGTGACCCCCGACAGCTTCCGGGACGCCCGCGCCATCGGCGAGCTGTTCCGGGACGGCGTCCCGGTCATCATGAACCTCACCAACATGGAGCCCGGCGACGCCAAGCGCGTCGTGGACTTCGCGGCGGGGCTCATCTTCGGTCTGCGCGGCTCGATCGACCGCGTCTCGAACCGGGTGTTCCTGCTCACCCCGGCCGACACCGAGATCATCAGCGGCGAGGCGTCCGCCCACCGCTCGGACGGCTTCTTCAACCAGAGCTGAGGCAGGGCCGCCGCACCGGCCCCGCCTCCCCACCGGGGGCTCACCGGAAGGCGTCGAGCCCGGTGAGCGCCTTGCCCAGCACGAGCTGGTGCATCTCGACGGTGCCCTCGTAGGTGAGCACCGACTCCAGGTTGGTCGCGTGCCGCATCACCGGGTACTCCAGGGAGATCCCGTTGGCACCGAGGATCGTCCGCGCCGTACGGCAGATCTCGATGGCCTCGCGGACGTTGTTGAGCTTGCCGAAGCTGACCTGCTCGGGACGCAGGCGGCCGGCGTCCATCCGCCGCCCCAGATGGTGGGCGAGCAGAATCCCCTTGTGCAGTTCCACCGCCATGTCGGCGAGCTTGGCCTGGGTGAGCTGGAAGCCGCCGATGGGCCGCCCGAACTGCTCACGTGACGTGGCGTAGTCGAGGGCCGCCTCGAAGCTGCTGCGCGCGGCGCCCATCGCGCCCCAGACGATGCCGTAGCGGGCGTGCGACAGACAGCTGAGCGGTCCGCGCAGTCCGGTGACCTCCGGCAGCACGGCCGTGGCGGGCAGCCGTACGTCGTCCAGGACGAGTTCGCTGGTGACGGAGGCGCGCAGGGACCACTTGTGCTTGATCTCCGGTGCCGAGAAGCCGGGGGTGCCGGTGGGGACGACGAAGCCGCGGATGCCCTCCTCGGTCTGCGCCCAGACGACGGCGACCCCGGCGACGGAGCCGTTGGTGATCCACATCTTGCGGCCGTTGAGCACCCAGTCTCCCCCGCCGTCCCGCTTGGCGTGGGTGCGCATCGAGGCGGGGTCGGAACCGTGGTCGGGCTCGGTCAGCCCGAAGCAGCCGATCACCTCGCCGGCCGCCATGCGGGGCAGCCACTCCTGCTTCTGCTCCTCGCTGCCGAACCGGTGGATGGCGTACATCGCGAGGGAGCCCTGCACGGAGACCAGCGACCGGATGCCCGAGTCGGCCGCCTCCAGCTCGAGGCAGGCCAGGCCGTACTGGACGGCACTCGCGCCCGCGCAGCCGTAGCCGGTGAGGGACATGCCGAGGGCGCCGACCGAGCCGAGTTCGCGGGCGAGGTCCCGGATGCCGGGCAGTTCGCCCTTCTCGTACCAGTCGGCGACGTAGGGCAGCACACGGTCGGCCGCCCACGTGCGGACGGTGTCCCGGACGGCCAGGTCCTCCGGCTCCAGCAGGTCGTCGATCCCGAGCGGGTCGGCGGCATCGAACGGGGGCAGCTTCGCGGACGCGGACATGGAACACCCTCCGGAACACGGGACGTCGACAAAACTAGCAACGCTAGTTACGGCTCTCCGGCCGACGTTACGGTGCAGTGTCCCGCACGTCCAGAGAGGGTCAGGCGGTGACCCGCGGCTTCCCGGCCGCCGTCTTCGCCTCGCGTGGCGACGGCAGCGCGGGCTCGCCTGCCGCCGGTTCGCCACCCGCCGGCTCCTCGCCGCACTGCATGAGCCACGGCAGCCGCAGCGCCATCACCGCGCCCAGCAGCAACAGACCCGCGCTCACCAGCAGCGTCACATGCAGCCCGTGCACGAAGGAGTCCCGCGCCGCGCGGCGCAGCGCGGCCCCGGCCGTGCCGCCGAGCCGTCCGGCGATCTCATAGGCCTCGCCGAGCGAGTGGCCCGCCGCGTCCGAGGCGGGCCGCGGCACGCCCGGTACCGACCGCAGCCCCGGCGCGTAGGCCGCGTTCATCACGCTGCCCAGCAGCGCGATGCCGATACCGGCCCCGAGCTGGTACGACGTCTCGCCGATCGCCGCCGCGCCGCCGGCCTGGTCGGCCGGGGCCTCGCTGAGCATCGACTCGTAGGCCCCGAAGAGCGTGGTCTCCAGGCCGAAGCCCAGCAGCACGAAGCCGGCCAGCAGCAGCGTCGGATCGTCGGTGCCGCCCATGCCCGTCAGCGTCAGCACCGCCGCCGCCGTCAGGCAGAAACCGAAGCACACCATGCGGCGCGGTCCGAAGCGGCGCAGCATGCGCGCGCCCGCGAGGCCGGCCGCCATCGCGGCGAGGGTGAGGGGCAGCAGCCTCAGGCCGGTCTGCAGCGGGGACAGGCCGAGCACCAGTTGCAGATACTGGGCGGCGATCAGCTCCAGGCCGACCAGCGCGAGCATGGCCAGCACGATGCAGCCCACCGAGGTGCTGAACGCGGGCCGGCCGAACATGCGCAGGTCCACCAGCGGATGCGGGAGCCGCCGCTGGCGCCGTACGAAGAAGAAGAGGAGAGCGGCGCCGGTGAGCAGCGGCAGCACGGTCAAGGGGCTCACCACCGCCTCCCCGCCGCCGAGCCGCTTGACGCCGAAGACGACGCCGAAGAGCCCGGCCGCCGCCATCAGTGCGCCGGTCACGTCCCAGGGGCCCTTGCCGTCTCCCCGGGACTCGGGCAGCAGCAGCCGGCCCACCGGAAGACTCACCAGCATCAGCGGGATGTTGACCAGGAAGACCGCGCCCCACCAGAAGTGCTCCAGCAGGAAGCCGCCGAGCAGCGGTCCGACCGCCGCGCCGACCGCCGCGACCGCGCTCCAGATGCCGATGGCGAGGGCGCGCTCGCGCCGGTCGGGGAAGACCTGGCGCAGGATCGACAGGGTGGCCGGCATGATCATGGCGCCGCCGACGCCGAGCAGCGCGCGGGCGGCGATGAGCATCTCGGCGGTCGGTGCGAACGCGGCCACGGCGGAGGCGACCCCGAAGAGGGCGTAGCCGAGCAGCAGGACGCGTCTGCGGCCGACCCGGTCGCCGAGGGTGCCGAAGAGGATCAGCAGCGAGGCGCAGACCAGCGGATAGACGTCGACGATCCAGAGCAGTTCGATGGCGCCGGGCTTGAGGTCCTCGGTGACGGCGGGGACCGCCACGTGCAGCACGGTCGCGTCGAGCGCGACGAGCAGCAGACTGACGCAGAGCACGACGAGGACGACCCAGCGGTTGGCACCTGCCCCGGGCGCCCGACGGCGCGGCCCTACGGCAGCCGTGGTCGTCCCGGACATGTACGTACCTCCCAGATGATCCCTCGTGTGGGGCGGACCGACGGGGTGGGGACTCCCTGTCGTACGGCCGGAGAGGAGCGGTGTCTCCGGCCCGCGCGAACCCACGCGGGTGACTCGTCAGCGTACGCGAGTCCGCCGCGCGGTCACGTGGCGGACCTCTCACCCGCCGGAGGGAACCCATGTGGCGTACGCCACGTCGGCCCCTCTTGACCATGACCCGGCGGCCGGTCCGGTGGGGCACGCGGTCGATAATCGAGCCCGTGACCGATCTTGAAACGCGCGGGGCCCCGCCCCACGCCCCTCTTCTGCGCCGGGCGGCCCCGGCCCTCGTGGGCTATGCGGCGGTCCGCGCCCTGGGGCTGGTGGTGCTGGCGGTGTGGAGCGCCGCGCGCGGCAGGAGCGCGTTCACCTTGCTGACCGCGCGGTGGGACTCCCTGTGGTACACGCGGGTCGCCGAACTGGGGTACGGCTACGAGGTACGGCTGCCGAACGGGGACGTCCACTCCAACCTCGCGTTCTTCCCGTTGCTGCCGTGGCTGGAGCGACTGCTGCACGCGGTCACCCCGCTGTCGTACGCGGGCGCCGGGTTCGTGGTGAGCCTGGTGGCCTCGCTCGCCGCCGCGGCCGGGATCTTCGCGGTCGCGGACCGGGTGTACGGCCCCCGGGTAGGGGTGTGCGCGGTGCTGCTGTGGGCGGTGCTGCCGGTCGGGATCGTGCAGTCGATGGCGTACAGCGAGTCGCTCTTCACGGCGCTGGCGGCCTGGTCGCTGTACGCGGTGCTGACCGGGCGGTGGGTGAGCGCGGGCACGCTGGCGGCGCTGGCCGGGCTGACCCGGCCGGTGGGGGCGGCGGTGGTCGCCGCGGTGTGGGTCGCGGGCGTGGTCTCGTTCGCGCGCGACCGCGACACCGTGGTCTCGTTCGGGCGAGAGCGTGGCGTGAAGCACGCGCCGGGCGCGGACCACGACGAACACGCGCCCGCGCCCGCCCTCGGCGCATCTGTCCCCCCGTGCGCCCCTGTCTGGCGGCGCGCGCTCGGCATGCTGCTCGCTCCGCTCGGGGCCGCCGGCTACGTCCTCTGGGTCGGCCACCGCACCGGCAGGGGCCCGCTCGGCTATCTGGACGTGCAAGCCGGATGGCGCAACGGGTTCGACGGCGGCTACGCCTTCGCCCGCTTCGTGGCCGACAAGTTCACGTCATTTCCGTCCGCTCTCGCCGGCCTCGGCCTGATCGCCGGGGTGGCCCTGCTGATCTGGCTGTACGTCACCGGTGTCCGCGCGCGCCAGCCGGTCGAACTGCTGGTGTACACGGGCGTCGTGCTCGCCCTCGCCCTGTGCGCGTCGAGCTACTTCGGCTCCAAGCCGCGGCTGCTCATGCCCGCCTTCCCGCTGCTGCTGCCGCTCGCCCGCGCCCTGGCCCGGCCGCGCACGCACCGATCGGCCCTGCTCACGGCGGGGTTGGCGCTCTCGGCGGCGGTCTACGGGGCCTTCTGGCTGAACGGTTCCGGCCCGCCGTGATCGACCGGGACGCCCGATGACGCCCCGGACAATTCCGCGCCAGGACCGGGTTAACACATTCATAAGCGCCATATAAACAACACCCGGCATGATCAAAGGAATTGGCCCGATCGGACTCACAGGATTGCGGAATCGCAGGAATTCGGGCCGCCCTTGAGAGGTTTCCCACATCACATCGTCATCACAAAGACGCTGTTTCGACCGGGAACACCGCTCACTCGCTGTAACGTCGATTGGGTGCGTACCGAACGAAACCTCACCCGGCGTCTGGACCGGGTGTTCGCCAGACTGGACCGTGAGCCGGAACGACGGGCCCACATCGATGTGCCGAGGATGAGCCGGCACCGGGTCGTTCTGTTCTCCGCGACCCTGGCTTTCTACCTGGCGATCGTGTGGGCCGTGGTGACGACCTCCTGGCTGGTCCGGCTGGACTGGCAGGTCATGTTCTTCCGGCCGTACCAGCAGTGGCCCGAGATCCACGCGTTCCTCGACTACTACGTGGTGCTGGGCCAGCGCGGCCCCACCGCCGTGATGGTCGCGGCCTGGCTCGGCTGGCGCTCCTGGCGGCAGCACACCCTCCGCCCGCTGCTCACCCTGGCCGCCTCGCTGCTCCTGCTGAACATCACGGTCGGCGCCGCCAAGCTCGGCATGGGGCGGCTCGGTCCGCACTACGCGACCGTGATCGGCTCGAACGAGATGGGCATGGGCGGCGATATATTCCCCAGCGGCCACACCGCCAACGCGGTGGTGACCTGGGGAATCCTGGCGTATCTGGCCTCCACCCCGACAGCGCGCCGCTGGCTGTCCGCCCTCTCCGCGGTCACCTCGCTCGGCGTCGGCCTCACCACCGTCTACCTCGGTACGCACTGGCTGAGCGACGTGCTGCTGGGCTGGGCCGCCGGTCTGCTGATCCTGCTCGCCCTGCCGTGGTTCGAGCCGCTGATCGCCAAGGCCGAACTGGGGCTCTTCGACCTGCGCGACGGCTGGCGCGCCCGCCGCGGCCTGCCGGCGCCCGAACCGGCCGTGCCGGTCACACCGGTGCTGCTCAAGCCGCGCAACCTGCCGGCCGAGCAGCCGTCGCCGGCCCGCGAGCCGGTGGCCTCCACCCGGACCTCCCGGGGCCTGGCGCACCTCGCGCCCGGACCGCACACGGCCCGTTCGGAGCGCACCCCGGTCACCCCGGCGGGCAGCCGCCGACCGCCGCACGCCGACCGCCTCCCGCGCGGCACGTCCCAGCCGGCCCGCCCGCTGACCGGCGGCTGACCGCTCACACGACCACGGGGATCCGGTACGCACCACCGCCCCGCACCACGACGAAGGCCCCGCTCCCGGAAACAGGAGCGGGGCCTGTGCGCGTAGCCACCTCGGGAACCGGCGGTCAGCCCTTCCAGGCGCGGGCCACCCGGCCGTCCCGCACCTCGAAGTTGAGCCGTCCCGCCCGGTACTCCATGGTGATGATCGCGCCCGGCGGCAGCGACCGCACGGTCGACCAGCCGCGCTGCCGCGCGAGCCGTTCGGCGTGCGCCGCGTCGAGGCCGACGTACCCGTCCGGGCTGTCCTGGGGCTCCGCTGGCGGAGTGGGAATCGGTGCCATGCGGCCACGCTAGGCCGCGACCGGCGGTGACGGAAGCGGGCACAGACGGGTAAGAGCCGTATCCGGCTCCCGTCACACTTCTGTCACAGCCACTCCGATCCCGTTTCGGTCGCGGTCACATCATCCGCTGCCGCGGCGGGTGTCACACGAACGGGGGTTTCCGTTCGGCTTACCGGGGTAATCGAACAGAATTCACGCGTGTCGGAGAGCGACTCCGAATTACCCGGCGGAAAGTGCCGCAGTGGGGATCGGGGCGGGCCCGGGGCGCGATTCCCCGCGCAATCCGCAGTGGCGCCACGACAGCTGACGCCACATAGGAAATTCACGGATTCAGCACACAACCGCCGGACGCCCCCTGTCGGAGCGCACGCCCGGCCGAGCATCAGGACGGCAGCTCGCGGGTGCGCGTTCCGCGGGCTGCCGCGGGCCCGGGCGCGACGATGCGAAGGGGCGAGCGAGCGATGGGGACCGAGACCGTAGGGGCGCCGGCGCGACCGGTGCGGCGCGCCAGGGCCGGCCGGCTGGTGGTGGACTGGCTCACCACCACCGATCACAAGAAGATCGGCCACCTGTACCTGATCACGGGCTTCGGGTTCTTCCTGGCGGGCGGGGTCATGGCGCTGCTGATGCGCGCGGAACTCGCCCGGCCGGGGCTGCAGCTCATGGGCAACAACCAGTTCAACCAGCTGTTCACGCTGCACGGCACGATCATGCTGCTGCTGTTCGCGACCCCGAGCTTCGCCGGCTTCGCCAACGAGCTGATGCCGTTGCAGATCGGCTCCCCGGACGTGGCCTTCCCCCGGCTGAACATGCTGTCGTACTGGCTCTTCGCGTTCGGCGGGCTGATCGTGCTGAGCTCGCTGCTGGTGCCCACCGGGCCGGCCGCCTTCGGCTGGTTCGCCTACGCGCCGCTCAACGACGCCCGGCACTCCCCCGGCGTCGGCCCGGACCTGTGGATCATGGGCCTGGCGCTGGCCGGCTTCGGGACGATCCTCGGCGCGGTCAACTTCCTCGCCACCATCATCGGGATGCGCGCGCCGGGCATGACGATGTTCCGGCTGCCGATCTTCACCTGGAACACGCTGTTCACGTCGATCATGATCCTGATGGCGTTCCCGGTGCTGGCGGCGGCGCTGTTCGCCCTGGAGTCGGACCGGCGGTTCGGCTCACAGGTGTTCCAGGCGCCGAACGGCGGGGCGCTGCTGTGGCAGCACCTGTTCTGGTTCTTCGGGCACCCCGAGGTGTACATCATCGCGCTGCCGTTCTTCGGGATCATCACCGAGATCATCCCGGTGTTCAGCCGCAAGCCGATCTTCGGCTATCTGACGCTGGTCGGCGCGACGATGGCGATCACCGGGCTGTCCATGGTGGTGTGGGCGCACCACATGTTCGCCACGGGCGCGGTGCTGCTGCCGTTCTTCTCCTTCATGTCGTTCCTGATCGCGGTGCCGACGGGGGTGAAGTTCTTCAACTGGACCGGCACGATGATCAAGGGCTCGCTGTCCTTCGAGACACCGATGCTGTGGGCGATGGGGTTCCTGGCGACGTTCCTGCTCGGCGGGCTGACCGGGGTGATCCTGGCGTCCCCGCCGATGGACTTCCACGTCACGGACTCGTACTTCGTCGTCGCCCACTTCCACTACGTGGTCTTCGGCACGGTCGTCTTCGCGGTGTTCGGCGGCTTCTACTTCTGGTGGCCGAAGTTCACCGGCAAGATGCTGGACGAACGGCTCGGGAAGATCCAGTTCTGGACCTTGTTCGTGGGCTTCCACACCACGTTCCTGGTGCAGCACTGGCTGGGCGCCGAGGGGATGCCCCGCCGGTACGCCGACTATCTGGCGGCCGACGGCTTCACCACGCTCAACACGGTCTCGACCATCGGCTCCTTCCTGCTGGGCCTGTCGACGCTGCCGTTCCTCTACAACGTCTGGAAGACCGCCATGTACGGGAAGAAGGTGGAGACCGACGACCCCTGGGGTTACGGCCGTTCCCTGGAGTGGGCGACGTCCTGCCCGCCGCCCCGGCACAACTTCGTCACCCTGCCCCGGGTCCGTTCGGAGTCCCCGGCGTTCGACCTGCACCACCCGCAGTACGCGGCCCAGGCTCCGCAGCCCGAGCCGAAGCGCCATCAAGCCGGTCCCGAAGCCTCCTGACGGCGTCGGTCGGCCCGGCCGGCCCGATCACCTCGAACGGCAGGCAGGGCATCGACAGGTGAACGACCATCACGTCGAGGCCCGCCGCGCCGGTCCACGTCCCGGCGGACGGTGCGCGGTGACGCCGAGCCGTTCGGCCGGCTCCCGGCCGGACCACCCGCGGTGGGCCTGGAGGAGCGGGAGCGGGCGCGGCAGGCGTGCCGAGGTCTCCCCCATGGGCTCCAGTCCGCCAGGGGATGCGGGCAGCCGCTGTCCTCGTACGGGACAGCGGCTGCCCGCTTGGCGTGCCGGGCTCAGAGCGCGAGGCGCTGGCCGGGCACGATCAGGTTCGGGTCGTCGCCGATGACGGCCTTGTTGGCGGCGTAGATCCGCTGCCAGGTGGTGCCGTGCCGGGCCGCGATGGTGCTCAGGGTGTCTCCCTGGCGGACGGTGTAGTCGCCGTGCGAGGCACCGCGCTGGGTGGTGGCCGCGGGGCGTTCCGGCGCCTTCGCCGGGGTGGACCGGGTGGGGGCGGACCTCGTCGTCGCGCCGCTGTGGTGGGTCGCCGTACCGGAGGAGCCGGTGCGGGCCGCCGCCGGGGCGGCGCCAGAGGCTCCGGCCCGGGCCGAGCAGACCGGCCAGGCGCCCCAGCCCTGGGCCTGCTGGACCCTGGTGGCGACGGCGATCTGCGCGCTCCTGGAGGCCTGGTCGGCCGTCGGGGCGTAGGCGGTGCCGCCGTACGCGCGCCAGGTGCCGGCGGAGAACTGGAGCCCGCCGTAGTAGCCGTTGCCGGTGTTGATGTGCCAGTTGCCGCCGCTCTCGCACTGGGCGATGCGGTCCCACACCCCGTTGTCCGCCGCGGCGGCGTTGCCGGTCGCGGCCAGCAGTCCCAGCGGGGCCAGCAGGGCGGCTCCGGCGAGCGCGGCCGTCGTACGGCCCTTGCGGGCGCCGTCGGGACGGGCGGTGTCGCGGGTGGTATCGGCACACTCGGACATGTAGTTCCCTCTCCACGAACCCGGGCTCCCCCAAGGCGGAGCGCGGCTCACCGCGTAGGACCGCGGTTCCTCGCGCCCGCCCCGCCCGCCGTGACCGGTGTCGGCGATTCAGCGCTGCCTGGTGCCGGCCGGCGGACGTACCCCGAGCGGTGCTCGTTGCACACGGCGGAGGAATGTAAGGAGGGCGGGCAGCGGGAATCAACCAAATCACCGTCGTTCCAGGCCAGTTGCGCGTTACTGCGGGTATCGGCGATTTTCAGCCACCCACTACATACGCTGATTTCCCGATTTGTCGACCACCGGCCGACGCGATCTGTGACCCACTTCACTCGTTCAAGTTCCTTGACGGCGAACGGAGTTGACAGTGAGTGCCCGATTCCGCGCCCTGGGTGACCCTGCGCGGTGGAAGGTGCGAACCGGTCGCCCCCGGGGCGTGACCACCACCACAGGACGCCCGTTGTCTTCTTCATGAGCCCGGAACCCCGGGGCTCATCGGCCGGGAGCCACCCGGCCGACCCAGCACCGCATCCCGAGGGAGCCACCCGTGCCGCGCATGCTCGACGTCAGCGACGCCGTACGCGCCGAGATCGGCGACGAAGAAGCCGACCGGCTGCTCGCCGGAGAGAACGCCCCGGGCAGTTACGACTGCACGTCGTGCCGCACCCCGGGCGACTCCGAGCAGGAGCGCACCAGCACCGTTCTGTTCGTCGGCGACGAGACCGCCGTCCTCGCCTTCGCCCACGCCAGCTGTCTGCCCTCGCAGGTCGTGCAGGTGACGGAGGAGCAGCTCCAGGGCGCCGTCCGCTCCATCGGCGCCGTCGGTGGCGACCCGGCCGGCGGTGAGCCGCGCCAGTCCGTGCCCGAGCAGGCGGTGCTCGGCGTGACCAGCGGGCTCGTCCTGGTCGACGGGGAGCTGCACCCCGCGCTCGTCATCGAGCCGACCTCGCCGATCGTCCGTCCGGGCACCACCGGGACGGGCGACGACTTCCTGCCGCTGCTCATCGAGCAGGGCTTCATGCCGGTGACCCAGCTGGCGTCCGTCCCTCCGGTACTGCACGGCTGGTCCGTCCTGCTGGCCGTGGGCCGGCTGCACGCGGTGCTGCAGCCGTCGGCGGCCGGCGGGCAGCCGGTGGCCTGGTGGCAGGCGCACCAGCCGCTCCAGGTCACCGACAGCTGGCGGGCCGCCGCGAACAAGCACCAGCAGGTGCTGATGTTCGCCGCGCCGGTCGGGTCCATCGGGCGTCAGCCCCGGGAGGACCTGCTGCGGGACGCGCTGGACAAGGCCGCCGCGGCCGGCAAGCTGGTCGCCGCGGCGCTCCCCCTCGCGGGCACCTGAGCCCCGGGGCCGTCCGGCCGCATCTCTTTGAGGTTCCGGTCGTTTGGACATACGTGCACGCATACGACACTCCTCCCCGCCGGTCCTTCTCCTCCGTGCCGTCCGCCCGGGCGGCGCACGAGCCGTCCGGCGGGCCCTCGGCCACGCCGATCTACGACTCGCTCTACGCGGAGTGGGTCAGGACCTTCCGCACACTGCCGGGGGACCGCAGCGGTGAGGAGGGGCTGAGGTTCAGCGCCTTCGGGGAATTCCCGGACGGCACGGGCGCGTACGGCGGGCACCGGGCGGGGTCGTTCAGCAGCTCCTACAGCGCCTACAGCGCGGGGGCCTACAGCGCCCGGCAGCAGTCGCAGTGGCAACGGGTCGGCACGCTGGGCCGGCAGCACGAGACGGGGATGCAGCATGTGCCGGCCGTGGCCGCCCTGCCGCCGGGGCCGCGCCGGAGCGCGTGACGGGCACACGGACGAGGAGGGCGGCCCTGGAACACCAGGGCCGCCCTCCTCGTCGTACCGCCGTTACTTCTTCTTCGCGCCGCGCTTCTCGCGCACCCGCACCGAGATGTGGATCGGGGTGCCCTCGAAGCCGAACTCCTCGCGCAGGCGGCGCTCGATGAAGCGCCGGTAGCCCGCCTCGATGAAGCCGGAGGCGAAGAGCACGAACCGCGGGGGCTTGGTGCCGGCCTGGGTGCCGAACAGGATGCGCGGCTGCTTGCCGCCCCGGACGGGGTGCGGGTGGGCCGAGACCAGCTCGCCGAGGAAGGCGTTCAGCCGGCCCGTGGGGACGCGTGTCTCCCAGCCGGCCAGCGCCGTCTCGATCGCCGGGACCAGCTTCTCCATGTGCCGGCCGGTGCGCGCCGAGACGTTGACCCGGGGCGCCCAGGCGACCTGGCCCAGCTCGGTCTCGATCTCCCGCTCCAGGTAGTAGCGGCGCTCCTCGTCCAGCGTGTCCCACTTGTTGAAGGCGATGACCATCGCGCGGCCCGCCTCGACGGCCATGCTGATGATCCGCTGGTCCTGCACCGAGATGGACTCGGAGGCGTCGATCAGCACGACGGCGACCTCGGCCTTCTCCACGGCGGCGGCCGTGCGCAGCGAGGCGTAGTAGTCGGCGCCCTGCTGGAGGTGGACGCGCTTGCGGATACCGGCGGTGTCCACGAACTTCCAGGTCTTGCCGCCGAGTTCGATGATCTCGTCCACCGGGTCACGGGTGGTGCCCGCCAGCTCGTTGACGACGACGCGCTCCTCGCCGGCCACCTTGTTCAGCAGCGAGGACTTGCCGACGTTCGGGCGGCCGATCAGGGCCACGCGGCGGGGGCCGCCGATCGCGGTGCCGAAGGACTGCTCGGGGGCGTTCGGCAGGACCTCCAGGACGGCGTCGAGCATGTCGCCCGTGCCGCGGCCGTGCAGGGCCGAGACCGGGTGGGGCTCGCCGAGGCCGAGGTTCCACAGGTAGGCCGCGTCGGCCTCGCCGCTCGGGCCGTCGACCTTGTTGGCGCACAGCACGACCGGCTTGCCGGCCTTGCGCAGCAGCCGGACGACCGCCTCGTCGGTGTCGGTCGCGCCGACCTTGGCGTCGACCACGAAGACGACCGCGTCGGCCGCCTCGATCGCGTACTCGGCCTGGGCGGCCACGGAGGCGTCGATGCCGAGGACGTCCTGCTCCCAGCCGCCGGTGTCCACGACCTTGAAGCGGCGGCCGGCCCACTCGGCCTCGTAGGTGACCCGGTCGCGGGTGACGCCCGGCCGGTCCTCCACGACCGCCTCACGGCGGCCGATCATCCGGTTCACCAAGGTCGACTTGCCGACATTGGGGCGGCCGACGACGGCGAGCACGGGCAGCGGACCGTGGCCCGCCGCCTCGATGGCGCCCTCGACGTCCTCGATGTCGAAGCCCTCTTCCGCGGCGAGCTCCATGAACTCCGCGTACTCGGCGTCGCCGAGAGCCCCGTGCTCGTACTCGTGCTCGGCCGAGCCGTCGGGCTGGATGTCGTCGTTCATGAAGTCCGTACCTCGTCGTTCATTCGTGGTGATCGGTGGAAAGCCCCCGCGGGGGCTGATCCACTACTCAAGTGTCGCCCGGCGCCCGGTCAGGCGCCTGGCGTTTTCCAGGTGGCTGGTGAGCTGCTTCTGGATGCGCTCGGTCGCCTCGTCCAGCGCCTTGCGCGTACGCCGCCCGCTGCCGTCGCCCGCCGGGAACGGGTCGCCGAAGACGACGTCGACGCGGGAGCGCAGCGGGGGCAGCGCCTTTATCAACCGGCCGGGCCGCTCCGCGCTTCCCAGGACGGCCACGGGGACGATCGGCGCCCCGCTGCGGACCGCGAAGTAGGCCAGCCCGGCGCGCAGCGAGGCGAAGTCGCCCTCGCCCCGGGTGCCCTCCGGGAAGATGCCCAGCACTCCCCCGGCCGCCAGCACGTCGAGGGCCTGGCCGATCGCGGTGCGGTCGGCGGCGGCGCGGTCCACCTTCAGCTGGCCGATGCCGGTCAGGAACGGGTCCAGCGGACCGACGAAGGCTTCCTTCTTGATCAGGAAGTGCGTCGGCCGGGGTGCCACGCCCATGACCATCGGGCCGTCGATGTTGTGGGAGTGGTTCACCGCGAGGATCACCGGGCCGCTGGCCGGCACCTTCCAGGCGCCGAGCACGCGCGGCCTCCACAGCCCGTACATCAGGCCGACGCCGATACGGCGCCCGACCTCGGCGCCCCGCTCCGACGCGACCGGCGGACGGCTCACTTCCCGGCCCGCTTCTCCTCGACCAGGGTGACGACGCACTCGATGACCTGGGCGAGGGTCAGCTCGGTGGTGTCCACCTCGACCGCGTCGTCGGCCTTGGCGAGCGGCGAGGTCTTGCGGCTGGAGTCGGCCGCGTCCCGCTTGATCAGGGCCTCGCGGGTGGCGTGGACGTCGGCGCCCTTCAGCTCGCCGCTGCGGCGGGCCGCGCGGGCCTCCGGGGAGGCGGTGAGGAAGATCTTCAGGTCGGCGTCCGGCAGGACGGTCGTACCGATGTCCCGGCCCTCGACCACGATGCCGTTCTGCGCGCCGGCGGCCAGGGAGCGCTGCAGCTCGGTGATCCGGGCGCGCACCTCGGGCACCGCGCTGACCGCGCTGACCTTGGAGGTGACCTCCTGGGTGCGGATCGGGCCGGCCACGTCGACGCCGTCGACCGTGATGGTCGGGGCGGCCGGGTCGGTGCCGGAGACGATCTCCGGCTTGCCGGCGACGGCGGCGATGGCGCTCGGGTCCTCCAGGTCGATGCCGTTGGTCACCATCCACCAGGTGATCGCCCGGTACTGGGCACCGGTGTCCAGGTAGCTGAGGCCGAGCTGCGCGGCCACGGCCTTCGACGTGCTCGACTTGCCCGTGCCGGAGGGACCGTCGATCGCGACGATCACGGGCTTGGCGGTCGGGGCGGCGCCGTTTTCCACGGGAGGGCACCTTCCTGGTGAAGGGTGGTGAGCGGGGTCCGGGGCGCGAGGGCGCCCCGCACAAGGTTACTGGCTCGCGGGAGGCGCCCTCACCGGGTGTTACTGGCGCAGCGCCCAGCCCCGCTCGCGCAGTGCTTCCTCCAGCACGGGCACCGCCTTCGGTTCGACACTCAGCTGGACCAGACCGGCCTGCTGCCCGGTCGCGTGCTCGATCCGGACGTCCTCGATGTTGACCCCGGCCCGGCCCGCGTCGGCGAAGATGCGGGCCAGCTGGCCGGGCTGGTCGTCGATGAGGACGACGACGGTCTCGTACGTGCGCGGGGCGCTGCCGTGCTTGCCGGGTACCCGCACCTGGCCCGCGTTCCCGCGGCGCAGCACGTCCTCGATCCCGGCGGTGCCCTCGCTCCGCTTGGCCTCGTCGGAGGACTGCAGGGCGCGCAGCGCCCGGACCGTCTCGTCCAGGTCGGCGGCGACGTCGGAGAGCAGGTCGGCGACCGGTCCCGGGTTCGCGGACAGGATGTCGATCCACATGCGCGGGTCGGAGGCGGCGATCCGGGTCACGTCCCGGATGCCCTGCCCGCACAGCCGTACGGCGGCCTCCTCGGCGTGCTCCAGGCGCGCGGCGACCATGCTGGACACCAGGTGGGGCATGTGGGAGACGAGGGCGACGGCGCGGTCGTGGGCGTCGGCGTCCATGACGACCGGGACGGCCCGGCAGTGCGAGACCAGCTCCAGGGCGAGGTTGAGCACCTCGGTGTCGGTGTCCCGGGTCGGGGTGAGCACCCAGGGGCGGCCCTCGAAGAGGTCGCCGGTGGCGGCCAGCGGGCCGGACTTCTCCCGGCCGGACATCGGGTGCGTGCCGATGTACGCGCTGAGGTCCAGGCCGAGCGCCTCCAGCTCGCGGCGGGGGCCGCCCTTGACGCTGGCGACGTCCACGTAGCCGCGGGCCACGCCCCGGCGCATGACGTCGGCGAGGATCCCGGCCACATGGGCGGGCGGGGCGGCCACGATCGCCAGGTCGACCGGGCCCTCGGGGGCCTGGTCGGTGCCGGCGCCCAGCGCGGCGGCCGTGCGGGCCTGCTCGGGGTCGTGGTCGGCGAGGTGGACGGTGACGCCGCGCTGGGCGAGGGCCAGGGCGGCGGATGTGCCGATCAGGCCGGTTCCGATGACGAGTGCGGTTCTCACTGGGCGATGTCCTTGCGCAGGGCCGCGGCGGCGCCGAGGTAGACGTGGGCGATGTCGGCGCGGGGCTTGTCCGACTCGATGTGCGCGAGGATCCGCACGACGCGGGGCATGGCGCCCTCGATGTCCAGTTCCTGGGCGCAGATGAGGGGCACGTCCACGATGCCGAGCTTGCGGGCGGCGGCGGCCGGGAAGTCGCTGTGCAGGTCGGGGGTGGCCGTGAACCAGATGCTGATCAGGTCGTCGGCGGTCAGCCCGTTCCGTTCCAGGACGGCGGTGAGCAGGGCCGCGACCTGCTCCTCCATGTGACCGGCCTCGTCCCGCTCCAGTTGGACGGCCCCCCGGACCGCTCGTACCGCCACGGCGCTGCTCCTCGCTGACGTGCGTGTTCCGTTCTTGGTCCGTCCAGCGTAGTCAGCCCGCGCGGGACCGGCGCGGGCCGCTCGCTCGCTGAGACGATGCGAGAGTTCCGGTATCTACCGATATGCACGTCTGTACGGAGGTCTGACATGCCCCAGCCAGCGACACGGCGGACAGTTCTCGCCACGGGCGCCGGTGCGTTCGCCCTGGGATGCGTGGGGTGCGGCGCCAAGGACGGCGGTGCGGCCACGTCGGCATCGTCGGCGTCGGCGTCGGCGTCGGCGGCCCCGGCCGGGAAGGAGGCGGCGGCCCCCGAGGGGAAGGCGCTGGCGAGGACGGGCGACATCCCGGAGGGCGGCGGCAAGGTGTTCAAGAAGGAGAAGGTGGTGGTCACCCAGCCCGAGAAGGGTGACTTCAAGGCCTTCTCGGCGATCTGCACGCACCAGGGCTGCCTGGTGGACGAGGTGGCGGACGGCACCATCGACTGTCCGTGCCACGCCAGCAGGTTCCGCGTCGCCGACGGCTCGGTGGCGCACGGCCCCGCGACCAGCCCGCTGCCCCAGCGGTCGATCACGGTGGACGGAAATTCGATCCGCCTGACCTGAGGGTGCCGCGTACGCTCCGGGGATGCAGCCGCAGGACCTCGTACGCGCGCACACGGTCTACGCCTGTGTCATGGGCTCCCGCGCCTTCGGCCTGGCGACCGACGCCAGCGACACCGACCGGCGCGGGGTGTTCCTCGCCCCGACCCCGCTGTTCTGGCGGTTCGAGAAGCCGCCGACGCATGTGGAGGGGCCGGGCGAGGAGCGGTTCTCCTGGGAGCTGGAACGGTTCTGCGAGCTGGCGCTGCGCGGCAACCCGACCATCCTGGAGTGCCTGCACTCCGCGCTGGTGGAGCACGTGGACGACACCGGCCGCGAGCTGCTGTCCCTGCGCGGCGCCTTCCTGTCCCGGCAGGCGTACGACACCTTCACCCGCTACGCCCTCGGCCAGCGCAGGAAGCTCGACGCCGACGTCCGCGCGAAGGGCGCCCCGCGCTGGAAGCACGCGATGCACCTGTTGCGCCTGCTGATGAGCGCCCGGGACCTGCTGCGCACCGGTGAGCTGCGGATCGACGTCGGTGAGCAGCGCGAGCGCCTGCTGGCGGTGAAGCACGGTGAGGTGCCGTGGGCGCAGGTGGAGGCGTGGATGGTCCGGCTGGCGGCCGAGGCCGAGCAGGCCCTGTGGGGCAGCCCGCTGCCGCCGGAGCCGGACCACGCGCGCGTGGCCGCGTTTCTGCACCGGGTGCGCCGGGACTCAGCCCTCCAGGCGGAGCCGGACCACCAGGTCGTGCAGGGCGTCGTGGGCACCGGTCGCGTCGGGCAGGGCTGAGCCGGCCTGCGCCTCGTCCAGCACGGTGTGCAGCCGCTCCACGTCGGCCTCCACGCGCGCGTGGTCGACGTCGGCCTTGCCGTGCTCCCGGTCCCGCTTGGCGGCGATCAGCTCGGGCAGATAGCCGGGAGCGCCGACCTCGTCCAGCAGCGTGGGCAGATGGGCCTGGACCTCGCCGCTGCGCATCAGGTGGATGCCGGTGAGCAGCACGCGGAAGGTGTAGAGCAGCGGCTTGAGTTCGCCGGTCTTCTCGAACAGCCGCCACTGGGTCACCGCGAACCCCCGGTAGTGGTGGGCGTGGTGGCTGGTGAGGACACCGGGGGCCAGGGCGGCCAGCTCCCGGTGGGCCTCGGAGGTGTGCACGACCAGGGGCGAGAGCAGCTGCTCCAGCACATAGCCGCTGCGGCGGAGCATCAGCCGTACGAACTTGCGCAGGTCGTGGGTGACGAGGTCCAGCTCGACGCCGTACCGGACCCAGGTCCGCGAGCGGGTCTCCTCCGGCTCGCGCAGGCCGACGAGGTCGGCGGCGGGGAGCAGGTGGACGCCCCGCAGGTCCAGGTCGGAGTCCTGCGAGGGGAAGCCGTACAGGTGGGCTCCCGAGACGGTGGCGAACAGCAGCGGGTCGGGCTGTTCCGCGACCACCGGGGCCAGGTCCATGTCGAGGTCGTCGATCATGGACCTAAGCGTCCCAGAGCGCTCCCAGGGCCAACAGGTCGCCTCGGTACTCGATCCGCTCCGCCCAGTCGGCGGGCCAGACCCCGGCGCCCAGCCAGGCGCCCGCGAAGGCGCCGGTGAGGCAGGCGATGGAGTCGGAGTCGCCGGCGGTGCAGGCGGCCCGGCGCAGGGCGGTGACGGGCTCGTCGGGGAAGAGCAGGAAGCACAGCAGCCCGGTGGCGAGGGCCTCCTCGGCGATCCAGCCCTCGCCGGTGGCCAGGCAGGGGTCGGTCTCCGGGGAGACGGTCCGTACGGCCTCCTGGAGCCGGCCGAGGATCGCCAGGCACTCGTCCCAGCCGCGCGCGATGAACTGCTCGGGGCCGGGGTCCTGCGAGCGGGTCCACAGGTCGCCGAGCCAGGTGTGGTGGTAGCGGGTGCGGTTCCGAAGGGCGTAGGAGCGCAGGTGACCGACCAGTCCGGCCGGGTCGGTGCCCCGGGCGAGCAGGTGGACGGCGTGGGCGGTGAGGTCGGAGGCGGCCAGCGCGGTGGGGTGGCCGTGGGTGAGCGCGGCCTGCAACTGGGCCGCGCCGGCGCGCTGTTCGTCGCTCAGAGCGGGGGCGAGTCCGATCGGGGCGACCCTCATGTTGGCGCCGCAGCCCTTGGAGCCGGTCTGACTGGCGTCCTGCCAGGCGCGGCCCTCCGCCTTGAGCAGCTCACAGGCCCGCAGACAGGTGTTGCCGGGGGCACGGTTGTTCTCCGGCGACTGGTACCAGTCCACGAACTCCGCACGCAGGGGCCGCTCCAGCCGCTTGGGGGCGAGGTGTCCGCGCTCCATGGCCGTGCGCAGGGCTCGCCCCAGAGCGAGAGTCATCTGGGTGTCGTCGGAGACGAAGGCCCGCTTCGGCAGCTCCATCTGCCGCCAGGGCCCGCACTTGGCGAGAATCGACGGGACGTCGTCGAACTCGGTCGGGAAGCCGAGGGCGTCCCCCAGGGCGAGGCCGAGAAGCGCTCCGGTCGCCGGATGCCTGGGCATATGCACATCCCCCTTTATCGTCACCATGACAATAAAGGGGGATGGCGATCACGGCAAGGCGCTTTTAGAGGTCGACTTCCTTCATCAGCATGCCGACCTCGGTGTTCGACAGGCGGCGCAGCCAGCCCGACTTCTGGTCGCCCAGGGTGATCGGGCCGAAGGCGGTGCGCACGAGCTTGTCGACCGGGAAGCCCGCCTCCGCCAGCATGCGGCGCACGATGTGCTTGCGGCCCTCGTGCAGGGTCACCTCGACCAGGTAGTTCTTGCCGGTCTGCTCGACCACCCGGAAGTGGTCCGCGCGCGCGTAGCCGTCCTCCAGCTGGATGCCGTCCTTCAGACGCTTGCCCAGGTCGCGCGGGATCGGGCCGACGATGTGCGCGAGGTAGGTCTTCTTCACGCCGTACTTGGGATGCGTGAGGCGGTGGGCCAGCTCACCGTGGTTGGTGAGCAGGATGACGCCCTCGGTCTCGGTGTCCAGCCGGCCGACGTGGAAGAGCCGGGTCTCGCGGTTGGTGACGTAGTCACCGAGGCACTGCCGGCCCTCCGGGTCCTCCATGGTGGAGACCACGCCGGCGGGCTTGTTCAGCGAGAAGAACTGGTACGACTGGGTCGCGACCGTCAGGCCGTCGACCTTGACCTCGTCCTTCTCGGGGTCGACCCGCTTGCCCTGCTCGGTGACGATCTCGCCGTTCACCTCGACCCGGGCCTGGTCGATCAGTTCCTCGCAGGCCCGCCGGGAGCCGTAGCCCGCGCGCGCGAGGACCTTCTGCAGCCGCTCGCCCTCCTGCTCGGCGCCCGGGAAGGTCTTGGGCAGCTTGATGTCCTTCTTGCCCGCGTACCGCTCGCGGTTGCGCTCCTCGACCCGCGTCTCGTACTCGCGCGAGCGCGCCGGAGCCGTACGGCCGCCCTGCTGGGGCCGCTTCGGGCCGCCCTTGGTCCCTCCCCGCGCGGCACCGCCACGCCCGGCCTTGGGGCCGTCCTTGGTGGCCCCCGGGCCCACGTCGTAGCGGCGCTCCTCGGGGCGGGGCTTGCGGGGCCGGCCCTGCCCCTGCTTCTGGTCCCTGTCGTTGCCGGCACCGCGGTAGTTACCGCGCCCGCCGCTCTTGCCGCTGCCGCTGCTTCGCATCAAGGTTTCCGTCTTAGTCGTCTGCGTCCTGACCGCCGGGCGCGTCGGGCGCGTCCGGGTCGAACGACGGGACTCCCTCCTGGGTCTCGGCCTCGATCGCCTCCGCCTCCGGGAGGAAGGGCGCGAGCTCCGGAAGCTCGTCCAGGCCACGCAGGCCCATCCGCTCCAGGAAGTAGTTCGTCGTCCTGTACAGGATCGCACCTGTTTCGGGTTCCGTGCCCGCCTCCTCGACCAGACCGCGCTGGAGGAGGGTGCGCATCACGCCGTCGCAGTTCACCCCGCGCACGGCGGAGACCCGGCTGCGGCTGACCGGCTGGCGGTAGGCGACGACCGCCAGGGTCTCCAGCGCGGCCTGGGTGAGCCGGGCGGTCTGGCCGTCCAGGACCAGCCGCTCGACGGCGGGCGCGTAGGCGGCGCGGGTGTAGAAGCGCCAGCCGCCCGCGACGAACCGCAGCTCGAAGCCGCGGCCCTGCACGGTGTACTCGTCGGCCAGCTCCCGCAGGGCGTCCGCGATCTGCCGCCTGGGCCGCTCCAGGATCTTCGCCAGGTGCTCCTCGGTCGCGGGCTCGTCCACGACCATGAGCATCGCCTCCAGGGCGGGCTTGAGGTCGAGGCCGGCGACGGCCCGCAGCCCGGCCGGGACCTCGGCGGTCTGCTCACTCACGGCTTCTTCTCCTCCTCGGTCGGCTCGGGCGGCCGGTCGAACTCGTCCGTGACCATGGGCACGGCGTCCGCGTCCCCGCCGGTCCAGCGCACGGTCAGCTCTCCGAGCGCGGCCTCCTGCTCCAGGGCGACGGCCTTCTCCCGGTACAGCTCCAGCAGGGCGAGGAACCGGGCCACGACGGTGAGCGTGTCGTCGGTGTCCTCGATCAGCGCCCGGAAGCTGGCCTCGCCCAGCTCGCGCAGCCGGGCGACCACGATCCCGGCCTGCTCCTGCACGCTGACCAGCGGGGCGTGGATGTGGTCGACGTAGACCCGCGGTTCGGGCTTGGGCTGCATGGCCTTGACCGCCAGCTCGGCGAAGCCCTCGGGGCCGATGCTGATGACGACCTCGGGCAGCAGCTCGGCGTGCTGCGGTTCGAGGCCGACGGTACGGGGCCGGCGGCGGGCCTCGTCGTCGAGCCGCTGGTCGAAGATGTCGGCGATCTGTTTGTAGGCGCGGTACTGGAGCAGCCGGGCGAACAGCAGGTCCCGGGCCTCCAGCAGGGCCAGGTCGGCCTCGTCCTCCACCTCGGCGGCGGGCAGCAGCCGGGCGGCCTTGAGGTCCAGCAGCGTGGCCGCGACGACCAGGAACTCCGTGGTCTGGTCCAGGTCCCAGTCCGGTCCCATGGCCCGGATGTGCGCCATGAACTCGTCGGTGACCTTGGACAGGGCGACCTCGGTGACGTCCAGCTTGTGCTTGGAGATCAGCTGGAGGAGCAGGTCGAAGGGGCCCTCGAAGTTCGCGAGGCGGACTGTGAAGACGCCGTCGGAAGCGGGCTCGGACTCGGCGGGCTCCGGCTCGGGCTCAGTGGGTTCCGGCTGGGGCTCGGCCAGCTCCGGCTCGGGCTCAGTGGGTTCCGGATCCGGCAGCTCCGGCTGCGGCAGCTCCGGCTCGGGAGCCTCGACGGGTACGGCGGCCGGCTCGTCCGGCGTGGCTCCCGGCCCTCGCCCCAGCGCACGCCGACGACCGGCGGATGCGCCGGGGGCAGGGGCTCCGTTCGAGGTCATAGCCCCCGCAGGCTATCGCTACCGCCCGCGCAGCCGTCGTACGAGGATGCTCGCGTCCCCACGGGACTCCAGGTCGGCCAGGACCACCGCCACCGCCTCACGGACGATCCGCCCGCGGTCCACCGCGAGCCCGTGTTCGCCGCGGAGCACCAGCCGCGCGTGCTCCAGGTCCATCAGCTCCTCGGCGGAGACGTAGACGGTGATCTTCTCGTCGTGCCGCTCGCGCCCGCTGGGCCGCCGGGCCGCCGACCGTCCGCGCTTGCGCGGCTGCTCGGCGGCAGAACCTTCCTGCGCCGTCTGCCGGCGCGCCGGGCGGGTGCGGGACTCGCCGGCCTCGGCCGGCTCGGCCTCCGCCGCCACATGCTCCGCGCCCTCCCCGTCACCGCTCTGGACGGGCACTGCCTGCGGTGCGTCCGCGGCGGCGGCCTCGTCGCTCTCCCCCGCGGGAGCCGGCACCCGGGCCTCGCCGTTGGCCGCGCGGCGGGGCGTGGACGGCTGGAGCGCCATCCCCCCGGTCGTGCGGAACAGTTCGTCGGCCCCGGGCAGACTCACTCGGCGTGACACCGGGCGAGCACCTCCCTGGCGAGCTGGCGGTAGGCGGCGGCACCGACGGAGTTGGAGGCGTACGTGGTGATCGGCTCACCGGCGACCGTGGTCTCCGGGAAGCGGACCGTGCGGCCGATGACCGTGTGGTAGACGTGGTCGTCGAAGGCCTCGACCACGCGGGCCAGCACCTCGCGGCTGTGGACCGTGCGCGAGTCGTACATCGTGGCGAGGATGCCGTCGAGCTCCAGCTCGGGGTTGAGCCGTTCCTGGACCTTCTCGATGGTCTCGGTCAGCAGGGCCACACCGCGCAGGGCGAAGAACTCGCACTCCAGCGGCACGATCACCTTGTGGGCGGCCGTCAGCGCGTTGACGGTGAGCAGGCCGAGCGAGGGCTGGCAGTCGATCACGATGTAGTCGTAGTCGGGCAGCAGCGGCTTCAGCGCCCGCTGGAGCGTCGACTCGCGCGCGACCTCGGAGACCAGCTGGACCTCGGCGGCCGACAGGTCGATGTTGGACGGCAGCAGGTCCATGTTGGGGACCGCCGTCTTCAGCAGGACCTCGTCCGCGGACATGCCCCGCTCCATGAGCAGGTTGTAGACGGTGAGGTCCAGCTCCATCGGGTTGACGCCGAGACCGACCGACAGCGCGCCCTGCGGGTCGAAGTCCACGAGCAGCACGCGCCGGCCGTACTCCGCGAGCGCGGCACCCAGGTTGATGGTCGACGTCGTCTTGCCGACGCCGCCCTTCTGGTTGCACATCGCGATGATCGTCGCGGGGCCGTGGTCGGTCAGCGGGCCCGGGATCGGGAAGTACGGCAGCGGGCGTCCGGTCGGGCCGATGCGCTCACGGCGCTGGCGGGCCGCGTCGGGCGCGAGCGTGGCCGCGTACTCGGGATCGGGCTCGTACTCGGCGTCGGGGTCGTAGAAGTGCCCCTCGGGCAGTTCGTCGTAGTCGGCGAAGTGGTTGTGGGGCGCGCCACTTCCGTCGCCGGCCATGGCGTTCACGTGATGGCCATCCATGCTCTGGTGTGCTGTCCCGGCCGTCTGCGGACCGGAACTCTGGTGGGCTGCGAAGGTGCGCACAGCTACGGAGCCGACAGCCTCGAATCCCGCGGGCCCCTGGCCCCGTGCAGGCATTCCTGGTTGACCACCCCCGGGAGAAAATGTCGACTCATTCACAAGTCGTCTTACCTCCTTGGTGACCAGGAAACTTCTAGACAAGGTCAGCGTGGCACCATGCCGACGGTTGGCGACTCTATGGCGTGTCGGCGGTCCGCAGCAACACAATCCGCCGGACCCGGCAGGATGTGTCGGCAATGAAACATCTCGCTGTCAAGGGCGTACGGCCGTCGCACAGCAGGTTTCACCGGTGTGCGAATCGGTCGAAGGGTTACGTTCGAGGCGAGTTGACCGAGAGCCGCAAAGTGACCATACACACACCCGGCCGGACCTTGTCGGGCAAGGTCCGGCCGGGTGCGCGCTGTTGACGAGCCGTGTTGACGAATCGCCTTTTGGGTCAGCCGAGAAGGCTCTCCAGCTCGACGTGGTCCAGGCCGTGGGCCTCGGCGACCTCCTTGTAAACGACCTTGCCGTCATGGGTGTTGAGGCCCTTGGCGAGCGCGGCGTCGCGGCGCAGCGCCTCCACCCAGCCGTTGTTGGCCAGCGAGACGATGTACGGCAGCGTCGCGTTGGTGAGGGCGTTGGTGGAGGTGTTGGGCACCGCGCCCGGCATGTTGGCGACGCAGTAGAAGACCGAGTTGTGGACCCGGAAGGTCGGCTCGGCGTGCGTGGTGGGACGGGAGTCCTCGAAGCAGCCGCCCTGGTCGATCGCGATGTCGACAAGGACACTTCCCGGCTTCATGCGGGACACCATCTCGTTGGTGACCAGCTTCGGGGCCTTCGCGCCCGGGATGAGGACCGCGCCGATGACGAGGTCGGCGTCGAGGACGGCCTTCTCCAGCTCGAAGGCGTTGGACATGATCGCCTTGACCTTCGTACCGAAGATCCGGTCCGCCTCGCGTAGCTTGTTGATGTCGCGGTCGAGCAGGGTCACCTCGAAGCCCATGCCGATGGCGACCTGGGTGGCGTTCCAGCCGGAGACGCCGCCGCCGATGACCACGGCCTTGGCCGGGGTCACGCCCGGGACGCCGCCCGGCAGCACGCCGCGGCCGCCGGCCGCGCGCATCAGGTGGTAGGCACCGACCTGCGGGGCCAGCCGGCCCGCGACCTCGGACATCGGGGCGAGCAGCGGCAGCGACCGGTTCGGCAGCTCGACCGTCTCGTAGGCGATGGCCGTGGTGCCGGACTCGATCAGCGCGTCCGTGCACTCCTTGGAGGCGGCCAGGTGCAGGTAGGTGAAGAGGATCTGGTCCTTGCGCAGGCGGTGGTACTCCTCGGCGATGGGCTCCTTGACCTTCAGCAGCAGGTCGGCGGCGGCCCAGACCTCGTCGGCCGCGTCGAGGATGGCGGCACCGGCCGAGACGTACTCCTCGTCCGTGATGGAGGAGCCGAGGCCGGCGCCCCGCTCGACGACGACCTGGTGGCCGTTGCGCACCAGCTCGTGCACACCGGCGGGGGTGATGGCCACCCGGAACTCGTTGTTCTTGACCTCGCGGGGGATGCCGACCTTCACGTCGATCACGGTCCTTGGCTCAGAGGGTATGGGGGTGCAGTACAGACGTACCCAGACATGCGGGGGCATACCGGGAGACACCGCAGGAGAACGAGCGGCAGAGCCAGTTTAATGAAGGCGTTCCGGCTGTCTAGCCTTTCATTGCCTCAATCTTCGCTCGGTGTACTACGGATTTCGCAGGCGTTAGCGTCTTGTTCCGGCCTTGCGTCCTCTTCCGGTGGCTCCTCACCCAGCATGCGCTCCGCCGCGGCGCGGTGCAGGCGGGCCGACGCGGGGTCGCCGAGCCGGTCCAGGGTGTCGGCGAGCCGCAGCTGGAGTGCGGCCTGCAAGCGCGCGTCCTCGGCGCGCCGCGCCCACTCCACGGCCTCCTGGCAGGTGCGCAGCGACTCCTCGGGCCGCCCCGCGTACTCCTGCACCCGGGCGATCTCGCTCAACGCCCGCGCGCTGGCGGCGACATCGCCGCTCCTGCGGTAGCCGGCGAGGGCGGCCCGCCAGTTCCGCAGTGCCTCGCCGTAACGGCCGGCGTAGGTGTGGGCGGTGCCGATACGGCCGTACAGCCGGGCCGCCTCCGGGTGCTCCCCCCGGGCCAGCCGCTCGGCCAGCGCCCGGCCGAACCAGTCGGCGGCCCGGTCGTGGTCCCCCAGCTCCTGGTAGGCACCGCCTACGGATTCCATCGCGCGGCCGGTCGCGTACGGGTCGTTCGCCTCGCGTCCGGCGTCCAGGGCGGCCCGGTAACGGGCCAGCGCCTCCCGGGTCCGGCCGGTCTGCGCGTCCAGATCGCCCAGGTTCAGCAGGGCCGCGGCCTTCTCCCGGGGCAGCCCGCGCCGCTCGGCGACGTCCAGGACGAGGCCGTGCAGGCCGTACAGGTCGGGTGCGGCGGCCTGCGTGCCGACGTGCGCGGCCAGGGCCCTGACCAGCTGGGACATCAGCCGGCGGGCGAGGGTGTCCAGCTCGCCGTCGGCCACCGCGAGGCGCGCGGACGCCAGCAGGGCGGGCCGCCGGATGCGCAGCCAGTCGGCGGCGGCCCGCGGGGTCGGGAAGCGCAGCGCGGGGGGCAGGCCGCTCAGCTTCTCCCGGGCCTGCGGGCTGTCGGTCTCGGTGATCGCCCGGCAGGACTGCAGCAGCCGTACCGTCCGCTCCAGCATCCGGGCCCGGGCCAGCTGCAGCTCGGCGGGCCGTTCCTGGGTCTCGGTCAGGGCGCGCAGCAGCGGGTGCAGACAGCCGGGGACCTCGTACTGGGGCAGCGGGGAGTCCAGGGCGCGCAGCAGGCCGAGCGCGACGAGGTCGTCCAGGGTGGCGCGGGCGGCGTCGACCGAGCAGCCGGCGAGCGCCGAGGCGGTGTGCGGGTCGGCCAGACCGGCCGGGGCGAGGCAGAGCAGTCGCAGTACGCGGGCGGCCGGGCCGGGCAGCTGGTCGTACACGAGCCGGAAGACGCGGGACAGCGGGGTGCCGTCCGCGCCGCCGTCGGCGTGCAGCCGCTTGGCGAGGTCGGAGACGGCGGCCTGGGGGCGGGCGGCGAGCCAGCCGCCGGCCAGCACCAGTGCGGCCGGGTGGCCCTGGCAGGCCTCGACCAGGCTCTCCGCGGAGCGCGGGTCGACGGTGACGCGGACGGAGCCCGCGTAGCCCGTGAGCAGTTCCACCGCGGACTTGGTGTCGAGGCCGCCGAGGGTGCAGGGGCGGACGTCCGCGATGCCGGTGAGCGGGCCCCCGGAGACGGCCACCACCAGGCAGTCCGGGGCGTCCGGGAGCAGCGCGTCGACCTGCTCGGCGCCGGCCGCGTCGTCCAGCAGGAGCAGCATCCGCCGGCCGGCGAGGGCGGCGCGCAGGGCCGCGGCCAGGTCGTCCTCGGCGGCTCCGGCGGGGGCCGGCAGCTCCAGCGCGGCGAGCAGGTCGCGGGCGGCCTGCTCGACGGGCACCGGAGTGCCGCCGGGCTCGCTGAGGCGGGCCCGCAGCACTCCGTCGGGGTAGCGGCCGGCGACCTGCCGGACGAGTTGCTCGGCGAGACGGGTCCGGCCGGAGCCGGGGCGGCCGGCGATGAGGAGCACCCGCGCGCGGGGGGCCTTGCGGCCGGAGAGAGTGTCCAGTCCGGCGCGCTCGATGTCGGCGCGCAGTTCCTTCAACTCCCGTGCCCGGCCCAGGAAACGGTCCTCCCTGGCCGGGTGCGCGGTCCGCTCCGCACCGTCTGGGTCCACCGCCTGATCCGTCACGGGCCACACTCCCGTCCCACCGCACGCGCAAGCCCGCCGGTGTCTTCCGATACGGGCGTTGAAGAGCCTAGTTCACGCTCTGCGACGTTCCGGGAAGAGCACGGCGGGGGGATCGCCCGATCGGATCAGGCGATCGTCACACCGGTGGGCCGGACGGGTGCGGCCGGTTCCCCGGCCGGGTCCGGTCAGTTCTCGAAGGGGCGCGCGGGCCAGGGCGCGTCAGCGGGACGCAGCGCGTCCAGGCCGTCCCCGCCACGGGCGGCGACCAGGGAGAGCACGCCCACCACGAGGCAGTTGTTGTGCAGGTCCCCGGCCAGGACCCGGCGCACCAGCTCCTCGACCGGCACACGCGCGTGCTGCATGTCGGTCTCCTCGTGCTCCGCCGCGAAGCGCTCCCCCTCGGCGTCGGACAGGCCCCGGGCCAGGAAGATCCGTACGGCCTCGTCGCAGCCGCCCGGTGTGGTGTACACGTCGGTCAGCACCCGCCAGTCCTCGGCCTTGACGTGCGCCTCCTCGTACAGCTCCCGCTGGGCGGCGTGCAGCGGGTTCTCACCGGGCACGTCCAGCAGCCCGGCCGGGATCTCCCACAGCTTGTGCCGCACCGGGTGCCGGTACTGGTTGATCAGCAGCACCCGGTCCTCCTCGTCCAGGGCGAGGACGGCCACGGAGCCGGGGTGGACCTGGTAGTCACGGCGGGCCACCGACCCGTCGGGCATGACCACGTCGTCCGTGCGGACGGAGGTCTTGTTGCCCACGAAGGGGGTGTCCGTGGCTCGGATCTCCCACTCCTCGGGGGTGTCCTTGATCGTCATGCCCTGTCCTTCCACACGCTTTCCGAAAAACCGGCCGACGAAGAAGGCCGGGGCGCTCACCTTTGAAGGTTTGCACCCCGGCCACCGTACAACTGGTGTGTTACTTCGAATTCTTCCGCTCGACCGCGGCCTTCACCAGGCCGACGAAGAGCGGGTTCGCGCGGGTCGGCCGCGAGCGCAGCTCGGGGTGCGCCTGCGTGGCGACCAGGTACGGGTGGACGTCGCGCGGGTACTCCACGTACTCCACGAGCTTGCCGTCGGGGGAGGTGCCGGAGAAGACGATGCCGGCCTTCTTCTCCAGTTCCGCGCGGTAGGCGTTGTTGACCTCGTAGCGGTGCCGGTGGCGCTCCTCGACGTACTCCTTGCCGTCGTAGACCTCGCGGACGATGGAGCCCTCGGCGAGCTTGGCCGGGTACATGCCGAGCCGCATCGTGCCGCCCATGTCGCCCTCACCGGCGACGATGTCGAGCTGCTCGGCCATGGTGGAGATGACCGGGTGGGCGGTGGCCGGGTCGAACTCGGTGGAGTTGGCGTCCGGGATGTCGGCCAGGTTGCGGGCGGCCTCGATCACGATGCACTGCAGGCCCAGGCACAGGCCGAGCAGCGGGATCCTGTTCTCCCGGGCGTAGCGGATCGCGCCGACCTTGCCGAGCACGCCCCGGTCGCCGAAGCCGCCGGGGATGCAGACGCCGTCCACGTCCGCGAGCTGGGCCTTGGCGCCGGCCGGGGTCTTGCAGTCGTCGGAGGTGACCCACTTGATCTTCACGCGGGCCTTGTTGGCGAAGCCGCCCGCGCGCAGCGCCTCGGTGACCGACAGGTAGGCGTCGGGCAGGTCGATGTACTTGCCGACCAGCGCCAGGGTGACCTCGTGGTCGGGGTTGTGGACGCGGTCGAGCAGGTCGTCCCAGGTCGTCCAGTCCACGTCGCGGAAGGGCAGGTCGAGCTTGCGGACCACGTACGCGTCCAGGCCCTCGGCGTGCACGACCTTGGGGATGTCGTAGATCGAGCGGGCGTCCGGGCAGGCGACGACGGCGGCCTCGTCGACGTCGCACATCAGGGAGATCTTCCGCTTGATCGCGGTGGGCACCTCCCGGTCGCAGCGCAGCACGATCGCGTCCGGCTGGATGCCGATGTTCCGGAGCGCGGCCACCGAGTGCTGGGTCGGCTTGGTCTTCAGCTCACCGGACGGGCCGATGTAGGGCAGCAGCGAGATGTGCACGACGAAGACGTTGTCCCGGCCGACCTCGTGGCGGACCTGGCGGACGGTCTCCAGGAACGGCAGCGACTCGATGTCGCCGACCGTGCCGCCGACCTCGGTGATGACCACGTCGACCTCGTCGGTGGCCATGCGCCGGATGCGGTGCTTGATCTCGTTGGTGATGTGCGGGATGACCTGCACCGTGTCGCCCAGGTACTCGCCGCGGCGCTCCTTGGCGATCACGGTGGAGTAGACCTGGCCGGTGGTGACGTTGGCGGTGCCGTCCAGGTCACGGTCGAGGAACCGCTCGTAGTGGCCGATGTCCAGGTCGGTCTCGGCGCCGTCGTTGGTGACGAACACCTCACCGTGCTGGAAGGGGTTCATCGTGCCCGGGTCGACGTTCAGGTACGGGTCCAGCTTCTGCATCACGACACGCAGGCCCCGCGCCTTGAGCAGCATGCCCAGGCTGGAGGCCGTCAGACCCTTGCCGAGCGAGGAGGCGACACCCCCGGTCACGAAGATGTGCTTGGTCGTCGTGGTGTTGGGCGGCATGGCCAAGAGGGGGCTCCCGTGGTCGCGGTCTGGAAGTGCGATCCGGCGACCCTCCCGGGTGTTTCCGGGGGTGCCGTCGCTGCGGTTCGGGGGGCCCCTTCCGGATTTCCCTGTCGGGGTGGCTCCCACCGGTCCACGGGCTACCAGCGTATCAGCGCCTGGACGAGATGGCTCCCGGCCACTGTGCGCGCTCGCCCGGCCACAGCGGGACGCCGCAGAGGTCACTCCTGTCACTCGCGTCATCCCGCGGGCACAGGGTTCTCACCCGGTGCTCACTCGTTCGGCTCACACAGGTTGCCCGGAGCGGCACGCAGATCATCTACGTGCGTCGTATCCTGCTCGGACATTCGCTGCCGAGCCCGGCCGGAACGACGGCACACCCCCGCCAACATCACCCGGAACAACGAGAGCGCGGCAGTTCGTTGAGCAAAGACTGTCGTGTTGCCTCAGGGCTCGGCGGGCTGCTTTGCTTCACCGCTCAACGACGCTTAACAACGACCCCTTGACCGCACTAGCGACAGCCCCCTGCGCGGGGGTGTGACGTGGCCGTTCGACTGGAGTTGCACGTGGCCGGGCGCATCGAAGACTACGCACTCATCGGAGACATGCAGACCGCGGCGCTGGTCTGCCGGGATGGCACGGTGGACTGGCTGTGCCTGCCCCGCTTCGACTCGCATGCCATCTTCGCCGGCCTGCTGGGCACCGAGGAGCACGGTTTCTGGCGGCTCGGACCGGCGCACGCCGCCGACGCCAAGCCGCCCACGGCCGCCCGGCGCAGCTACCGCGGCGACTCGCTGATCCTGGAATCGGAGTGGGACACCCCGCGCGGCACGGTCCGTGTGACCGATTTCATGCCCCCGCGTGACGGCGCCCCGCAGCTGATCCGGATCGTAGAGGGCGTCACCGGCCGCGTGCCGATGCGCTCGGCCCTGCGGATGCGGTTCTCCTACGGCCGGGTGGTGCCGTGGGTGCACAAGCACGAGGGACGCACGGTGGCCGTCGCCGGACCGGACTCGGTGTGGTTCGACACCGAGGCCGAGACCTACGGCAAGGCGCTCACCACGTACGCCGACTTCACCGTCGCCCCGGGTGACCGGATCGCGTTCACCATCTCCTGGCAGCCCTCGCACAAGCAGCCGCCGCCGCTGCCGGAGCCGGAGGCCTCGCTGGAGGCGACGGAGGACTTCTGGCGCGAGTGGGTCGAGCACTGCACCTACCACGGGCCGTACCGCGAGGCGGTGATCCGCTCGCTGATCACCCTGAAGGCGCTGACGTACGCCCCCACGGGCGGCATCGTCGCGGCCCCGACGACCTCCCTGCCGGAGGACATCGGGGGTGTGCGCAACTGGGACTACCGCTACACGTGGCTGCGGGACGCGGCGATCACCCTGTCCTCGCTGCTGCGCACGGGCTACCGCGAAGAGGCCCGCGCCTGGCGCGAGTGGCTGCTGCGCGCGGTCGCCGGCGACCCGGAGAACCTGCAGATCATGTACGGCATCGCCGGTGAGCGCGAGCTGGGCGAGGCCGAGCTGGACTGGCTGCCCGGCTACGAGAAGTCGGCCCCGGTGCGGGTCGGCAACGGCGCCGCGCACCAGCTCCAGCTGGACGTGTACGGCGAGGTCACCGAGGCCCTGCACCTGGGCCACATGACCGGGCTCGCCCGCAACGACTACGCCTCCCTGCTCCAGCTGAAGCTGATCCGCTACCTGGAGGACCACTGGCAGGAGCCGGACGAGGGCATCTGGGAGGTGCGCGGCCCGCGCCGGCACTTCGTGCACTCCAAGGTGATGGCCTGGGTCGCCGTCGACCGCACGATCAAGCTGATCGAGTCCGGCGACGCGGACGGCCCGCTGGAGCGCTGGAAGGAACTGCGCGACGACATCCACCGGGACGTGTGCGAGAAGGGCTACGACAAGGAGCGCAACACCTTCACCCAGTCCTACGGCTCGCAGGAGCTGGACGCCTCCCTGCTGCTCATCCCGCAGATGGGCTTCCTGCCGCCGGACGACAAGCGGGTGATCGGCACCATCGAGGCGATCCAGCGCGAGCTGTCCACCCCGGACGGGTTCATCCTGCGCTACCCGACGGAAGGCGACCGAGCGGGCGTCGACGGCCTGCCGGGCGACGAGGGCGCCTTCCTGGCCTGCTCGTTCTGGATGGCGGACGACCTGGCGATGATCGGCCGGGTGGACGAGGCGCGCAAGCTGTTCGAGAAGCTCCTCGCGCTGCGCAACGACCTCGGTCTGCTCGCCGAGGAATGGGACCCGCGCCTGAAGCGCCAGGTGGGCAACTTCCCGCAGGCGTTCAGCCACGTCCCGCTGATCGACACGGCCCTGCGGCTGACCGCGTCGGGCGCCTACGGCGGCTGAGCAGGCCGGCACAGTCCCGCCCGCCTAGGCTGGAAGCCGGACACAGGCCCCTTTGTGCGGAAGGGGGCGGCCATGGCTTCCCTCTCGAAGGCGGGCGCGGCCCTCGCCGCGCTGCGCGAGGATCTGGTCGGCGATGTGCTCGCCCCCGGTGACCTGGGCTACGAGGAGGCCCGTGCGGTCTTCAACGCGATGGTCGACCGGCGGCCCGCGGTGATCGCGCAGTGCGCGGACGCGACCGATGTGGTGCGGGCCGTGCGCTTCGGCAGGGACCTGGACCTGCACATCGCGGTGCGCGGCGGCGGCCACGGCGTGGCCGGTACGGCGCTGGGCGACGGCGCGCTCGTGGTGGACCTGCGCCGGATGCACCGGGTGACCGTCGACCCGGCGTCCGAGGCGGTCCGCGTCGAGGGCGGCGCCACGATGAGCCATCTGGACCGCGCCACCCAGCCGTACGGTCTCGCGACCACCGGCGGGCGGGCCTCCACCACCGGCGTCGGCGGCTTCGTCCTCGGCGGCGGCACCGGCTGGCTGGACCGCGCCTTCGGCCTCGCCGTCGACAACCTCATCGCTGTGGAGCTGGTGACCGCCGACGCCGAGCGGGTGCACGCGAGCGCCGACGAGAACCCCGAGCTGTTCTGGGCGCTGCACGGCGGGGGCGGCAACTTCGGCGTCGCCACCGCGCTCACCCTGCGGCTGCACGAGCTGCCGGAGTTCTCCATCGTCCTGCTGCTGTTCCTGCCGGACACCGGACCGGACGTGCTCCGCACCTTCCGCGAGATCATCCGCACCGGGCCGGACGAGGTGGGTGGCGCGGCGCTGTACCTCACCGGCCCGCCCGGGGAGTTCACACCGCCGGAGCTGGTGGGCACGCCGCTGTGCGCGGCCCTGCTGACCTACGCCGGCGGCGAGGACGAGCTGCGCAAGCTCGCCGAGCCGCTGCTCGCGCTGCCGCACGAGGTGGAACTGGCCGGTGACCTGCCGTACGCCGATGTGCAGTCCCTGCTCGACCAGCCGGCGGGGCTGCGCAACCACTGGTCGGCGGAGTATCTGACCGGGCTGCCGGACGAGGCGGTGGACGTCTTCTGCGCCCGCGCGGACGGCATGCCGGTGCCGACCCCCACCCGGCACCTGCTGTTCCCGCAGGGCGGGGCCGTCGCGGCCGGCCCGCACGAGTACCCGGTGCCGTACCGGGACGCGCCCTGGGCGGCGCACCCGCTCGCGATCTGGCCGGACCCGGCCGACGACGAGCGGGCGATCGGCTGGGTGCGGGACGTGCGGGCCGGCCTGCGGCGGTGGAGCACGGGTGCCGTGTACCTCAACTTCATCGGCGACGAGGGCCCGGAGCGGGTCCGCGCGGGCCTGGGTGCCGGGAACACCCTGCGCCTGGCGAAGGTGAAGCGGCGCTACGACCCCGACAACGTCTTCCGCTTCAACCACAACATCCGTCCGGTCTAGGCGGCAGCTGCCCCCCGGGAGCTGTTCCTGAGGGCGTTTGCGCAGGTAGCGTCGCCGCATGGACAGCCGTACGGACCATCGGCCCGACACCCAGGGCGCCGGGATCACCGTGCAGCGGGCGCTGGAGCTGCCCGGACTGCGCAGCGGGCTGCCGGAGGTGCTGGCGGGCGCCGACCGGCTCGGCCGCACCGTGCGCTGGGTGCACGCGGGCGAGGTCCCGAACATCGCCTCGCTGCTCAAGGGCGGCGAGCTGCTGCTGACCACCGGCTACGGCCTCGGCACCCGGCCGGCCGAGCAGCGGGCGTTCGTGCGCACCCTCGCCGAGCGCGGGATCGCCGCCCTCGTGGTGGAGCTGGGCCCGCGCTTCGCCCGGCTGCCCGCCGCCCTGGTGGACACGGCGCGGGCGGCCGGGCTGCCGCTGGTCCAGCTGCACCGCGAGGTGCCGTTCGTGACGGTGACCGAGGAGATCCACACCGAGATCGTCAACGGCCACTACGCGCTGCTCCAGCGCGCGGAGGAGGTGCACCGGCGCTGCACCGAGGCCCTGCTGGGCGGCGGCGGGGTGCCGCAGGTGCTGGACATCCTGGCCGGCTTCGGCGGCAACCCGGTGTTCCTGGAGACCGCCGACGGCCGGCTGCTGTACGCCGCCGGGGCCGGGCCGGAGGGCGCGGACCCGCTCCAGGTCTGGGAGGGGCTGCGCGGCCCGCACAAGGAGGCCCCGCCGCCCGCCGGGTCGGTGCTGGTGGACGTGCCCGGCGGCGGGCCCGGGGCCGCCGGTGCCGTGCGCGCCCGCCTGGTGCTGCTGCCGGTCCGCTCGCCGCTGGCCCCGGTGCACCGGATCGCCGCCGAGCGGGCCGCGGGCATCCTGGCCGTGGTGCTGATGCAGGCCCGGCAGGAGGAGGAGCTGGCGGCGCGCGGGCGCGGTGACTTCCTCACCGATCTCGCCGAGGGCCGGATCGCGGCGGAGGACGCCCCGGCGCAGGCCCGGGTGCTGGGCTTCAAGCCCGGCGACAGCCCGCTGCTGCCCGTGGTGATGCGGATCGGGGACAGCCTCTCCCCCGGCGGGGGCTGGGCGGTGCTGGCCCGCGCGGTCTCCGAGGAGCTGGCCGCGGTGGGGGTGCCGGTGCTGCTCGGGGTGCGGCCGGTGGAGGGCCGGGTGCTGGTGCTGCTGGGGCTGCGTTCGGACTCGGAGCGGGCGGCGGTCGCGGACCGGGTGGCGGCGGCGCTCCGGGCGGGGGTGGAGCGGGCCGGGATGCGCCGGCCTGGCTCGCCGTCGCCGGTCGTGGTCGTCGGGGTGGCGGGCGGCTGGGCGGCGGCCTCGGCGGGGCTCAGGCATGCGGCGGAGACCGCGACGGCGGCCCAGGGCCTGACCGACCGGCCCTGGTACGACGCCCGGCGCCTCGACATCGACCTCCTGCTGTGGCGGCTGCGCGACCACCCGGACCTCGCGGCCTTCGTGGACCGGGCGATCGGCCCGCTGCGCGACCACGACCACCGCTCCAAGCCGCCGCTGCTGCCGACCCTGGAGACCTATCTGGCGCACGCCGGCCGCAAGGCGGAGACGGCCCGCGAACTGCATCTCAACCGGCAGACGCTCTACAACCGGCTCGCCCGGATCGGGGAGTTGCTGGGCACCGACCTGGACGACCCGCAGACGGTACTGGCGTTGAGCCTGGCCCTGCGGGCGCGCCGGCACGTGCCCTGAGCCCGGTCAGGGCAGTGGCCTCGGCTGGGTCAACTCGTCGTACACGCTGAGGACTTGGGCGACCGTCTCGTCCTCGGTCGGCCAGGTGGCGGCCTGCCGCGTCCCGCGCTCGCGCAGCACCGCGCACCGTTCCGGGTCCGCGAGGAGCCGTACGACGGTGGCGGCGAGGGCTTCCGGATCGCCGTACGGGACGAGTTCGGCCGCGTCGCCGACGAGGTCCGGGATGCCACCGACCCGGGTGGCGACGAGCGGCACGCGCGCGTGCAGCGCCTCCTGGGCGAGGACGGACCGCGACTCACGACTGCTCGTCAGCAGGGCCAGATCGGCGGCGGCGAGCAGCTCCGGCACGTCCTCGCGGTGCCCGATGAGCCGCACCGGCAGCTCCTCGTCCTCGATCCGCCGTTGCAGCACCGGCCGCAGCGGTCCCTCCCCCGCGACGGCCACCAGCGGGACCGGGTCGAGGCCGCGCCACGCGCGGGCCGCGTCGAGCAGGACGTCGTAGCCGCGGTGCCGCTCCAGGGAACCGACCGCGATGAGCAACGGGCGTCCGGTGGCGCCGAGTTCGGCCCGGGTCTTGGACCGCAGCCGGTCGGGATCGTCGCGGTCGGAGACGTCGGCGTCGAGGAGGCCGCCGGGGCGGCGCCGGCCCGGCAGGCCGACGGCCGCGAGCCGGGCGTCGCGCGCGCCGGTCCGCCGGGCCCGGTCGACCAGGTCGGGGCTGGTGCCGAGGACCACGGCAGCGGTCCTCATCACGCGCCGTTCCAGCAGCCGCAGCAGCTGGGCCCGCGGGCCCTCCGCGTGGGCCCGGTTGTGCCAGGTGACCACCAGCGGGGTGGTGCGCCCGCTGAGCGCGAGCACGGTCCGGAAGGAGGCGTGCAGACCGTGCGCGTGCACCAGGTCGGCGTGCGCGCAGGCCGTCCTGAGCGCGGCCACGGAGACGGGGTCGCTGCTGCGCGGCACGTGCACGTGCTCGGCGCCGACTCCGATGAAGTCGTAGGCGTGATCGGCCTCGACGGGGGCGCATACGGTGACCCGCACGCCCCTCGCCACCAGACCCTCGGCCAGGGAGCGCACATGCGCGCTGCTGCCGGCGTTGCCTCCGCCGAGCACCTGCACGGTGCGCAGCGGCGGCTGGCCGTGCGGTGCGTTGCTGCTCAGGGGGCTCACGGGGCCGGGGCTCCTGGTTCACGGGGGCGGGCACGAGGTTCACGTGGGGTGGTCACGAGGAAACGTACAGAAGGTAGCGGGCCCAGGGGGGCGGAAGGACGCACCCCGCGCGCCTCCCGGGCGGACCGTCCGTACTCGCTGCCCGCCCCGCGTTCCCTGCCAAGCATGCCAGCACGTACGGCCGTTCAGGGACATCCGGCGAGGGCGCACCGTGCGGCGGGCCGGGGCAATGCGCCGGAGCACATCACCCACACGGGTGAGGGAACGCCTGCCACGGCGGAACGGTGTACGAGGGCATACCACGAGGTCAGCCGCTCACCGGGCCCGCGCCCAGGCGCTGACCCGATCCCCGTACCGGGCCGCGGCCACCAGAGCGACGGCGTGCGCGAGCAGCCCCGCGCGCCGGTTTCCCGCCACCACGGCCGCCCCCAGTGCGGTACCGAGGGCGTGCGCCCCCCGTGTCCCCGAGCATCACGCGCTCGCCGAGGTCGTCGGGCAGCACGGCCGCGGCGGCGCCCATCGCCCCGGCGGCCAGCCGGGGCCCCGGTCCCTCCCCACCAGCCCCGGCGCCCCGAGCGAGAGCACCGCGCCGGCGGCCCGCCCGGGCCGCACGTCGAGGAGGTCGACCAGGTGGGCCGTCCCGGCGATCACGACCCCGCCGAGCAGCTTGTCGAGCGGACGCTCCTTCATCAGCGCCCCCGCCACCAGCCCGGCCGCCGACATCCCGAACAACTTCACGGCCCCGCTGGTGACCTCACCGTCCCGCAGGGCCGCCAGATGCGCCCGGAACCCCCGCCGGTGATCCCCGGCCATGTCGTCGTACGCCCCACAGGCCCCGGCGGCCGGCACCGCGAACCCGGCCGCGGGACACGCCCGCCCAGCGGCGACCGCCGCCCCCAGCACCGCGGCGGGCCCCGGCGTACAGCCCCACGACCCGCCCGGCGTGATTCCTCCGTTCCCAGCGCGCCCGCCCGCCGGGGGCGGCCTTCCGCAGCCCGGCACATGCCGCACGCGCCGACAGCGCGGCCACCGCGAAGGCACTCTTCGGGCGCCGTCAGCCTGACGCCCGCGTGCACGGGGGCGGACACCTGGCCGGCGCCCGCCCCGGTGCACGCGGTGCTACAGGTCCGCCCTGGCCGTCGCCAGGAGTTCCTCCGCGTGGGCGCGGGCCGTTTCGGAGTCCTCCTGGCCCGCCAGCATGCGGGACAGCTCGCGGATGCGCTCCTCGCCCTCCAGGACCTTCACACCGGAGCGGGTGACGGAGCCGTCGTCGGTCTTCTCCACGAGCAGCTGGCGGTCGGCGAACGCGGCGACCTGGGGCAGGTGGGTGACCACGACGACCTGCGCGGTCTTGGCGAGCTTCGCCAGCCGCCGGCCGATCTCGACCGCCGCCTTGCCGCCGACACCCGCGTCGACCTCGTCGAAGAGGTACGTCGGCACCGGGTCGGTGCCCGCGAACACCACCTCCACGGCCAGCATCACGCGGGACAGCTCACCACCGGACGCGCCCTTCGCGATGGGCCGCGGCGGGGCGCCGGGGTGCGGGGCGAGCAGCAGCTCGACCTCGTCCACGCCCGACGGGCCGTAGGCGACCGTCCGCCCGCCGACCTCGACGCCGTCCGGGTCCTCGGTCTGTCGGATGTCGAAGGACACGCGCGCATGGGGCATCGCCAGCGAGGCCAGCTCGGCCGTCACGGCGGCGGCGAACCGCTCGGCGGCCTCCGTCCGCGCGTCCGTCAGCGCTTGCGCGAGCCCGCCCAGTTCGGTGCGCAGCGCGTCCCGTTCGGCCGTCAGCTCCTCGATCCGCTCGTCGTCGCCGTCCAGCTCCGTGAGCCGCGCGGCACTCCGCTCGGCCCAGGCCAGGACGGCAGCGACGTCGTCGCCGTACTTGCGGGTCAGGGCGTTCAGGCCGGCCCGGCGCTCCTCCACGGCGGCCAGCCGCAGCGGGTCGGCGTCGAGATCGTCGGCGTACCCCGCCAGCTCGCCCGCCACGTCACCCAGCAGGATGCCGATCTCCCCGATCCGGTCGGCGAGCGCGGCCAGTGCCGGATCGTGCGACCGCACGGCCTCCAGGGCCCGGTGCGCGCCCGCGACGAGCGTCGAGGCGTCGATGCCCTCGGGGTCCTCCGGATTGCCCGCGAGAGCGGCGTGCGCGGCCGTCGCGGCGGACGACAGCGCCTCGGCGTGCCCCAGCCGCTCGGCCTCCTCGGCCAGCTCCACGTCCTCGCCGGCCCGGGGCTCCACGGCGGCGATCTCGTCGAGCCCGTACCGCAGCATGTCGGCTTCCTGCGCCCGCTCACGCGCGCGTGTGGTGATCTCCTCCAGCTCGGCGGAGACGGCCCGCAGCCGCTTGTACGCCTCGCCGTACTTGGCGAGCGGCACGGCGACGGCGTCGCCCGCGTACCGGTCGAGCGCCTGCCGCTGCCGGGACAGCTTCAGCAGCCCCTGCTGGTCGGTCTGCCCGTGCACGGCCACCAGGTCGTCGGCCAGCTCGGCGAGCAGCCCGACGGGCACGCTGCGCCCGCCCAGGTGCGCCCGGGAGCGGCCCTCGGCGGAAACGGTACGGCTGATCAGCAGGGCCCCGTCGTCCAGCTCGGCCCCGGCCTCCTCGGCACGTACGACGGCCGCGGCGCCGGGGGGCACGGCGACCCGCCCCTCCACGACCGCCTTCTCGGCCCCGATCCGCACCAGCGCCGGGTCCGCCCGGCCGCCGAGCAGCAGCCCAAGGCTGGTGACCACCATGGTCTTGCCGGCACCCGTCTCACCGGTGACGGCGGTGAACCCCGGCGACAGCTCGACAACGGCATCGTCGATGACCCCGAGCGACCGTATCCGCATCTCCTCCAACACGGAACAGACCATACGAGGTCCGGGGCCGGGAGCGCACATGGCCCGCCCTTGTCACTCCGAGGGGTGGTGCGGCGCCCCCCGCCATCCCGTGGTCGGCAACGCGAACTTCGCCACCAACCGGTCCGTGAAGGACGAATGGTGCAGCCGGGCCAGCCGTACCGGCACGGCCCCCCGCCTGACCTCGACCCGCGCCCCCGGCGGCAGCTCCACGGTCCGCCGCCCGTCGCACCAGAGAACCCCCGGCGGGATGTGCGGCAGCACCTCCACCGCCAGCACGGAGTCCGGCGAGGTGACCAACGGCTTCGCGAACAGCGCGTGCGCGCTGATCGGCACCATGAGCAGTGCCTCCACCTCCGGCCACACCACCGGCCCCCCGGCGGAGAAGGCGTACGCCGTGGACCCGGTCGGCGTGGACAGCACGACACCGTCGCACCCGAATCCGGTCACCGGCCGCCCGTCGATCTCCAGGACGACTTCCAGCAGCTTCTCGGCGCCGGCCTTCTGCACGGCCGCCTCGTTCAGCGCCCAGTCGGTGTGCACGATGTCGCCGTTGCGGTGCACCACGACGTCGACGGTCATCCGCTCTTCGACCTCGTACGACCGCGCCACCACCCGGTCCACGACCCGGTCGAGGTCGTCCCGCTCGGCCTCCGCGAGGAACCCGACGCGCCCGAGGTTGACGCCGAGCATCGGGACCCCGGAGGCCCGCGCGAACTCGGCGCCGCGCAGCAGCGTGCCGTCGCCGCCCAGCACGATCAGCAGCTCGCACCCGTCCAGGCACTGCGGGGTCGCCTCCTTGACGAGGGCCACCTCGTCCGGGAGCGGCAGGTCGCGCGCCTCCTCCTCCAGCACCCGCACCCCGATGCCATGCCGCAGCAGACCCTTGACGACGAGTTCCGCACTGCGGATCGCCGCGGGCCGCCCGGTGTGGGCGAGCAGGAAAACAGTACGCGCCAGGTTCTGTGTCAACGCGGCCCCTCCGCCACTGCACGGTCGACGTCGGCCGGGTCCACCTGGGGTGCCCCCGCCCGCAGCCAGAGAAAGTACTCGACGTTCCCCGAGGGGCCGGGCAGCGGACTGGCGGTGACACCCTGCACCCCGAGCCCCAGCTCCCAGGCCTTCTCGGCCACTCCTCGCACGGCCTCCGCCCGCAGCTGCGGACTCCGTACGACACCCCCGCTGCCGAGCCGCTCCTTCCCCACCTCGAACTGCGGCTTGACCATCATCACCAGGTCGGCGTCCGGCGTCACGCACCGCTTCAGGGCGGGCAGTACCAGTCCGAGCGGGATGAAGGACAGATCGCCCACGACAAGATCCACAGGTTCCCCATCGATCGCCTCAAGCGTCAACTCGCGTACGTTCGTACGGTCCTTGACGGTGACGCGTTCATCGTTCCGCAGAGACCAGGCGAGCTGTCCGTAGCCGACGTCCACCGCGACGACGTGGGCGGCGCCCGCGCGCAGCAGGACGTCGGTGAAGCCGCCGGTGGACGCGCCGGCGTCCAGCGCGCGCCGGCCCTCGACGACGAGCCCCTCCGGCACGAAGGCCTCCAGCGCGCCGGCGAGCTTGTGCCCGCCCCGGGAGACGTAGTCGGGATCGCTGTCGTCGGACTGGACCACGATCGCCGCCGCGGTCTCCACCTGCGTGGCCGGCTTGGTCGCCACGGTCTTGCCGACGGTGACCCGGCCGGCGGCGATCAGCTGGCTGGCGTGCTCGCGCGAGCGGGCGAGCTTCCGGCGGACCAGCTCCGCGTCGAGACGGCGGCGTGCGACTCCTGCCACGTTCGGTTCAGCTCCTGTGTTGGTACGACGGTGAGGGGGCCGGAGGTCCCGGGCGGGCGTCGAGCGCGGTGAGCGCGTCGCGCAGCCCCCGGTGCACATCCTCGTACACCTCGACATGGCCGTCGGTGGCGAGGTGGTCGGCGTCGGCGAGCCGGTCGAGCTGGGCGTCGACCTCGGCGTTGCCGGTGGGGGTGCGCGGGACGTTCAGGGGGGCGGGCGCCGCGGGGTCGTACGCGGGCGCCGCCTCGGTGTCGATGTCGGCCTCGGACACGGACTCGCTCATGCCCAGACGCTACCCCGAACCGCTGGGGTACCGTCGTGGGCGATGGCCACGATCGAGGAGTGCCGCGCCGCACTGGGGAAGCTTTCGGACAACATGCAGGGGGCCGAGGGCGACGTCCGCGCGGCCGCCGCGCTCGACCGCTCGGTGAGCTGCCACATCACCGATCTCGACGTCACCTTCGCGGGCCGGATGACCGGCGGCCGGATCGAGGTCGACGAGACCCACCCCGGCCCGCCGCGCGAGAGGGCGCAGATCAGGCTCGCCATGGCCGGGGACGACCTGGTGGCCCTGGTGGGCGGCGGACTGAACTTCGCGACCGCCTGGGGCTCGGGCCGGGTGAAGCTGGAGGCGAGCCTGCTGGACCTGTTCCGGCTCCGGAAGCTGCTGTAGGCGTTCCGCGTCGTCAGGAAGCCGCCGTGACCTTCTCCGCGCGCGCCTTCCGGGCCGCCGGCACCACCAGCGGGGTGCCCGTCTCCGGGTCGTCGATGACCTGGCAGCGCAGTCCGAAGACCTCCTCGACCAGTTCGGCCGTGACGATGTCGTTCGGGGCGCCCTCGGCGATCACCGTGCCGCCGCGCAGAGCGATGAGGTGGGTGGCGTAGCGGGCGGCGTGGTTGAGGTCGTGCAGCACCGCCACCAGCGTCCGGCCCTGCTCCTCGTGCAGCTCGGCGCACAGGTCGAGGACGTCGATCTGGTGCTGGATGTCCAGGTAGGTGGTCGGCTCGTCCAGGAGCAGCAGCGGGGTCTGCTGGGCGAGCGCCATGGCGATCCACACCCGCTGCCGCTGCCCGCCGGACAGCTCGTCCACGTACCGCTCGGCCAGCTCCGCGACGCCGGTCTGCCGCATCGACTCCCGCACGACCCGCTCGTCCTGCGCGGACCACTGGCGCAGCAGGCCCTGGTGCGGGTAGCGGCCCCGGCCGACGAGGTCGGCGACGGTGATGCCGTCGGGCGCGACGGACGACTGCGGCAGCAGGCCGAGGGTCCGCGCGACCTTCTTGGCGGGCATCGACTGGATGGCCTGCCCGTCCAGCAGCACCCGGCCCTGGCTCGGCCTGAGCATCCGCGACAGCGCCCGCAGCAGCGTCGACTTGCCGCACGCGTTGGGGCCGACGATCACCGTGAAGGAGTTGTCGGGGATCTCCACCGACAGCTGCTCGGCGATGACCCGCTGGTCGTAGGCGAGGGTGACGTTCTGCGCGGACAGCCGGTTCACAGTGCTCCTAGGGGTGTTGGGGTGCGCGCCGCCTGCGTCCGGGCCCTGCGCGCGCTTCATATCCGGCCCGCCCGGCGCTCGCCGACCAGCAGCCACAGCAGGTAGGCGCCGCCGAGGACGCCGGTGACCACGCCGACGGGCAGCTGGTCGGCGCCGAAGGCGCGCTGGGAGGCCCAGTCGGCGGCGACCAGCAGGGCCGCCCCCATGCACAGGGAGGGCACCAGGTTCGGCCCCGGCGAGCGGGTGAGGCGCCGGGCGAGCTGCGGCGCGGTCAGCGCGACGAAGCTGACGGGCCCCGCGGCGGCCGTGGCGGCGGCGACGAGCAGGACGGCACAGACCATCAGCACGAGCCGGACGCGCTGCACGCGCACGCCGAGCGCGTTCGAGATGTCGTCGCCCATCTCCATCATCCGCAGGCCGCGCGCGTTCGCGAGGACCAGCGGGACGAGGACGGCGCACAGCCCGAGCAGCGGCCAGACCTGGTCCCAGTCCCGGCCGCCCAGGGAGCCGGTCATCCACACCACCGCGCGGGTCGCGTCGACCAGGTCGGCCTTGGTGAGCAGATAGCCGTTGACCGCCGTCATGATCGCGTTGACGCCGATGCCGACCAGCACCAGCCGGTATCCGTGCACGCCCCGCTTCCAGGCGAGCGCGTAGATGGCGAGACCGGTCGCCAGGCCGCCGGCCAGCGCGCCCAGGGTCACCTGGGAGGCGCTGCCGGACATCAGCACGATCACGACGAGCGCGCCGGCCGTCGAGCCCTGCGACAGGCCGAGCACGTCCGGGCTGCCCAGCGGGTTGCGGGAAACCGACTGGAACAGCGCCCCGCCGAGGCCGAGCGAGGCACCGACCAGCAGGCCGACGAGGACCCGGGGCAGCCGCAGCTCGTTGACGATGAAGTCCTGGTAGGCGGTGCCGTTGCCGGCGAGCGTCCGCAGCACGTCGGCCGCCGGGATGTTCGCGTCGCCGGTGCCGATCAACGCCACACCGGCGGCACAGGCGGCGGCGAGCAGCAGCACGACGACGACCAGCGCACGCGGGTCCAGGCGCAGCGAGAGCCCGCCGGGGGTGCGTACGGCACGGCTCGTGGAGTGTGTCCTCACAGCTGGGCCGTCCTCCGCCGTCGTACGAGAAAGATGAAGAGGGGGCCGCCGATGATCGCGGTGACGATGCCGACCTGAAGCTCGGCGGGGCGGGCCACGACCCGGCCGATGACATCGGCGCCGAGCAGCAGCACGGGCGCCAGGACGGTGGCGTACGGCAGGATCCAGCGCAGGTCGGGGCCGGTGAAGGAGCGCACGACGTGCGGGACCATCAGGCCGACGAAGACGATCGGGCCGCAGGCGGCGGTCGCGGCACCGCACAGCACCACAGCGGCCAGCATGGCCAGCGCCCGGGTGCGGTTGAGGTTCGCGCCGAGGGCGCGCGCCGTGTCGTCGCCCATCTCCACGGCGTTCAGCGGCCGGGCCAGGGCGAGCGCGAGGACCGTGCCGACCGCGAGGAACGGCAGGACCTGCACGATGGTCGCGTTCGTGGCCGAGACCAGCGAACCCACCGTCCAGAACCGCATCTTGCCCAGGGCCGCGCCGTCCGTGATCATCACGGCCTGGAGGTAGCCGTACAGGGCCGCGCTGATCGCCGTGCCGGCGAGCGCGAGCCGTACCGGGGTGGCGCCCCGGCTGCCGCCGAGGAACCACACCAGCGCGCCGACCGCCGCCGCGCCGAGGAACGCGAACCACACATAGCCGGCGAGGCTGGTGACGCCGAAGTAGGTCATGGCCGTGACGACGGCGGCGGAGGCGCCCGCGTTCATGCCGAGCAGCCCGGGCTCGGCCAGCGGGTTGCGGGTCAGCGCCTGGAGCACCGCACCGGACAGGCCGAGCGCGGCTCCGGCCAGCAGACCGAGGGCCGTGCGCGAGAGCCGCTCGTCGACGACCACGTCGCCGTACGTCCCCGTGTCGTGGAACAAGCCGTGCCAGACCTGGTCCAGCGACAGCGCTTTGGCCCCGATCGCGATGCTCGCCAGAGCGACGAGCACCAGGAGCGCGACCGAGAGCAGGAGCCCAAGGACCCTCGCCGCCCGGCGGGTCGGGGGCGCGGGGGCGGTCTCCGCGCGCTGTTCCGGAGGACTGTCGACCAACACGAGGTTAGGTTAGCCTACCCTCGCAATCGATCTCGATCCCCGGTCCTGCGAGGTCCGCGGAAACCCGCAGAGGCCCGCCCGCGTCCCGTTCCTGTGCGGCCCGCCGGCATCCACCTGGGGGACCGTCAGAGCCCCAGCCTGGCCAGCGGCTTCTCCCCGTCCAGCGCGCAGGAGCCCTCCCCCGCCGCCGTCCAGGCCGCCGCGCACAGCGCCCGCAGCCCGTCCAGCGGCTCGCCGTCGCCCGTCAGTTCCAACCGGTCCGTCCCGGCCGTCGCCGTCCACCCGCCGCAACGGAAACCGTCACCTTCCCGGGTGATCTCCGGCTGCCCGGTGAGCAGCCCGCGCAGATCGGCGTCCACATACGTCGGCCGGTGCTGCGGCGGCGCGGCGAGCAACTGCGCCCCGTCGGTGACCCCGGTCAGCACCAGCAGGGAGTCCACCCCGCCGTTGAACGCGCCCTCGATGTCCGTGTCCAGCCGGTCCCCGACCACCAGCGGCCGCTCGGCCCCGGTCCGGATGATCGTCTCCCGGTGCATCGGGGGCAGCGGCTTGCCCGCGACCTGCGGCTCGGCGCCCGTCGCGATCCGCACGACCTCCACGGCCGCCCCGTTGCCCGGCGCGATGCCCCGCCCGCTCGGAATCGTCAGATCCGTGTTGGACGCGAACCACGGCACACCCCGCCGCACGGCGTACGACGCCTCCGCGAACCGCCCCCAGGGCAGATCCGGCCCGCCGTAGCCCTGCACGACCGCAGCCGGATCGTCGTCCGCCGACTCCACCGGCGTCAGGCCCCGCTCGCGCAGCGCCACCCGCAGCCCCTCCCCGCCGATCACCAGCACCCGCGCCCCGGCCGGCACCTGCTCGCTGATCAGCCGCGCGACGGCCTGCGCGGAGGTGATGACATCGTCCGCGCCCGTCGGTATGCCCAGCTCCGTCAGATGCCCGGCCACCGCGTCCGGGGTCCGCAGCGCGTTGTTGGTGACGTACGCGAGACGCATCCCGCCCGACCGGGCCACCGCCAGCGAGTCGACCGCGTGCGCGATCGCGCTCCCGCCCGCGTACACCACCCCGTCCAGATCGAGCAGCGCCGTGTCGTACGCCTCGCTCAGGGGCTGCCCACTGCCCTCGGGCCTCGTCCTGACGCCCTGGCTCATGTCCACATCGCTCCTCGTTCACTCGCCTTTCCCCCGATCATCCCGCACGCCGCTGACACACGTACGATGCCGGGATGAACACAGCAGGTCACTGGGAGGCAACACCGCGTCGAGGCCTGGAACTGACCCCGTTCCGAGGTCTTCGTTACGACCCCGACCGGGTCGGCAGCCTCGCCTCCGTCACCTCCCCGCCCTACGACGTCGTCGTACGCCCCGACGGCCTGCACCACCTCCAGTCGGCCGACCCGTACAACATCGTCCGGCTGATCCTGCCCCAGGCCGGAACCCCGAGCGCCCGCACCGAGCAGGCGGCCGACACGCTGCGCCGCTGGCTGGACGAGGGCATCCTCACCGCCGACCCCGAGCCGGGCCTGTACGTGTACGAGCAGCGCAACGGCGACGGCATGCTCCAGCGCGGCATCATCGGCACCCTGCGGGTCACCGAGCCCGCCGAGGGCGTGGTGCTCCCGCACGAGGACGTCATGCCACCCGTGGTCGCCGACCGCGCGGCCCTGATGCGGGCCACGCGCGCCAACCTGGAGCCGCTGCTGCTGACCTACCGGGGCGACGGCACGGCTGCCGAGGTCGTCGAGCGTACGGCGGACCGCCCGCCCCTGTTGGCCACGACCACCGAGGACGGCTTCCGGCACCGCCTCTGGTCCGTCACCGACCCGGAAGAACTGACCCGCGTCCAGACCGACCTCGCCGGCCGCCAGGCCCTCATCGCCGACGGCCACCACCGCTGGGCCACGTACCGGCGGCTGCGCCTGGAACACCCCTCCCCCAGCCCCTGGGACTACGGCCTGGTCCTCCTGGTCGACACCGCCCGCTACCCGCTGCGCGTCCGCGCCATCCACCGGCTCCTGCACGGCCTGCCGGTCGCGGACGCACTGGCGGCGGTGCACGGCCTGTTCCGGGTACGGCACCTCGACAAGCCCCTTCCCGAGGCCCTGGAGACGCTGGCGGACGCGGCCTGCGCCGGCAACGCCTTCCTGCTCGCCGGCGACGGCGCCTTCCATCTGCTCGACCGCCCGGACCCCGATCTCCTGGCCCGGACCGTCCCCGTGGACCGCCCGGCCGCCTGGCGCGCCCTGGACGCCACGGTCCTGCACGCCACGCTGCTGGACCACGTCTGGCACATCCCCGAGGACTCCCCGGCCCACATCGCCTATATCCACGACACGGCGGCGACGGTCGAGAAAGCGGAACGCGACGGCGGTACGGCGGTCCTGATGCACCCGGTCCGCGAGGAGGTCGTACGCGAGCTGGCCCGACAGGGCGTGACCATGCCCCGGAAGTCGACGTCGTTCGGCCCGAAACCGGCCTCGGGGCTGGTCCTGCGGGCACTGGAGATCTGAGCCGACAGCCGCCGTCGACGCACGGGCCGCCGGCACACGGAAGAGGGCAGGCTCCTTCGGGAGCCTGCCCTCTTCCCGGTGACTGACCGGTGCCTGAGGTCAGTCCTTGTCGCCGTCCTCCGGGGAGGCGTCGGTGGACTCGTCGGCCGCGTCCTCGCTGTCCCCGCCGTCCTCGTCGTCTTCGGACAAGGCGTCGACGAACTCCACGCCGTCCAGCTCGGCGAGCCGGTCGGAGGCGTCCGTGCTGCCGTCCCGGTCGGCCTCGACGGCCTTCGCGAACCACTCCCGCGCCTCACGTTCCCGGCCGGCCGCCAGCAGGGCGTCGGCGTACGCGTAGCGCAGGCGAGCGGTCCACGGCTGCACCGAGTTGGAGGCGAGTTCGGGGCTCTGCAGGGTCACGATGGCCGCGTCCAGCTGGCCCATGTCACGCCGGGCGCCGGCGGCGACGAGCCGCATCTCGACCTGACCGGCCTTGTCCAGCTTGTGCACCTCCGGGGCGCCGGCCATGTCCAGCGCCTTCTCCGGCCGGCCGAGCCCGCGCTCGCAGTCGGCCATCACCGGCCACAGGTCCACGGTGCCGGTCATCCGCCGGGCGGCCCGGAACTCGGCGAGCGCCTCGCCGTACTTCTGGTTCGCGTACGCGGCGAATCCCGCGGCCTCGCGTACGGCGGCCACGCGGGACGCCAGGCGCAGGGCCACCTTGGAGTAGCCGTAGGCCCCCTCAGGGTCCTCGTCGATCAGCCGGGCGACCATCACCAGGTTCTTGGCGACGTCCTCCGCGAGCGTCTTGGGCAGGCTCTGCAGCTCCTGCCGGACGTCCTTGTCGATCTCGTCGCCGGTGACGTCCTCCGGGATCGGCAGCCGCTTGATCGGCTCCCGGTCCCGGTCCCGCTCATCACGGAACCGGCCCCCGCCACGGCGGTCGTCCCGGCCGTCACGGCCCCGGAAGCCACCGGGGCGACCACCGCGGTCACCGCGGTCGTCCCTGCGAGGTCCACGGCCCCCACGGTCGTCGCGGCCGTCCCGGCCACGGAAGCCACCGCGCTCACCACGGCTGTCGTCCCGCCGGAAGCCACCGCGCTCCCCACGGTCGCGGTCGTCGCGCCGGTCGTCACGGCGGTCGTCACGGCGGTCGTCACGGCGGTCATCGCGCCGGAAGCCGCCACGGTCGTCGTCACGGCGGAAGGAGGGGCGGTCGCCACGGTCGCCACGGTCGTCCCGGCGGAAGCCGCCACGGTCGTCGTCGCGACGGAAGGAGGGGCGGTCGCCACGGTCGTCCCGGCGGAAGCCGCCACGGTCGTCGTCGCGACGGAAGGAGGGGCGGTCGCCACGGTCACCACGGTCGTCCCGGCGGAAGCCGCCACGGTCACCACGGTCGTCCCGGCGGAAGCCGCCACGGTCGTCGTCACGGCGGAAAGAGGGGCGGTCGCCACGGTCGCCCCGGTCGTCCCGGCGGAAGCCGCGGTCTCCACGGTCGTCCCTGCGGTCGTCACGTCGGTCGTCCCGACGGAAGGGCAGGCGCGAACCCCGGTCACCCTCACGGCGGTAGCCGCCGCCACGGCTGTCATCCCTGCGGTCGTCGCGCCGGTCGTCCCGACGGTCGTCCCTACGGAAGCCACCGCGCTCGCCACGGTCACGGTCGTCGCGGCGGTCGTCCCGACGGTCGTCACGGCGGCCGTAGCCACCGCGGTTGTCGTCGCGCCGGCCGTAGCCGCCACGGTCGTCGTCACGGCGGAAGGAGGGGCGGTCGCCACGGTCACCACGGTCGTCCCGGCGGAAGCCACCGCGCTCCCCACGGTCGCGGTCGTCACGTCGGTCGTCCCGACGGAACCCGCCCCGCTCACCCCGGTCGCGGTCGTCCCGCTGAAAACCGGGACGCGCGCCTCGCTCGCCCTCGCGGCGGAACCCGCCACCACGGCGGTCGTCACGTCGGTCGTCGCGGCGGTCGTCCCGACGGTCGTCACGGCGGCCGTGGCCACCACGGTCGCTGCCGCGCGGGTCGCTGTCGCGCCGGAAACCGCCACGGTCACCCCGGTCACCACTGTCCCGTCGCCGCTGGTCGCGCTCCGGTCGGTCGTCGGGAGAGTTGGTGGACATGGTGACTCCTGTCTTCGGTACCACAAGCATTGTAAAAACAAAAGGACCCCTGGTCCCAGCTGAACGCTGGTGACCAGGGGTCCTCCAAAGATTGTTCGGCGGCGTCCTACTCTCCCACAGGGTCCCCCCTGCAGTACCATCGGCGCTGTGAGGCTTAGCTTCCGGGTTCGAAATGTAACCGGGCGTTTCCCTCACGCTATGACCACCGAAACCCTAATGGTTTCGAGCGAACAAGCACACTTTTCACTTGTGTTCACAGTTCAGCTCAAAGCCGGCAACCGTTCGTTGCCTCAGAACATACACAGTGGACGCGAGCATCAATGGACAAGCCCTCGGCCTATTAGTACCAGTCAACTCCACCCGTTACCAGGCTTCCATATCTGGCCTATCAACCCAGTCGTCTACTGGGAGCCTTAC
>NZ_JBFATL010000039.1:0-89101 GCF_040678315.1 Streptomyces sp. NPDC052721 | reverse complement strand
TACTCGGGGTCGGTCCACGCCTTCGCGACGACCTTGGCGCCGTTGAGCGGGCCCACCTGGGTCTCATAGGTGGTGATGATCCCGTCCATCACCTTCGGGTCGATCAGTCCCCGCTCGGTGAGCAGCTGCTCCAGTGCCTCCGTGCGCAGGGAGGGGGGAAGGCGGTCGCCCGTTCCGCTGGTGGTGGTCATGAGGTCTTCTCCAGGTAGCTCTCGTACATCTCGACGGTGAGTGCGAAGGGTGCGGCGTCGGCGCCCCACAGCTCGCGCGAGTCGAACCGCACCGAGTAGACGTGCTGCGGGTTCTCGCCCAGGAAGTGCGCGTTGGTGTCCGGCAGCACGGAGGCGGGCTGAACGCGCTCGACGACACCGATGTGTCCGCGCACATAGGCCGGCAGCCGGGTGTGGCCGGGCACCGGCATGTCCTTGGTCCGTACGCGCTCTCCGGTGGTGAAGGCCGGGGCGGTGTCCACGGAGCGCAGCGAGCCGGCGCCGACCGGCGCCGCGGTCGGCGCGTAGTCGGGTCGCGGGGCCGGGACGGGCGGCTCTTCGACGTGCTCGCCCCGCAGAGCGCGGGCGCGGGCGTCGATCGCACCCGGTGCCAGGGTGGCGCTTTCCGTGAGCATCAGCTCCGCGCAGTTCAGCCAGCGCCCGAAGTAGCCGTCGTCCAGGTAGGCGGCCCGGTCCAGGCGCTCCAGGGCATGCCGGAAGGCGTCCGGGTTGTAGCCGCCGAACGCGATGCGGCTGGAGAGAAGCGCCAGTGCGAACGCCCGGCCCTGCCAGCGTTGCTCGAAGACCGGTTCGTCAGCCCTCGGCGGGCGAAGGGAGCCCCATCCCGGGGTGCCCCCCATATCGGCAATACCATCCATGAGTGACCTCTCGTAGATATGCCTTATAAGGGACATTTTCGATCAAATTAGGGTGGGCGGCTCGATCGGCGCGGTACGGACCCGTACGGATCCGCCGTGCGGTGCCGTCCGCGGGGAACGACGGGCGGCCCGCTCACCCAGCAGGCCGAACGCCGTGCCCAGCGCCGCCCACAGCACCAGCGCGGTGGCGACCGACCAGAGCCTGAAGTCCCACAGTTCTCCGGCCGGGACGGCGAGGGCATCGGGATTGTCCGGCAGTGCGAACAACGCCGCTGTCGCCGCGCCGAGGACTCCCGCGACGCAGAGCTGCCGGGCCGGTGCGCCATGGCCGCGGCGGGCCAGATGGTCGTGCAGGGCCCAGGCCAGGACCACACCGATCAGGCTGATGGCGATCGCGCCGAGCCAGGCCTGCGTGCGCAGGCCGACCGTGCCGGGGTCGCCGACACCGGGCGGGTTGGACGGGTAGCGCACGAACGGCAGCAGCCACACGCCGGTGAATCCCGCGGCGGCCAGCCGCAGCGCCCGCCGCCAGGCCTCGGTGTCGGGGGCCCGCCTGTGCAGCAGCAGATGGACGACGGCGAAGAGCAGGCCCAGGGCCAGGCCGGTGACGGTCGTCGCCACCAGCAGGCCGGCGTGCTGGGTGGCCCGGGAGAAGATCTCCGCGTGCTGACCGGCGTCGGCCGGGGGCCCGGTGACCTCGCGGGCCGGCTCCCGGCGCACGGCGCGGTCCATCAGCGGTTCGACGAGGAACCAGGAGAATCCTCCGCTGAGCAGACCGGCCACGGTTCCCGCGGCCACGCCACGGCCCAGCAGCCTCATGACGGAACTCATGTGTGGCACCTCGTCAGTGGCAGGGCGCGCCGAGCAGGTGCCGGCCGTCGTGGGCGAACTCATGCAGGTAGTTCGCGCTCGTGGCGAGCTTGCCGAGGACGGGGGACAGCAGTTGTCCCTGGTCCAGGAAGACGGCGTACAGCGCCAGCAGGGCGAGGACGACGGCGGTGACGGCGACGGCGGCGTCGCGCAGCGGACGAACCGCCAGTACGGGAGAGGTGCCGGCTGCGGACAGGGGCGGATGCGGCATGAGGGGCTCCTTCGTGGGCCTCGGGGAGGTCTCCCGGCCACAGTACGAGCATATGCTCCTAAATGGAAGGGGTGCCCACGGTGGCGGGATCGTCACCGGTCGCCGCCCTTTTCGGGGCCAAGAAAACGATCAAGGACGGGTGAGTTTGGCGGCCACGGCGTCGAGGACCCAGTCCAGGCCGGTCGCGAAGGATGTCCCGGCGTCCACGTCCGTGCCGTCGTGCACGGCCCTGGCCAGTGCCGGGAAGCGGCCCGTGGCCAACATCCTCGTCACATGCGGGCCGGAGGCGCGCTGCCAGTCGCGCTTGGACAGGCCTGTGGCGCGCTCGGCCCGCAGGTTCGCGATCTCGCGCCTGAGCGCGCCCGTGACGTAGGCGCTGACAGTCTCCGCGGCGCGCATGACGGTGTCGACGTCGGCGAGGCCGTCGAGGGCGGCCAGCGTGGCCTCGGTCACCGCGAGGCCGTTCGGGCCCAGGGGCGGGCGTCCGCCGAGCAGGTCGGCCAGCCATTCGTGACGGAGAGCGGCCTGCCTGGTGCGGTGGGCGAGGCTGCGCAGCGCCTCCCGCCAGTCACCGGGCTGCTCCTCGGGCAGGATCTCGGCCTGGACCTCGTCCATCATGAGGTCGAACAGCTCCTGCTTGGTGGAGATGAATCCGTACAGCCGCATCGGGCCGGCGTTCAGCCGGGCGGCGACCTTGCGCAACGACACCGCCTCCAGCCCGCCCTCGTCGGCCAGCGCGATGGCGGCGGCGACGATCCGCTCCCGGTCGAGCGGCACGGGGCGAGTCGGCGGCTCCGGCCGGTCCCAGACAGTCATGGTCACACCGTTCTGTTGCGATACATCGTATTGCTGAAATACAGTGTATCGACATGAGACGTCGTATCGCCGTGGTCGGGAGCGGCCCCGCCGGCCTCACCTTCGCCCGTGTGCTGCACCGCCATGGCCACCCCGTCGCCGTCCTGGAACGCGACCCCGCCCCCGACGCCCGCCCCCCGGGCGGCACGCTGGACCTGCAACAAGGGCTGGGCCAGCTCGCGCTGGACAAGGCGGGGCTGCTGGCGGAGTTCCGGGCGCTGTCCCGTCCCGAGGGGCAGGCCATGCGCATCCTGGACACGGACGGGACCGTCCTGCGCGACTGGCGGCCCCGTCCGCACGACCGGGCCAATCCCGAGATCGACCGCGGGCAGCTTCGTGACCTGCTGCTCGGCCCTCTCGACGTCCAGTGGGGCCGGAGCGTGACGCAGGTGGTGCCGGGGACCCGTGACGGCGTACTGGTCCATTGCGCGGACGGGCGACAGGAGACGTTCGACCTCGTGGTCGGCGCGGACGGCGCCTGGTCCCGGGTGCGCCCGGCAGTCTCGTCGGTGACGCCGCACTACACCGGCGTCACCTCGGTCGAGACCTCCCTCGACGACGTCGACACCCGCCACCCTGACCTCGCCCGGTTGATCGGCGAGGGTTCCGTCGCTGTGTACGGCGTGAACCGAGCGCTCGTCGCCCAGCGCAACAGCGGCGGCCACGTCAAGGTGTACGCCCAGTTCCGCGCGCCGCTGGACTGGCACCCGGACCTGGACCCGGCCGACGCCGAGGCCGTGCGATCGAGCCTGCTGGCTCTGTTCGACGGCTGGGCCGCTCCCGTCCTCGACCTCCTGCGCCACGGCACCGCTTTCGTCCACCGCCCCCTCTACGTCCTGCCCGCCTCCCACACCTGGACCCACGTCCCCGGGGTGACGCTCCTGGGCGACGCCGCCCACCTGATGCCCCCCTTGGGGGCGGGCGCGAACCTCGCCATGCTGGAAGGCGCCGAACTCGCCGAGTCCATCGCCGCCGGCCCCGAAGATCTGGACGAGGCCGTGCGCGCCTTCGAGGAACAGATGTGGGCACGGGCCGGCAGGTGGGCGAAGATCACGATGGCCGGTCTCGAACGCCTGGTGAGCCCGGACCCCGCCGAAGCCCTCGCCGTCTTCGACCAAGTCCAGCCATCCTGACCGCCAAGCGCCGGAGCACCGGCGCCGGGCCGCGAACAGCCCGCGACCCGCGTCACCGTGGCGGCTCGGCGAGCCGCAGCAGGACGCCGCACAGCACCCCCGGCAATCGGACGGGACGCACAGGCGCAGGTGGCCGGCGGAGCGGACGACCGACAGGCCCGGGTCCGGGGTCATGTACGGCGGGGGACGGTCCGGCCGGAGGGCCACTGACCTGCCGCGCCCTCCAAATGCCGAGGAGCGCAGAGCGGGAGGGGACGGTGACGAACCGGGGCTTGGCGTTGTGCGCGGCGACGGCACGCCAGGCCATCGCGCCGACCACCACGGCGGCCACACCCGCGAACACCGCGCGGCGCCGCCACCGCACCGGTCGCCGTTCCCTCTCACGCACCGCGCCGTGCCCGCGGGGCCGTACGAGATCCCGGAAAACCTACCCCTGCCCTGGTAACAGCTGTTACCGTCGAGGGATGGCGAAGACACAGCTGGGCGCGCGCGTCGATGAGGAGATCGCGGAACTGGCCCGGGCCCGGGCCAGGGACCGCGGCCTGAGCGTCGGCGACTACATCGCCTCCCTGGTACGGGACGACACCGGCGGACTGCGGCAGCGCGGCATGGACGCCGCCCGGCGCTTCCTCGACGAGCACCAGGCCGTCTTCGACGCGGCGGAGGACGCGGACCGGGGCACCCCGGGCATGCACGCCGCGTGATGGAGCTGTACATCGACGTCCCGTGGATCCTTGAGGTCGCGGAGCTGGCCGGCGCGCGGGACCCGGCCCCCGAGGACTACGGCGTGCCGGTGGCCGCCGTCGCCTGCCACCGCGCGGAACTGCTGGAACAACCCGTCTACGACGGCCCGTTCGCCCGGGCCGCCGCACTGGTGCACATCCTGGGCCGCTGCCGCTGGCTGGAGCGCTCCAACATGGCCGTCGCCGCGGCGACGGGCGTGATGTACCTGGAAGCCTCCGGCATCCCGGTCAAGCCCACCCACGACGACGCCGTGGCCCTGCGCGACCTCCTGCGGGACCCCCTGTGCACCGCACACGGAATCGCCGCCCTGCTGCGCACCTGGCCCCGGACGACCTGACCGCCACGTCCGCCCGTCGCGGTCAGGACCACATCGCCTGGGCGACGGCGGTGCCCACGAACGCGGCGCCGAGGCCGGTGACCACGCTGGCGATCACGTTGGCGGCGGCGAAGAACCTGGCGCCGGCCCCGGCCAGCCGCAGCGTCTCGTAGGAGAAGGTCGAGTAGGTGGAGAGCGCTCCGCAGAACCCGGTGCCGAGCAGCATCTGGACCGAGTGGGAGGCGGCGCCGTAGGTGACGGCACCGGACAGGAGCCCCAGGATCAGGCAGCCGGTCACGTTGACGACGAAGGTGCCCCAGGGGAAGACGGTGTCGTGCCGGGCCTGCACGGCGCGGTCGGTCAGGTACCGCAGCGGCGCGCCGGCCACGGCGCCGGCGATGACGAGGAGCCAGTTCACTTCGCCCGCTTCTCCCTGTCACGTCCGACGTACCGGATGACCTCGCACTCGTCGAGGATCACCAGCCCCTCGGTGACCAGGTCGTCCAGTTGGGGCAGGAAGGCGCGGACGCGGGCCGCGTCGTCCACGATGACGACCGCCACGGGCAGGTCCTCGCTGAGCGACAGCAGGCGGCTGGTGTGGATCAGGGAGGAGGCGCCGTAGCCCTCGATGCCCCTGAACGCGCTCGCGCCGGCCAGCCCGGCCTTGTGGGCGCGGTGGATGATCTCGCCGTAGAGCGGCTTGTGACGGAAGGTGTCGCCCTCGCCGACGAAGACGGTCAGGCGTAGCGCGGAGCCGTGCAGCCGTGTCACTTCGTCCTCCTCGTCCTCCACGAGATCAGGCGGCGGGTCGCCGCTGCCGCGAGCCACACGGCCGCGAGCGCGGCGAGCGGGGTGGCGGCCAGGTAGGCCAGGCCGGTACGGGCGTGGCCGCTCTGCACCAGCTGCTGGATGTCGACGCTGTAGGTGGAGAAGGTCGTGAAGCCGCCCAGGACGCCGGTGCCGAAGAAAGGGCGGACCAGCCGGTGCGCGGACCACACCTCCGTGATGACGACCATGAAGGCACCGATCACCGCGCAGCCGGCCGCGTTCACCGCGAGGGTGGTCCAGGGGAAGGCGCCGGCGGCGGTCGGCCACAGCAGGGAGGCGCCGTAGCGGGCCACGGCCCCCAGCGCGCCGCCGGCCGCGACCACCGTGATCACGGAAGCCTGCCCGTCGGCGAGTCCGCGGCGTCGCGCGGGCGCCGACGGATCCACGCCGGGCACGGTGGGCTCCGTGATCTGGTCGTGTGGAGCTGGCATGGGCGCGCGTCTCCTACTCGTGCAGCCGCCCGGCATGCGGGCGCGTGCGGTCACAAGCAGGGACTGTTGGCGGCGTCGGTGCCGCGGTTCGGGTGCGGCGAGCCCCACCGCCGCGCGACCGCCTGGTCCGGGCTGCCGCTGCTGACCAGGGTAACCGGGGCCACCGACCACCGTCGCGCCGGCTGCCGTGCGGCGGCGTCAAGCGGTCAGCACAGGTCGAGCGCCGCGCGCAGGTTGTGCTCGGCGATGCCCGCCATCGCCGCCCGGTCGGGGAAGTCGCCGTCGAGCAGCCGCAGCGGCCCCGCCGTCAGCGAGAGCCGCTGCGCCAACAGGTAGAGCGCGAGCCGGTCCTCGTCCAGGCCGGCCACCGCCAGCGGCCCGTACGCGTCCCCCAGACGGATCCGCAGGAAGACGTGCTCCCATTCGACGTCGAAGTACATCGTGCCCTCGATGTCGATCACCACGGGGCGGCCGTCCGCGTCGACCAGCACATGGTCCGGTCCCAGCTCGCCGTGCACGACGGCGTACTGCTCGCGGGGCCGCACCGCGCCCGCCAGGTCCCGCAGCCGCTCCTCCAGCCGGACGCGGGCCGCGCCGATCCGCGGATCACGCGAGGCGGCCTCCGCGAGGTCCCGCAGCGCGCGGGCGAGTACGACCCCCTCGCACGACGTGCCGCGTGACGTCCCTCCGCCGTCGACCACGGCCACTTTGCCGTACGCGGGGGCCCGGTGACGCCGCATCGCCTCCAGCGCCTCCCCGAGCCGGTCCACGACCGGCGCGGCAGCGCGGGGGTCGCGCGCGAGGAGGTCCTGCAGGTTCTCCCCCCGGACGTCCTCCACGACCGCCAGATCGGACGGACCGTGCACGCCGGCCCGCTCGACCAGGCGGATCGCCGGGACACGGACGCCGAGCGCGTCCAGCCGCGCGTGCGCGGCCTCGAACAGGTCCAGCCCGAGACCGGGCGAGAACGGGTCGGTGAGGTCGTCGTCGCCCGGGGCCGCCGGCCAGTGGTTCTCCTGGTCGTCCCACACATACGCGACCGCCGTCGACGCGTCGTCCGTCACCAGCCGGTACACGCCCTTCTTGCTGCCGCCCGCGACCCGCTCGACCGCCTCCAGCCGCCGCCCGCCCAGCGCGGCCCGTGCCGCACCCGCCAGCCGCTCCCGCGTCACTGCCCCGGGTGTCACGTCCCCGCCGCCTCTCCGCCACGCCAACTCCCGCACGTTACGCGAGCTTTGAGAGGGTGGCGACTCGAAGAGGAAGGCGGGTGCCCCCTCGCATAAAATGGACCCGCAAGTCCAGAGTGGGGTGGAGGAGGGCACGTGAGCATGAGTGCAGGGACCGCACCGCGGCTGACCCCCAAGGGCATGGCCACCCGGCGTCGCATCGTGGAGGGCGCGGCCGAGGAGATCCGCGAGCGGGGCGCCGCCGGGACGACACTCGACGACATCCGGGCCCGCACCGCGACCAGCAAGAGCCAGATCTTCCACTACTTCCCCGGCGGGAAGGAGGAGTTGCTGCTGGCGGTGGCCGCCCGCGAGGCCGAACGCGTCCTGGAGGACCAGGAACCGCACCTCAGCGACCTGACCACGTGGGCGGCCTGGCAGGACTGGCGCGACGCGGTGGTACGGCGGTACGAACAGCAGGGCGGCAACTGCCCGCTCGGCGTGCTGATCACCGAGCTGGGCCCCACCACTCGGGCCGCACAGGCACTCATGGGCCAGTTGCTCGGCCAGTGGCAGTCAGCCCTGCGCACCGGCATCCAGCACATGCAGGACAGCGGCGAGGTCGACCGGCGGCTGGACGCCGACCGGACGGCGGCCGCACTCGTCGCGGCGGTGCAGGGCGGTGTGACCATCCTGATGTCCACCGGCGCCATCGGACACCTGGAAGCGGCCCTCGACACGACACTGACACTGCTGCGCACCGCCGCCCTTCCGGCGGCCCACCCCGGGACCTGACACGACGCGGGTCTCGGCGAGTCCCGGTTCGCGGAGCCGCCGCGGCCGGTGACGAGGTGGCCGGCCTTCTGCTGCCGTGGCCCGGCAGGTGGCCCCGGACGCGGACGGCGCGTTCGGCCTGCCGCTCCGCGTGGCCGGTGCCGCGCACGGCCTCGCCGTGTTCCATCCGCCAGGGGCTCGCCGGGGCGGGTGGCGGCGCCCTCGCGGACACGGAGAAGAAGGCCGCGCGGACGGCCCGGGACGTCGCGCGGGGCGACGGCGGCTGACGGCGGGGTGGCCGGGGCGCGGGCGGGACTCCCCGGCCCATGGCCGCCGCATGCGGGGCCGCCCGCCACGGCCGGCCGCGCGTCGGGCCGAGAGGTCAGCGTGTGCCGCTGCGCCGGGTGGCTTCGCCGGCGTCCGTGAGGAGTTGTTCCAGGCGCGTCAGCTGACGGGCGTCGAGGGCGCCGAAGATGCGCTGGAGTATCCGGGTGCCCGCCTGCTCGCCGGCGGCGAGGGCCGCGTGGCCCTGCTCGGTCAGCGTCACGGTCTTGCGCCGGCGGTCCACGGGATCGGGGGTCCGGGTGACCAGCCGCAGGCGTTCGAGGGCTTCGACGGCCTGGGTCACGGAGCGGGGCGCCTGGCCGAGCGCCTCGGCGAGTTCGGCCTGATGGAGAGCGCCGCGCTGGGCGAGGAGCCGTAGCAGCTTGGTGCGGGCCAGGGACAGGCCGGCCGCGGCCATGTGCTGATCGACCGCTGCCCGGACCTGGTGGGCGACGGTCAGGAACCGCAGGCCCACGTCCGCGGGGTCGGGGCTGGCGGGCAACGCTGTTTCGTGCTTGCTCATGACGTCGGGTATCGTCCCACACGGAATTGATGAGGTACCTCATGAATGGAGGAACGGTGACCCGTCCCGTTGCTGTGATCACCGGTGCGACCTCCGGGCTGGGCCGGATCGCCGCCCTGGACCTCGCCCGCCGCGGCTACGACCTCGGCATCGTGGCGCGGTCCCCGGACAGGGCCGGAGCCCTGCTCGCCGAGCTGGAGGAAGCGACAGGCGGCGCGGCGCGGGCCGACGTCTTCCTCGCCGACCTCGGAGTCGTCGCACAGGCCCGCCGGGCGGGCCGGGAGATCGCCGCGCGGTACGCGCGGCTGGACGTACTGGTCAACAACGCGGGCCTGCACGCGTTCGCCCAGCGCGTCACGGCCGAGGGGCTGGCGGAGATGACCGCCGTCAACTACCTCGGCCCGTTCGCCCTGACCCAGTCGCTGACGGACACGCTCCTGGCGTCCGGTCCGGCGCGGATCGTGAATGTCGCCTCCGAGGCCTCCCGGCGGGCCGGGAGCATCGCGCCGGCCACGGACCTGCGGCACACCGCCCCCTACACGCGGCGCGCGTCGATGGCGCTGTACGGCCGGACCAAGCTGATGACCATCATGTGGACCCAGGAACTGGCCCGGCGCCTGGACGCCACGAAGGTCACGGTGAACTGCTGCGACCCGGGCTTCAACGCCACCGGTCTCGGCCGCGACCTGCCCGGCTCCGCCGCGCTGCGGCGCGTCCTGAACGTCCTCAAGGTCGGCGACCCGCGCAGGGGCGCGCGGATCATCGTCCGCCTGGCGACCGATCCGGCGTTCGCGCACACCACCGGCGGCTACTTCTCCGTACGCGACGCCAAGCCGCTGCGGTGCCCTGAGCCCGGCCGTGACGAGGACGTCCAACGGCAGCTGTGGGCGGAAACGGAGTCGTTGCTCGCCGGGACGGGTGGTGCGTAGACGAGTCCGACCGCGCCGATCCGCCGCCCGCCCATTCACCCCTGCCGAGGGTGGGCCCGGAAGGGAGCGCACGGCGCCGGCACAGGTCGGGGAACGCGCGGCGACGCGCCAGGCCCCCAGGGCTGCGTAAGGCCGAGGCCGAGGCGGCGTACGAGGCCCTGGCCCGGTTCGGGGCAAGGTTCGGCCCGAGCCGCCGGAGGGGCGCCTGGGCCCTGCCCGGCTTCAGCCCGTGCGAACGCCTCCGGGCGCCGCTGCCGAGCACGGTCACACCCACGCCGGCACCGGGCCGGCTCGTGGCTGACTGTCGTCGGCTGAGAGGGGCTGCGGGCCGCAACCGTGCCGGATGCGGAGGTCAGCCATGGTCAGTGAAGGAGATCTGCGATTGATTTTTGCCGCGCCACGTCTCAAAAGCGCAGGTCAGCGGGGTGACGTAGTTGTTCCCGTCCGGATCTGTGCCAACGGCCACAGCAAACGGGGGCCCCGTGGGCTCATACTGAGGCATGACACAGCCTGCTGCACCGAAGCGTCACTTGCCCACCAGCCCCTTCAAGGCCCCCGTCGTACGGGCTCCCAAACACTTCGCCGTAGGTGACCAGGTCACACACGATGTGTACGGCCTCGGGCGGGTCATGGGCATCGAGGACGGAATCGCGGCACTCGTGGATTTCGGCTCGGCGCAATTGCGGATCTTGAGCCCGTACGCCAAGATGACCAAGCTGTAGGACCGTTGTGCCCGGTCACGGCACACCAGGACCCTTCGGGGACCTGTAACGAAAGAGAGACCTCTCATCGATTCGACGTCGCTGTTCTCCGCCCTGGAAGGGCAACCCCGCCGCTCCGCTGCGGCATCGCCGCCTCCGGCGACGAACCCCTTCCAGGCCCCTGACTTCGGGGAGAACGAGACCTGGGTCCTCGACGACGCGCAGGAGCCCGCCCCGGGTGTGCGCGCCGCGCGACCCGAGGCAGCGTAGCTCCACGCATGACGGTGGCTCCGGCACCTGGCCGTAGGCCGTCTCCGGGCGCCCGTCAGGTGCACCTCGTCAACGCCCCAACAGGCGGGCTGGGCTGCGGCGATGGACCGCGTCACCGAGGTGCCTGAGAGCTTCGACCGGTCTGCCGGTCCGGCCCGGGCGAACGACTACGACAGCTTCGCGGAGGCGTACTCGGCGGAGACCGAGAACAACCTCGTGAACGCGTACTACGCGCGGCCCGCGATGCTGGCCCTCGCCGGAGACGTGGCCGGCCGTCGGATCCTGGACGCCGGCTGCGGCTCGGGCGCCCTGTCCGCTGCCCTGCGCGACCGCGGTGCCGTCGTCACCGGCATCGACGCCAGCGCCGGGATGCTGGCGCTGGCCAGGCGGCGGCTCGGCGACGACGCGGCCCTCCACCTGGCCGACCTGAGCGACCGTCTGCCGTTCGCGGACGGCGCGTTCGACGACGTGGTCGCGTCGCTGGTCCTGCACTACCTGGAGGACTGGGAGCCGACGCTGGCCGAGTTGCGGCGGGTGCTCAGGCCCGGCGGGCGGCTGATCGCGTCGGTGGACCACCCCATCGTGGCCTACACCTTCCAGGACCCCCGGCCCGACTATTTCGCGACCACCAGCTACACCTTCGACTGGACGTTCCACGGGCGGTCCGTCCCGATGAGGTTCTGGCGCAAGCCGCTGCACGCGATGACCGATGCCTTCACCACCGCCGGATTCCGCCTTGCCGGCATCAGCGAGCCGCAGCCCGACCCGGCCGCCCGTGAACTGTTCCCCGACGGCTTCCAGGACCTTTCGACCAAGCCCAACTTCCTGTTCTTCGTCGTCGAGGTACCGCCGTCGGCTACCTAGCAGGTCGAAGAGACGGCTGTCGCCGTCGAGTGCCGCCTCGTCCGGCAGCGGCTGCGGGGCGCCCGGGGTGATCTGGGCGTCGTCGGTGTGCGGTGCGATCTCGTAGAGCTGGTGCCGGGCGACGGCACCGCAGGTCTGCGGCGACTGCGACGTATCCCACCGGGTCCAGCGACCGCGATCCGGGCCGGCCTCCCGCAGTGCGTCCCGGAGCTGCCGCGCCGGCGCGGTCCACCACGCCGGCACGGCCTCGCGCTCCCGAGGCGGCCTGGGCGTCCCGCGGCGCGGACTTGGCCGTGGCGGCCGGTCCCGCGGCGACGGTGGCGGCCCAGGCGCGGCGCCCCTCGCCTCGATCAGACGCAGCAGCTCGGGGCACGCGAAAGTGTTTCCCACCCCGGGTGTCCAGCGACATGCCCAGTTGGCTGCCCCGGCACTTCACTACCGGGTTCGACCGCTTGTTACTCTTTCCGATCATGCGAGCCCTCTTCCCAGGATCCTTCGACCCGGTCACGCAAGGGCACCAGGACGTACTCCGGCGCGCTGCCCTCCTGTTCGACGAGGTCGTCGTGTGCGTGATGTTCAATCCGAACAAAGCCGGCCGCTTGCCCATCGCGGAACGGCTGGACCGGCTCCGCGCGGCAGCAACCGACTTGAGCAACGTCACGGTCGACTCCCACACCGGCGGCCTGCTGGTCGACTACTGTCGCCGAGTCGGAATCGACGTCGTCATCCGTGGTGTCCGCGGCGTTCGCGACCTGGACTACGAGATGCCGATGGCCCGCATGAACCACGAGCTGGCCGGAGTCGAAACGTTCTTCATCGCTGCCGACCCCGCCCTGGCCCACATCTCCTCCACCCTCGTCACCGCGGCGAGTCAACAGGGCCGTGGACAGGTCTAAGTGTTCGGCCTGTCGATGGACTACCAGGTGTTCGCGGGTGTGGAGTCGCCGAGTTCGGGGCCGGCCAGCTGCTGATGCCTGACGACTTGTTGCTGAGCGGTGGTCAGGAAGGCCCCCGGGAGCCCGGTTCGCTCTCGAGGTGCTGAGCACGCGTCCGTACCCGTAGTCGCTAGGGGGACGATGGACTTCGACGTCGTAACGCTTGGCGTTATCGCCGGGCTCAGTGGAATTCTCTCTACCTTGTCCCGCTTGGCTGTGGTCTGGTTGAGATCACGCCATCCCAGAAGAGCGCGCATGACGGTGGGAGGGGTGCAAGTGGACTTGGACCTTTCCAACCCCAAGGAAGCCGCGGAGTACTTGAGGCACCTGCAAGAGCGGACTCCCGGGGGCTGAACCTGTGTCGACTCAAGTAACAGGCGCGGGGAGCAGCGGGGCCTCGGTACTGGCTTCCCAGCCCCGTAGGCAAACTGTTTCTCTATCTTGCCCCGGTTGTGGCCATCGCCTTCACCGTCGTGATGAGCTGGATATTCGCGAAGCTGGAGCAGCGTGAAATCCGCAACCAGAACGCCAAGGCCATCGCGACGGTTGAAGCGGAAATCAACAGCCCGGATTGCTCCCTTGCGCGCAAGCAGGAGCTTCAAGTGATACTGAAAGCACTCCGGGACGAAAGAATTGCCTATCGACTCTAGGAAGTGGCTGCCCTCTTGGCTGATCCGATGCGCTCATACGGAACGGCCCGTGGCCGCAACACCGAGCGTGCCGTTGTGCCGCCGGTTGTCAGGCGCGGCACCTACAGGGCCCGGGCCACGAGCAGGGCCACGTCGTCGTGGTCGTCGGGGTGCCGCAGGCCGTACAGCAGGAGGTCGCAGGTCTCCTCCAGGGGCCGCTCGGGTGCGTCGAGGAAGCCGAGCAGGGTGTTCAACCGGTCGTCGATCGAGTGCTGCCGGGTTTCGACGAGGCCGTCGGTGTAGAGCACGAGCAGGTCGCCGGGTCCCAGCTCGGCCGTGGCGGTCTCGAACCGGATGCCGCCGACACCGAGCGGGGCACCGGAGGGCAGGTCGAGCAGCCTCGGGGCCTCGCCGGCGCGGGCCAGCGCGGGCGGCATGTGTCCCGCGTTGGCCATGCGGCACCGTCTCGTGTGCGGGTCGAACACGGCGTAGAGACACGTCACGATGTAGTGCTCCAGATCGCAGGTGATCTTGTCCAGATGCTGGAGCACCTCGCCCGGGTCCAGGTCCAGGTCCGCGTAGGCACAGGTGGCGGTGCGCAGCCGGCCCATCGTGGCGGCGGCGTCGATGCCGTTGCCCATGACGTCCCCGACGACCAGGGCGGTCTTGTCGCCGGTCAGGGGGATGACGTCGTACCAGTCGCCGCCCACCTCGCTGGTGGCCTGCGCCGGCTGGTAGCGGGAGGCCAGCTGCAGGCCGGTGTGGTGCGGCGGATGGTCGGGGAGCAGGCTGCGCTGGAGGGTCAGGGCGGTGTTGCGCACGCTCTGGAACCAGCGGGCGTTGTCGATGGCGACGGCGGCACGGCTCGCCAGCTCACCGGCCAGGATGACGTCGTCCTCGTCGAACGGGGCCGGATTGCGGGTGCGTTTGAGGTCGAGGGCGCCCAGCACCTCGCCGTGGGCGATCAGCGGCACGGCGAGGTACGAGTGGACGCCGGAGCGCGCGAGCAGCGCGGCGGCCTCGGCGTCCCGGGCGATCCGCCGCAGATCGCGTTCGCCGACGTGCCGTACCAGGACCGGCCGGCCGGTGTGCACACACAGTGTGACCAGGCGGTCCCCGTCGTAGGAGGCGAGGTCACCGGGGGCGTCGGCCGCGCGCAGCGCCACGGTGGGGTGGGCCGCCCTCAGGGCGAGGGCGCGGAACAGCTCCGGGCCGCCCGCCGGCTCGCGCACGCGGCGGCAGGCCAGAGCGGAGTCGAGTACGTCCACGGCGACCACGTCGGCGAGTTCGCCGCTGGCGATCTCGGCCAGCTCGGCGGCGGTCTGCTCCACCTCCAGGCTGGTGCCGACGCGGGTGGAGGCGTGGGCGATCAGGGCCAGCCGGCGCCGGGCCCGGTCCGCCTCGGCCGTCGCCCGGTGCCGTTCGGTGACGTCGACGACCGACGTGGCCGCGCCCAGCACCCGCCCGCTCGGGTCCTCCAGGCGGTAGAACGACAGGGACCAGGCGTGCTCGTGCTCGGGGTCGGAGCGGGGACGGCCCACGTGGTACTGATCGAGCAGCGGGGTGCCGGTGGTGAGGACCTGACGCAGCGCGGACTCGACGGTGTCGACGTCGGGGAAGGGCAGGGTCTCCCGCAGGCCGCGGCCGAGGTGCTCCTCGGCGGGGATGCCGTCGATCCGCTCCAGCGCCGGGTTGACCAGCAGGTACCGCAGATCCGGGTCCATGAGGGCGAGACCGATCGGGGACTGGTTGATCAGCCGCTCGCACAGGGCGAGATCGGTCTCGACGCGTTGCAGCAGGCTGTGGTCGGCGGCGAGGCCGAGGGCGTAGACGTCCCCGAGGTCGTCGAGCAGCCGCATGTTGCGGAACTCCATCAGACGCGTGCTGCCGTCCTTGTGCCGGATGGGGAACGCGCCGGCCCAGCTCCGGCCGGTCTCCATGACCTCCGCGAACAGCTTGACGACCGCTTGCAGGTGCTCGGGGTGGATGATCAGGCGGGCCGCCGGTGTGCCGAGTGCCTCGTCCGCGGAGTAGCCGAACAGCTCCTCGGCCTGCGGGGTCCAGAACACGATGCGCCCGTCGGTGTCGAGGACCAGCGCGGCGACGCTGAGCACGTCCAGCAGGCTGGTCCGCCGGGGCGGCTCGACGTCGTACGGATCATCGTCGGGGAAGGATTGGGCTGTCATCCCTGCGCCTCCTGTACCGGCCGGCGGCGCCCGGCCCAGGCCCCGGTCCCCGGCCAGGCCCGGTTCCTTCCATGCTCCCTCCCGTCCTCCGCGGGGGCGACACAGCCCCGTGAAGCCCCGGCCACCGTCAGCGAACCACGGCCGGGGGACTCGCCCCCTTCCTTGAATCGTGCGCATCAGCCAGACAAGAAGGACCATAGTCATGTAAAGGACACAACCCATGGATCCTGTGCAAAACGGCTCCTATCCCCCCGCGCCCGCCGGCGCGCGCGACCTCTTCGACGCGTCCAGCGACGCGGCCGTCGTGCTCTCCGGCCGCGGCATCGTGCTCGGCTGGACCCGGGGCGCCGAGGACCTGCTCGGCTACCCGGCGGCGGAGGTCGTCGGCCGGTCCGCCACGCGCCTGGCCGCCATGCCGGAGGACCCCGTGCGCATCGCCGGCATCGCCGAACGGTGCCGGTCCGGCATGGGATGGAACGGCCTCATCCCGGTACGGCACCGCGACGGCCACCGGATCGAGGTCGACCTCCGGGTGTCCGCCGTCTTCCGCATCCACGGCGACGAGTGCTTTCTGCTCTCGGCGCGCGAGCGGCGGCAGCGCTGGACCGTGGGCGAGTCGGTCCTCGACGGGTTCCTGACCCGCTCGCCGGTCGGCATGGCGGTGGTGGACCGGCAGCTGCGCTACGTGTGGCTGAACGACACCCTGGAACGCCTGGGCGGTGTGCCCCGGGAACAGCGGCTGGGGCGCCGGCTGAGCGAGCTGCTGCCCGGGCTGCAGACCGCCACCCTCGAAGGGCTGATGCGGAAGGTCCTGGAGACCGGGGTCCCGGTCACCGACTACGAGTACGTGGGATGGAGCTGGTCCGACCCCCACCGCCAGCACGCCTACTCCACCTCCTTCTTCCCCCTGGTGGACGCGGACGAGTCGGTCACCGGCGTCTGCTACATGGTTCTGGACGTCACCGAGCGGTGGAACGCCCGCCAGTTGCTGTCCCTGGTCAACGAGGCCGGCACCAGCATCGGCAGGACGCTGGACGTGATGCGCACGGCCCAGGAGCTGGCCGACTTCGCGGTGCCCCGCCTCGCGGACTTCGTCGTCGTCGACCTCCTGGAACCCGTCCTCAGCACGGCGGGACACGGGGCGTGGCTGACCGACGCGGGACCGGCGTCGGCGCGGCCGGTGATGCGCCGTGCCGGGATGAGTTCGGTGCGGGAGGGCTGCCCGGAGGCCGTGGCGCGGATCGGGGACCGGGTGGACTTCCTCCCTCCGCCGCGCGACCCCGGCATGCTGATCAGGGGCGAGCCCACGCTCGTCCCGGTGCTCGACCCGACCGACGACCTCTGGATCGCGGAGCAGCCGGACCGGGTCGGCAGCATCAAGGAGTTCGGACTGCACTCCCTCGTCTCCGTGCCGATGCGGGCCCGCAACACCGTCCTCGGCCTCACCACCTTCGTACGCTCGGTCAACCCCGTCTCGTTCCAGCCCGACGACGTCCTGCTGGCCCAGGAACTCGTGGCGCGGGCGGCGCTGTGCGTCGACAACGCCCGCCGCTACACCCGGGAGCACACGGCGGCCGTCACGCTCCAGCGCAGTCTGCTGCCGCACGCCCTGAGCGGCGGCACCGCGCTGGAGGTGGCCTCGCACTATCTGCCCGCGGACCCGACGGGCGGCGTCGGCGGCGACTGGTTCGATGTGATCCCGCTGTCCGGCGCCCGCGTGGGCCTGGTGATCGGCGACGTGGTCGGCCACGGCATCACCGCCGCGGCGGGGATGGGCCGGCTGCGCACCGCCGTACAGACCCTCGCCGACATGGAGATGCCGCCCGACGACCTGCTGGCCCATCTCGACGACCTCGTGCTCCGGCTCAGCGAGGAGGAGACCACCGACGAGGCGGCCGACGACGGCGCGAGCGCGTTCCTCGGGGCGACGTGCCTGTACGCCGTCTACGACCCCGTCACGCGGCGGTGCACGATGGCCCGGGCCGGCCATCCGCCGCCCGTCCTCGTCACACCCGATGGACACGTCGACTTCCCCACACCGCCCGCCGGTCCGCCGCTCGGGCTGGGCGGGATCGGATTCGAGACCGGCGAGATCGAACTGCCCCCGGACAGCCTCTTCGGCCTCTACACCGACGGCCTGATCGAGGCGGCCGACCGCGACATGGAGCTGGGCATGGCCCGGCTCGGCGAGGCCCTGGCCCGGCCCGGCACCGACCTGGACACCCTGTGCCGGACCACCGTCCAGCACCTCGTCTCCGGCCCCCAGTCCGACGACATCGCCCTGCTCCTGGCCCGTACGCACGCGGTACGGCCCGACCACGTCGCCTCGTGGGACGTCTCCCCGGACCCGGCCGCCGTGGCCGACGTCCGAGCGCGCGCCGCGCGTCAGGTGGAGGCATGGGGCTTCGGGGACCTGGCCATGACGACGGAACTCATCGTCAGTGAGCTGGTCACCAACGCCATCCGTTACGCCGCCCCACCGATCCGGCTGCGCCTCCTCCGCGACGCCCGTCTGACCTGCGAGGTCGCCGACGGCAGCAGTACCGCCCCGCGGCTGCGCCACGCCCGCAGCACGGACGAGGGCGGCCGGGGCCTGTTCCTGGTGGCTCAGCTGGCCCATCGCTGGGGAGCCCGGTACACACCCGAGGGGAAGATCATCTGGGCGGAACAGGAAATTCCGTGAGCGGGGCCGGGCCACAGCCCGTGATCCCTACAGGCCCCGATGCGGCACATCGCCCTTCAGGGCCGCTGCTTCGTCCTCAGCGCCGGCCGAACTCGACCTGGCCGACCTCGCTCGCGCCGGGCTTCGACCCCACCGGCCACTACGGCCGTCCCGACGTCTTCACGCTCCACGTCGACGGGTCCGCGCGCGCCGGCGTCGTGACCCGGCAGGGCGGCTACGACACCGCGCCGGAGCGCACCGGACGGCGGGCGGTGAGCGCCTGGCCCAGCGCCAGGGTGCTGAGGCCGAACATGAGGGCGCCCAGGGGGACATGGAGCGACGGGATGTGCGCGATGCCCAGAACGACCTGCACCGAGGCGAGGACGAGGAAGCCGGAGGCGTGCAGGACGGGGCGGGGCGATCCGCCGCCCGGCCGCCAGGCCAGGACCGCGGCGAGCACGTACAGCATCGACGCGCCGTACATCACGCGGGCGCCGGCGCTGTGCAGCGTCTCGCCGTGGGCGGAGGACAGCAGCAGTCCGGCGGTGGCCGCCTGGAAGAAGAGGGCCAGGGTCTGCAGGGCGACCGCGACCTTCAGCAGGGCGTGACTGCGGAGTGCGTGGCTGCGGTGTTCCGCCGTCGTCTGTGCGGCCATCGTGGGTCCCCCTCGTGTGCGTGCTCTGCGGACAGGCGGTGTCTCGGTGGTGGTCCGGCGTGCTCAGCGCAGGGTGAGCGTCGTCTCGGACGCGATGCGGGTCAGCTTCTGCGGGTTGCGGACGTAGTAGAGGCCGGTGATGCGGGCGTCCTCGACGCTGACGGCCATGACGCCGTCGAGCTCGCCGTCCAGGCGTACGACGAGCGCGGGGCCGCCGTTGACCACGGTGGGGTCGCAGGTGATCGTGCCTCTGTTCCCGTGGGAGCCGCCGAAGTAGAAGCGGAACACGTTCTCGGCGCCGACGACCGGCCGCAGCGCGGCCCGCTTGAGGCCACCGCCGTCGCTCACGAGGACGATCTGCGGGGCGAGCACGTCGAGGAGGTCCTGTGGGTCCCCGGTTTCCAGCGCACGCCGGAACGACTCCAGGGCCGCCCGGGTGGCGCCCGGCGACACCACCGTGCGGGGGCGGCCCGCCTCGACGTGCCGGCGGGCGCGGTGGGCGATCTGCTGGACGGCGGCGACGCTCTTGCCGAGGGCCTCGGCGATCTCGGCGTAGCCGACGTCGAACACCTCGCGCAGCACGAACACCGCCCGCTCGGTGGGCGAGAGCCGGTCGAGGACGAGCATCATCGCCATCGACACGCTCTCGGCCAGCTCGGCGTCGTCGGCCACGTCCGGCGCGGTGAGCACCGGCTCGGGCAGCCACTGGCCGACGTACGCCTCCCTGCGGCGCTTCAGCGCGCGCAGCCGGTTGAGCGCCTGCCGGGTCGTGATCCGGACGAGGTAGGCGCGCCGGTCGCTCACCCGCGCCAGGTCGACCTCGATCCAGCGCAGCCAGGTCTCCTGGAGGACGTCCTCCGCGTCGGCGGCCGAGCCGAGCATCTCGTAGGCGACGGTGAACAGCAGGTTCCGGTACTCGACGAACGCCTCGGTCGCCGGATCGGTGGCGTGATCGCCCATGTCTCGCCTCTCTTCTTCACTGGCCTTGCAATCAAGACACCGAAGGAGCGCAGGTTCTGACAGTTTGTGAGGCGGATCACGTACCGACGTCAGGGCAGGATGGAGTCCACGTAGCCGCCGTCGACCCGCAGCGCGCCTCCCGTGGTGGCGGAGGCGTGGGGCGAGCTGAGGTAGACGACCATGTTGGCGATCTCCTCGGGCTCGATGAGCCGCTGGATCAGGGACTGGGGCCGGTACCTGACCATGAACTCGCGCTGCGCCTCGTCCCAGCCCAGCTCGTCTCCGACGAGTTGCCGGACGAACTCCTCGACTCCGCCGGTGTGCGTCGGCCCGGCGATCACGGAGTTGACGGTGACACCGCTGCCGGCGGCCTCCTTGGCGAAACCGCGGCTGACCGCCAGCAGGGACGTCTTCGTCATGCCGTAGTGGATCATCTCCGCCGGGATCACCACGGCGGAGTCGCTGGCGACGTTCACGATGCGGCCCCAGCCCCGGTCCCGCATCCCGGGCAGGCAGGCGCGGATCAACCGGACCGCGGACAGCACGTTGACCTCGAAATAGCGGACCCACTCGGCGTCCTCGATCTCCAGCGGCGGGGTGGCGCCGAAGATCCCGAGATTGTTGACGAGGATGTCGACCCGGGGCACGGCGTCGAGCACGGCCCGGGCGCCGTCCGCGGTCGCCAGATCACCGGCCGCGCCCACGACGTCCGCCGCGCCGGCCTCGGTACGGACCTCCTGCACGGCCTTCTCGACGGTCTCGCGGCGACGGCCGTTGACGACCACCCGCGCGCCGGCGCGGGCGAGGCCGACGGCGATGGCCTGGCCGATGCCCTGGGTGGAGCCGGTGACCAACGCGGTCCGGCCGGTCAGGTCGATGTGCATGGGAAACCTCCTCGAACGGTCACGGGCGGGACGGTACGGCGCTCAGTCGAACGTGTCGGGGTCCGGGCCGGTCCGCAGGCCCCGGTCCAGAGCGGCCAGGCTCCGCAGGTCCTCGTCGGTCAGCTCGAAGCCGAAGACGTCCAGGTTCTGCCGGATGCGCTCGGGCGTCACCGACTTGGGGATCACGATGTTGCCGATCCGCAGGTGCCAGCGCAGTACGACCTGCGCGGGGCTCACGCCGTACTTGGCCGCGATGTCCGCCACCGCCTGGTCACCGAGGACCGCACCCTGCGCGAGCGGGCTCCACGCCTCCGTCGCGATGCCGTGCCGCTCGTGGAAGGCGCGCAGCTCCTCCTGCTGGAGGCCGGGGTGCAGCTCGACCTGGTTGACCGCGGGCGTGACGCCGGTGTTCTGCAGCAGCCGCTCCAGGTGGGGCACCTGGAAGTTGGAGACGCCGATGGCGCGGGTGCGGCCCTCGCCGAGGATCTTCTCGAAGGCCCGCCAGGTGTCCAGGTAGAGGTCGCGGGCCGGGGTGGGCCAGTGGATGAGGTAGAGGTCGACGTAGTCGAGGCCGAGCTTGTCGAGGGAGGCGTCGAAGGCCGCGAGGGTCGCGTCGTAGCCCTGGTCCTCGTTCCACAGCTTGGTGGTGACGAACAGTTCGTCGCGCGCGATGCCGGATTCCGCGATGGCCCGGCCGACGCCACGCTCATTGCCGTAGATCGCGGCCGTGTCGATGCTGCGGTATCCGGCCTGGAGCGCGGTGGCGACCGCCGCGGTGGTCTCGTCGTCGGGGACCTGGAAGACACCGAAGCCGAGCTGTGGCATCTCGATGCCGTTGTTCAGCGTCACGTTCGGGATCGGGATCATGGCAGTGCCGTCCTTCCGGAAGCGCGCCGCCCGCCGAGTGCGAGGGCGTCCCGTCTGGGTACCCCTCGTCGCGTCGTCCGAGGGCGACCGTTGTACTTTCCAGGCGTGCCGATCCATGCGTGCACGCCTTACGGTCGTCGACAATAGTTGCAGACGCGGCATAGATGCAAGCGCAAGCAATCCGTGCAAGCGCAAGCAATCCGGTGGCCGTGCAGGTGCCTTCCGTCCCGGACAGGTCCACGCCGACGCCGCCGCGTCCGGCGTGGACCTGTCCGACGAGCTGCTGACCGCCGTCGACCGGGCACTCGGGTTTCCCGAGGTCTCTCAGGCGACCGCCGCCGCTCCGCCGTCCCCGTTCTCGCTCCCGTCCTCGTTCTCGTGATGGATCGGCGTCTTCCCGCCGGTCAGCGGCGCCCCCGTCCCGCCGCGCCGCGCGGCGACGATCTCCGCCGTGATGGACAGGGCGGTCTCCTGCGGTGTGCGGGCGCCGAGGTCGAGGCCGATCGGTGAGCGGAGCCGGGACAGCTCCCGTTCGGTGACGCCTTCCGCCCGCAGACGCCGGTGGCGGTCCTCGTGGGTGCGGCGCGAGCCCATCGCCCCGACGAACGCGACCGGCATCCGCAGGGCCACCTTCAGCAGCGGCACGTCGAACTTCGCGTCGTGGGTGAGCACGCACAGGACCGTACGGGCGTCCGTCGCGGTGCGCCGCAGGTAGCGGTGCGGCCAGTCGACGACGACCTCGTCGGCGTCCGGGAAGCGGTCAGGTGTGGCGAAGACGGGGCGGGCGTCGCAGACGGTGACGTGGTAGCCGAGGAACTTGCCGGCCCGGGCCAGCGCCGACGCGAAGTCCACCGCACCGAAGACGATCATGCGCGGGGGCGGCACGTTCGACTCGACCAGCAGCGTCAGGCCGCCGGGGCAGTGCGAACCGTCCGTCGAAAGGTCCACCGTGCCGGTGCGGCCCGCCTCCAGCAGGGCGCGGGCCTCGGCCGCCGCCACCCGGTCCAGGTCCGGGTGGCCGCCGAGACCGCCCTCGGACGTGCCGTCGGAGCGGACCAGCAGGGCCCGGCCGAGGAGTTCGGCCGGGCCCCGGGCGACCCGGGCGAGGGCCGCCGGCTCGCCCTGCGCGGCGGCCGACAGCGCCGGCCGCAGGACGGTCCGGACGGGAGTCTCGCCGCCCACCGGCGTGACCAGCACCTCGATCGTCCCGCCGCAGGTCAGTCCCACGGCGAAGGCGTCCTCGTCGCTGTACCCGAACCGCTCGCGCACGCTCCGGCCGGTCCGCAGCGCCTCGCGGCACAGGTCGTAGACCGCGCCCTCCACGCAGCCGCCGGAGACCGAGCCGATGACCGTGCCCGCGCTGTCGACGGCGAGGGCCGCGCCGGGACCGCGCGGCGCGCTGCCGCCGACCGCCACCACGGTGGCGACGGCGAACTCCCGGCCCTCCTCGACCCAGGGGCGCAGCTCCTCGGCCAGGTCAAGCATCCGGCGCTCCCGTCGCGGCCGACAGGACGCGGTCGGGCCGGATGGGCAGGGCGCGGTGGCGTACGCCGGTCGCGTGCCAGACGGCGTTGGCGATGGCCGCCGCGGCGCCGACGATGCCGACCTCCCCGATGCCCTTGATGCCCACCGGGTCGTCCGGGTCCGTGTCGTCGATCCAGTCCGCCTCGACGCGGGGCACGTCGGCGTGGGTGGCCACGTGGTAGCCGGCGAGGTCGGCGCCGACATGGCCGCCCGAGGCGCGGTCCCGGACGGCCTCCTCGTGCAGGGCCATGGAGATGCCCCAGATCATGCCGCCCCGCAGCTGGTTGCGGGCGGTGAGCGGGTTGACGATCCGGCCGGCCGCGAAGATGCCGAGCATGCGCCGCACCCGCACCTCGCCGGTGCCGACGTCCACGGCGACCTCGGCGAACTGCGCGCCGAAGGAGTGGCGTTCGGCGGGCGGCAGGGCCGCGACGGCTTCGGCGGTGTTCGCGCGTACGGTGATGCCCTCCGGCGGGATGCCGGTGCCGAGGGCCAGCCGTTCGCGCAGTTCACCGGCCGCGGCCCGCACGGCCCAGGACCAGGAGCGGGTGCCCATGGAGCCGCCGGCGATCATCGCGGGGCCGAAGGCGCTGTCCCCGATGCGCACCTGGATCCGCTCCGGCGGCACCTGGAGGGCGTCCGCGGCGACCAGGGTGAGCGCGGTACGGGCGCCGGTGCCGATGTCGGCCGCGGAGATCCGCACGGTGAAGGTGCCGTCCGGGTGCGCGGTCGCGGCGGCGGTGGACGGCGCGGCGCCCGCCGGGAACGAGGCCGCCGCCGTGCCGGTGCCGAGCAGCCAGCGGCCGTCCCGGCGCACCCCGGGACGCGGGTCCCGGTCCGCCCAGCCGAACCGGCGGGCGCCCTCCCGGAAGCAGGCGGCCAGATTGCGGCCGGCGAACGGCAGGCCCGACACCGGGCCCTTGTCCGGGTCGTTGCGCAGACGCAGCTCGACCGGGTCGATCCCGCACTTCTCGGCGAGCTCGTCGAGCGCCGCCTCCAGCGCGAACGACCCGGGTGCCTCGCCCGGGGCGCGCATGAACGTCGGGCTCGGGACGTCGAGCCGTACGAGGCGGTTGGCGGTGTGGTGGGCGTCGGCGTCGTACATCACCCGCGCCACCCCGGCGCTCGGCTCGACGAACTCGTACACCGTGGAGGTGGCGCTGACGGCGCGGTGCTCCAGCGCGCGCAGGCGTCCGTCGGGGTCGGCGCCGAGCCGGACGCGCTGGGTGGTGGGGCTGCGGTAACCGGCCAGCGAGAACATCTGACGCCGTGTCAGAACAACGCGCACGGGCCGTTGCAGTACGGTCGCGGCCATCACGGCGGCCACCTGGTGGGCGCGGACGCCCTTGCTGCCGAAGCCGCCGCCGACGTGCTCGGAGCGCACGCGCACGGAGGCCGGGTCGAGCGAGAAGAGGTTCGCGAGGTCGCCGGCGACCCAGGTGACGCCCTGGTTGGAGTCGATCACCTCAAGCCGTCCGCCGTCCCAGTGGGCGGTCGCCGCGTGCGGCTCCATCGGGTTGTGGTGCTCTTCGGGGGTGGTGTACTCGGCGTCCACGACGACGGGCGAGGAGGCGAGGGCGGCGTCGAGGTCGCCCTTCTCCGTGACCGCCGGCATATGGCCGTCCAGCGGGTACGCGTCCGGGCGCTCGCCGGTGAACTCGACGTCGTGCGGCTCCTGTTCGTAGTGCACGACGAGCGACTCCGCGGCCTCCCGCGCCTGCTCGGACGTCTCCGCGACGACCAGCGCCACCGGCCAGCCCCGGTGCGGCACCCGGTCGTGCTGGAAGACCGCGCAGGTAGGGTCGGGGCGCATGCCCAGCAGGCCGGTGTAGTCGGTTTCCAGGCGCAGGGCGTTGCGGTGGTCCAGCACGGCCAGGACGCCCGGCATGGCGAGGACGGGTTCGGTGTCGAGGGCGCGGACGCGGCCACGGGCGACCGTGGACAGCACCAGCCAGCCGTCGGCGAGGCCGGCGAAGGGCACCTCGCCCGCGTAGCGGGCCGCTCCGGTGACCTTGTCCCTGCCCTCGACACGGGTGTGGCCGGTGCCGACGGCAGGAGCCTGCGCGGGTGTTCCGGTGGTGACGGCGGTCATCGTGCGGCCTCCTCGGCGAGTTCGGTCAGGACGGCCACCACGAGGTTGCGGACGAGGTCCACCTTGTACCCGTTGTGCGGCAGCGGCCGTGCCGCCGCCAGCTCGGCGTCCGCCGCGGCGGCGTAGGTCTCGGCGGTGGCCGGTGCGCCGGTCAGGACCCGCTCGGCCGCGACGGCCCGCCACGGACGGGAGGCCACGGCGCCGAGGGCCAGGCGCGCGTCCTGGACGACGCCGTCACGGACGTCGAGCGCGGCGGCGAGGGAGCCGATGGCGAAGGCGTACGAGGCGCGCTCGCGGACCTTGCGGTAGCGGGAGCGGGCGGCGACCGGGGCGGGCGGCAGCGTGACGCCGGTGATCAGCGCGCCCGGCGGCAGGGCGGTCTCCCGGTGCGGGGTGTCCCCGACGGGCAGGTAGAGGTCGGCGAGCGGCACCTGCCCGGGCCCGTCCGCCGTCTCGAACCGGACCACGGCGTCGAAGGCGGTCAGGGCCACGGCCATGTCCGAGGGGTGTACGGCCACGCAGTGGCCGGAAGCGCCCAGGATCGCGTGGTTGTGGTGCTCGCCCTCGATGGCGGGGCAACCGCTGCCGGGAACCCGCTTGTTGCAGGGCTGGGTGACGTCGGTGAAGTAGCCGCAGCGGGTGCGCTGGAGCAGGTTTCCGCCGACCGTGGCCATGTTGCGCAGCTGCCCGGACGCACCGGCCAGCACCGCCTGGGCGAGCGCCGGGTAGCGGCGCCGGACCTCGGGGTGGGCGGCCAGGTCGCCGTTGGTGACGGTGGCGCCGACGCGCAGGCCGCCCTCCGGAGTGGTCTCGATCTCGTCCAGCGGGAGTTCGCGGATGTCGACGAGCCGGGCGGGCCGCTCGACACCGGTCTTCATCAGGTCGACGAGATTGGTGCCGCCACCGAGGAAGCGGGTGTCGGGATCGGCGCCGAGCAGGGCGACGGCCCCGGCGACGTCGTGCGCCCGCTGATAGTCGAACTCCCTCATGCCACAGCCTCCTCGGCGCCCGTCGCGGGGCGCACGCGTTCCTCGTCCGAGCGGGCCCCGGCCGCGCGGGCCACCGCGTCGACGATCGAGACGTACGCGGCGCAACGGCACAGGTTTCCGCTCATCCGCTCGCGGATCTCCTCGGCGGTCAGGGGTGGTGGCCCCGCTTCGGGGCGGACGTCCTCGGTGACGGCGCTCGGCCAGCCCGCCGCGTGTTCCTCGATCATCCCGATCGCCGAGCAGATCTGGCCCGGTGTGCAGTAGCCGCACTGGAAGCCGTCCAGGTCGAGGAAGGCCTGCTGCACGGGATGGAGCCGGTCGCCGTCGGCCACGCCCTCGATGGTGGTGATCTCCCGGCCCTCGGCCGCCACGGCCAGCTGCAGGCAGGCGACGGACCGGCGGCCGTCCAGCAGGACCGTACAGGCCCCGCACTGCCCCTGGTCGCAGCCCTTCTTCGTACCGGTGAGATCGAGGCGCTCACGCAGGGCGTCGAGCAGGGTGGTGCGGTGGTCGACGGGCAGTGTGTACTTCTCGCCGTTGATCTTCAAGGTGATGACACTGGACGTCGATGAGGCCATGGGCTGCTTCTTTCGCGTTTCCGGGACAGACGGGGGGACCGGCGGCCGGGGTGGGCGGCGCGGGGGGTGCGTCGTGCGGTGTGTGCCGCGTGGGGCGAGGCGAAGGGAGGCGAAGGGGGGCGAAGACGCAGGGTGCTGGGTGCGGTGCGGGGTGTGGGGGGCCGGGACCGATGGGGGCGACTGGCGCTGCCGTAGGGCCGCCTCAGCCGCTATGGTGAACGTAAGCGGATAGCTGTCCGCTCCAGGAAACGTAACGGACACTTGTCCGCTTAGCAAGGGCGAGGTTCGGCTACGCCTGGAGGAGGACGAGTGCCGCAGCAGAAGGACTCACCCCGGCGCTCGGACGCACAGCGCAACCGCGAGCGCATCCTGGAGGTGGCACTCACCGAGCTGTCGCACTGCGCCGACACCCCGCTGAGCGTGATCGCCAAGAAGGCCGGTGTCGGGCAGGGCACCTTCTACCGCAACTTCCCCAACCGCGAATCACTCGTCCTGGAGATCTACCGCCACGAGATGCGGCAGGTCGCGGACAGCGCGGAACACCTGCTCGCCGGCCGGCCACCCGACGAGGCCCTGCGCGCCTGGATGGACCGGCTCGCCGAGTTCGCCATGACCAAGGCCGGACTGGCCGACGCGATACGGCAGGTCACCGGCGCGCCGGGCGGCCCCGCCAAGCCGTCCCCCACACCGGTGGCCCACGCGGCGGAACTCCTGCTCCGCGCCAACGAGGAAGCCGGCACCATCCGTCCCGGAGTCACCGCGGACGACTTCTTCCTCGCCATAGCGGGCCTGTGGCAACTCGACCCCCACGACGACTGGCACCCCCGCGCCGCCCGCCTCCTCGACCTGGTCATGGACGGGTTGCGCAGCGGGGCGCGCGGCGAATGAGGCACGCGCGCGGTCACCGCAGGAAACGCCCGCTGAACGAGCGCCGCCGCATTGCGGGCGGGGTGCCGCGCGTGCGAGCCCCGCGGCCCCAGGAGCGAGGCGTCTCCCGGCGGGCGGCCGGCGCGGGGACACCTCGCGTGTACGCCACCGCGCCGCCGACGGCGCGCGCCCGGGAGGGGCGCCTTGCTGCCGGCGGCCCGCCGCCCAGGACGTCGTTCCACGGACATGCCGGTGCTCTGCTGGCTCTGGTGATTCTCGCCCTGTCCGGCTGCTCTTCCCACTGGGGCTGCACCGACACGACCGCGGAGCGCGGTGAGGCCGGTGTCAGGGTGCGGGTCGAGGACACGTCCGGGCGGCCTCTCGGCGTCACCGCCGAGGTCGTCGACTGGCGCCTTGAGCCCCACCCGCAGGTGCCCGACGAAGGTGATCAGGTCCACTTCCACTACCGCTTCGACGGCGCCGACGAGGGATCCGGCCCCGCGGTGGACGCCTGCGCGGTCGATGAGGAGCGCGTGGCGTTGGGGTGCCGGACGGTCTACTCGGCCGAGGCGTTCGGCCCGGACGGTGACCACACGGGCGACGACTGGCTCGCCGTCGAGCACCCTGAGCAGGTTGCCGGAGTCCTGTTGATCCCCAACGACCAGTCCTACGACAGACGCACCTGCGAGCAGGACGTCAAGGACGGTGGCGGACCGCATCCTCCGGAACCGGCCGGCGTGGGGGACCGACTGTAAGCCGCGGTGCCACCCGGCCGCGGTGCCGCCCGGCCGGAGCCGGTCGCGCCGTGTGTCGCCTCAGGCCGTCGCCTCGTCCAGAAGTTCCAGCACGTGCCGGTAGGGGTGGCCCGTGGCCCGGGTCATGCCCAGCTCGCAGGTGCGGTTGCAGGAGGCGTACGCGTCGTACGTGCCCGTGCTCAGCTCGGCGGCCTGGGCGGCGACGGCGGACGCGGTGATCTCCGGGTGCAGCAGACCCCGGTCCCCGGCGAACGCGCAGCAGCCCCAGCTGTCGGGCACGGTCACCTCGTCGCTCACCGCCGCGGCCACCGTACGCAGGGCGGCCTCGATGCCGAGGTGCACCGTGGAGCAGGTGGGATGCAGGGCGAGGCTGCCCAGGCGGCGGGGTTCGGGCAGGGCGGGGAGCAGGTGCTCGGCGGCGAAGACGACGCTGTCGACGAAGCGCAGCGACGCGTAGCGGGCGCGGTCGGACTCCGGGAGGGCTTCGCGCAGTTGGGCCAGGCCGTGTGTGCAGGACGAGGCGTCACACACCACCGGCAGCCGGCCGTGCTCGCTCGCCTCCCACAGCGCTTCCAGGGTGCGGGCGGCCATGGTGCGGTACCCGGCGGTGTACCCCTTGGACTGCCAGGGGGTGCCACAGCACAGCCCGCCCAGCCCGGAGGGCACGGCGACGGGAATCCCGGCCCGTGCGCACAACCGCAGAAAGGCCGCCGTCGCGCCGGTCGCTTCGCCAGGCCCCTTCCCTCCGTCTTCCTCGGGAGCGAAGAGACTGCCGATGCACGCGGCGAAGAACACGGCGCGGGCTCCGCTCGGTTGGCGGGGTGCGGGGCGGGCGGGGCCGCCACGGGGGATGTCGTCGGTCCAGGCCGGTACCAGGTCGCCCGCCCCGAGCCGGCGGAGCGCACCGGTGGCGGTGCGCAGGACGGGGGAGGGTACGGCGTGGGCCGTGTCCAGCGCGACGCGGACGGCCTTGACCGTGGTTCCCCAGTGCCGGGCCACCGTGTTTCCCGCGCGCTGCGCGACCGCACCGTGCCGGTCGGCGCGCAGGCGTTTCATGACCGCCCCGGTGTCGATGGTGACCGGGCAGGCGGTGACGCAGAGGCTGTCGGCCGCGCAGCTGTCGACGGCCGCGTAGGCGTAGTCCTCCGACAGCGCGCGCCGCCGCTCCTCGTCCCCCGCCGCCGTGGCCAGCGCGATCTCGCGCCGCAGGGCGATGCGCTGACGCGGCGTCGTGGTGGCTTCCGCCGTGGGGCACACCGGCTCGCAGTAGCCGCACTCGACGCACGCGTCGACGGCGGGGTCGACCTCCGGGATGCTCTTGAGGTTGCGCAGGTGCGCGTTCGCGTCGTCGTCCAGGAGCACACCCGGGTTGAGCACCCCGTGCGGGTCGCACAGCCGCTTCAGTTCGCGCATGACGTCGTACAGCTCGTCGCCGTACTGACGGCGCACGAACGGCGCCATGGCCCGCCCGGTGCCGTGCTCGGCCTTCAGTGTGCCCCCGGCGTCCAGCACGAGGTCGGCCATGGCGTCGGTGAAGCGGGCGTAGCGCTCGACCTCGGAGGCGGAGTCGAAGTCCTGGGTCAGCATGAAGTGGAGGTTGCCGTCGCGGGCGTGACCGAAGATCACCGCGTCCTGGTAGCCGTACCGGTCGAAGAGCCCGGTCAGGCCCTCGCAGGTACGGGTCAGCCGGTCCATCGGCACCGCGATGTCCTCCAGCAGCGCGGTGGTGCCGGGACGGCGCGCGCCCGCGACGGCGGTGTACAGGCCCTTCCGCAGGTGCCAGAGCCGCGCCCGCAGGCGCGGGTCGCCCACGAGCGCGGTCCCGGTGACGGCGGGCAGCCGGTCCAGGGCCCGCCGCGCGTCCGCCACCCGCGCCGCCAGCGGTTCGGGGTCCTCCTCGGCGAATTCCACCAGCAGGGCGGCGTGCCGCTCCACGCGCAGGCCGCGCACCTCGGCGACGGGGTCGGGGGACTGCTGCGCCACCCGGAGCGACGCGGCGTCGAGGAGTTCGGCGGTGCGGGCCCCGGCGGCGAGCAGCGCGGGCAGGGCGCCGGTGGCCTCGGCGAGCCCGGGCAGCACCAGCAGGCCGGTGGCGGTGTGCGGCAGCAGGGGGACGGTGCGGAAGACGGCCTCCCCGACGAAGCCGAGGGTGCCCTCGCTGCCGATCATCAGATGGGCGAGGATGTCGGCCGGTTCGTCGTGGTCCAGGAACGAGTTGAGCCCGTAGCCCATGGTGTTCTTCATCGAGAACAGCCGCTCGACGGTGGCGCGGGACCGGGCCGAGCCGCGCACGCGGTCACGCAGCCGCAGCAGGCCCGCGTGCAGTTCGGGCTCGCGGGCGCGCAGCGCCTGGTCCGCGTCGGGGAGCGCGGTGTCGACCACGGTGCCGGAGGGCAGTACGAACTGCAGGGACTCCATGGTCCGGTAGGCGTTGTCCCGGGTGCCGCAGTTCATGCCGCTGGAGTTGTTGGCGACGAGGCCGCCGATGGTGCAGGCGGACTCGCTGGCCGGGTCGGGGCCGAGCCGGCGCCCGTACCGGGCGAGCCGTGCGTTCACCTGCCGTACGGTCAGCCCCGGCTGCACCCGGACGCGCAGGCCGTCGTCGAGGACCTCGGCGTCGCGCCACGCGCTGCGGACGTCCACGAGGATGCCGTCGCCGCCCGCCTGCCCCGCGAGGCTGGTGCCCCCCGAGCGCAGGGTGAGCGGCAGTCCGGCCGCGCGGGCGCCGGCCATCAGGGCACCCACCTCGGCCGCCGACACGGCACGCACCACCGCGCGCGGGGTGAACAGGTACGGCGAGGCGTCGTGGGCGGCGGCGATCCTGCGGGGGACGTCGGTCGTGACCCTGGCCGGGTCGTCGACGCACGCGGACAGCAGCTCGGCCAGGCGGTCGGGCCGGTCCACCGGGTGCGCGGTCGCGGAGGAGGCGTCGGAGGGGCTCATGGGTCCTCGGGTGGTCAGACGATCCGCAGCAGGCGCGGCGGCTGTGCGACGGGTGCGGGCAGGCGCAGCGGCGCCAGGCCGGGGGTGATGCTGCCGAGCAGCGTGGCCCTGGCGGCGCCGGTGGCGGAGGGGTGGGTGCCGGGCAGGCCGTGGACCGTGAGGAAGCCCAGGACGGCGAAGGCAAGGGCCTCCTTGGCGTCGGAGGGCAGACCGACGTCGTCGCTGCGGCGCACCGGCACCCCGGGCAGCTCTTCGCCGATCATGCGCATGAGCACCGGGTTGCGGGTGCCGCCGCCGGAGGCGACGAGCTGGGTGACCCCGTGGGCACGGCAGGCGTCGGCCACGGTCACGGCGGTCAGCCGGGTCAGCGTGGCCAGGACGTCGTCGGGGGCGGGCGTGGGTACGGCGTCGAGCGCCCGCAGCAGGTACGGCAGGTGGAAGTGTTCCTTGCCGGTGGTCTTCGGGGCGGCCCTGCGGTAGTAGGAGTCCTCCAGCAGGAAGCGGAGCAGCTCGGGGCTGACCTTTCCGGCGGCGGCCCGGCGTCCGTCCGCGTCGTAGGCGGCGTTGTCGCCGGTGAAGTGCCGTACCGCGGCGTCGAGCAGGGCGTTGGCGGGGCCGGTGTCGAAGGCCAGCGGCTCGGCGCCGGGCGCGAGGACGGTGACGTTGGCGATGCCGCCGAGGTTCAGCGCCGCCGGGGTGCCGGGAAGGGCGCGCAGCAGCAGGGTGTCGGTCAGGCCGACCAGCGGGGCGCCCTGGCCGCCGGCGGCGACGTCCCTGCTGCGCAGGTCGGAGACGACGGGCAGCCCGGTCTCCTCGGCGATCCAGGCCGGCTGGCCGAGCTGCAGGGTGCCGCGGACGATGCCGTCCTCCACCCAGTGGTGCATGGTCTGGCCGTGCGAGACCACCAGGTCCGCCGTCCCCGCGCACAGCTCCCGCAGGGCACGCGCCGCCGCGCCGGCGAAGGCCTGCCCGATGCCGCTGTCCAGCGCGCAGACGGCCTGCGTGGTCGTGGTGGCCGGCGGCAGGGTGGCGGCGATCAGGCCGCGCAGGTCGTCCGGGTAGGGCACGGAGAGATGCCCGAGGGGCCGCAGGAGCAGGGTGCCGCCGTCCAGGGCGAGGTCGGCGGCGGCCGCCTCGATCGCGTCGTACGACGTGCCGGACATCAGCCCGATCACCCGCATGGCCCCTCCTTCACCGTCCCCCGTCCGCTCGGCGGACTGAGTGCGCTGCGACTGGGACATGGTGCGTGCCTCCGGGGGAGCGTGTGTGGAAGGAGGGGGGCCGCGGTAGGGGGCCGCGGCGCTCCGGCGGGGGACGGTCGTGCCGTCCCGCCCCCCGCCGGGCGGTCCTCAGTCCTGCTGGACGGCTGCCGCGACCTGCCCCTGACCGGGCTTCGGCTCGTCGTCGGTCGGGCGGGCCGGCGTGGGCTCGGGGGCGCGGTGGAACAAGCTCATCAGACCGCCGACGACGAGGGTGACCACCACGCCGATCGGGACCAGCCACTGCGCGGCGATGGCTGTCGGCACGGTGGCGCCGCCCACGGTCACGTCGATCTTCACCTCGCGCACGGTGTACGTCATCACCGCGACCGTCACCAGGAACGCCACCACGGAGTCGGCCTCGCCCGCGCGCCGGACGATCCGGCCGAGCAGGAACGCGCCGAGCAGGGCGCCGTAGGTGTAGCCGGCGATGGTCAGGCCGGTGAGGTAGACGTTGCCCGTGCTGGTGCTGAACGCACAGGCGAAGACCGCCATCAGCGCCGCCCACACCAGCGTCATCACCCGGGCGAGCTTCAGCAGGGACGCCTCGGAGGGCGTCGTACGGAAGAAGCTGTGGATGATGTCGGCGACGGTCGAGTTCGACATGGAGTTCAGCGCGGAGGACAGCGAGCCCATGGCGGCGCCGAGGATGCCGGCCACGAGCAGGCCGGAGATCACCACGGGCAGCCCGTGCAGGATGAAGTTCGGGTAGAGGTTGTCGGAGCTGCTCAGGCCCAGCTCCTTGAAGCTCTTGCCCTCGTTGTACGACCACAGCAGCGCGCCCACCAGGGAGAACGCCGCGAACTGGAAGGTGACGAAGACACCGGAGGCGATCATGGCCTTCTGGCCGTCGCGCAGGGAGCGGGTGGCCAGGATGCGCTGGACGATGAGCTGGTCGGAGCCGTGGCTGGCCATGGCGAAGATCGCGCCGCCGACGATGGCGGTGGGCAGGGCGAACGGGCTGGTCAGGATGTGCGCGAGGCCGAAGTCGGTGTCGAACAGCTTGAACTCGCCCGCGTGCAGGGCGCGGGAGAAGCCGGCGCCGCCGACGTGCCCGGACAGGACGGCGATGGCGAGGACCGCGCCGCCCAGGTAGAGGCCCATCTGGATGGCGTCGGTCCAGATGACCGCCTTGATGCCGCCGAGGTAGGTGTAGACGACGGTGATCACGGTGAGCACGATGATGATGACGCGGTAGCCCGCGTGCACGCCGAACTCGTCGAGCAGCAGCTTGATGGGGATCGCGGAGGCGAACAGCCGGACGCCCTCGGCGAGGAGCCGGGTGAAGACGAAGGTGACGGAGGCCAGTCCCTGGAGTTTCAGCCCGAATCTGGTCCCCAGGTACTGGTAGGCGCTGACGAAGCCGCCCCGCTTGTACAGGGGGATGAGGACGGTGGCCACGACGACGCGGCCGATGACGTAGCCCAGGGCCAGTTCGACGTTGCCGAAGCCCTGTCCGCTGTAGGCGCCGCCGGGCACGCTGATGACGGTGAGCACGCTGGTCTCGGTGGCGACCACGGAGAACGAGACCGTCCACCACGGCATGCTGCCCTCGCCGACGAAGTAGTCCTTCGACGTCTTCTGCCGGCCGGCCAGGCGCAGTCCGATCACGGCGATCGCCACCAGATAGACGACGATCACCACGAGGTCGAGTTGGCGCACGCTCTCTCCTAAGCAACGGCCGGCGGGGAGACCGGCGGGGTGGGGACAGGGGGGAAGGTGGCCGTCCGCCGGACGCGGACGACGTGGGGTTCGTGCGGCCTGCGGGCGTCCAGGGCCAGCAGGCGCGCGCCGTCCAGCGGGTCCCCGAGCGGGGGGTGCAGCCGCAGGGGGCGCGGGAAGCCGGCGAGCGTCGAGCGCAGCGGCCCGAGCAGCGGTTCGCCGAGGCCGGTGAGCCCGCCGGTGACGGCGACGTCGAGGCCGTCGCCGCCGATCCGGCGGGCCGCGGCGCGCACGGCCTCGCCGAGCGCGGTGCCGGCGTCCCGGACGATCGCGCAGGCCGTGGGGTCACCCGCCGTGGCCGTGCGCGCGACGTCCGGTGCGAAGGAGGCGGCGGTGCGGGCGGGATTGCCGTCGCGCCCCAGGGCCAGGGGCAGCCGGTCGGGGTCGCCGAAGCGCTCGGCGGCGGCGGCCAGCAGGGCGGTGTCCGGGCCGCGTCCGTCGTGGGCGCGCAGCGCGGCCCGCAGCCCGGCCGCGCCGATCCAGGCGCCGCTGCCCTCGTCGCCGAGCCAGGGACCCCATCCGTCGACGCGGGCGTACGTGCCGTCGTCCCCGATGCCGATGGCCACCGAGCCGGTGCCGATCGCGAGCACGACGCCGGTCCGGCCGCCCAGGGCGCCGGCGTGGGCGGTGACCGCGTCGCTGGTGACGGCCACCTCCTCGGCGGACAGGTCGTCCAGGAGCAGCCCGGCCAGGGCGCGGGCCGCGTCCGGTGCGGCGGCGGCACCCGCCGCGCCCACACAGACGGCGGCCGGACGGACGGACGGCTCCCGCGCCAGGAGGGGCCGGACGGCGGCGAGCACGGCCGCACGGGCCGTCGTCACTCCGTCGTCGGTGGCGAGCCCGGGGGCGCCGGGCACCTCGTGAACGTCTCGGGCAGGGCCGGTGCCGTGCCACAGCACGGCACGGCAGCCGGTCTTGCCCAGGTCCACCGCGACTGCTGCTGTCATGCGGCACGCCTTCGTGTGTCCAGGGGATCCGTCACGTCGAACGGTCACAGAGTGGCCAGGAGGCCGGTGGCCGGCGCGGATCGCGGTGCAGCGAGTATCAGAAGGCGAACCTCCGGATGTCAATAAGTAACCTCATCGAGTGAGTCCCGTAAATTTTTGACGTGCCTCGCGGGGCCTGGTTACTGTGGCGCCACCCAGAAGGGCGTCCCCCCAGGAGGCAGCGGTCCATGGCCGGCCAGAAACCACCCCGCACCCCGGCCCGGCCGGCGGACGAGTCCCCCGCCGGTACCCTGGCGCGCATCCGAGCGGAACTGCCCGCCATGGCACCGTCGGAACGGCGGGTGGCCGACGTCGTCCTGGCCGATCCGGCGCAGGCGTCGGAGCTGTCCATCAGCGCGCTCGGCCGGCGGGCGGACACCTCGGTGGCCACGGTCATGCGCTTCTGCCGGACGATAGGCATCACCAACTACCCCCAGCTGCGCCTCGCCCTCGCCGCCGCCGCGGCCCGCGAACACGCCCTCGACGGCGAGCGCCCGATGCCGAGCACCGACATCAGCGCCACCGACACGCTGAGCGAGATCGTCGAGAAGATCATCTACAACGAGGTGCGGGCCCTGGAGGACTCCGGGGCCGGGCTGGACATCGACGTGCTGGGCCGTGCGGTGGACGCCGTGGCGGGGGCGCGGCGGATCGACATCTTCGGTGTCGGCGCCAGCGCCTTCGTCGGCCAGGACCTGCACCAGAAGCTGCACCGCATCGGCCACATGGCGTTCATCTGGACCGACCGGCACGCCGCCCTCACCGCGACGGCCCTGCTCGGACCCGGCGACGTGGCCCTCGCCATATCCCACTCCGGGGAGACCGAGGACACCGTCGAGCCGCTCCAGGCCGCCGCCGCACGCGGCGCCACCACCATCGCCCTCACCAACGTCCCCCGCTCCGCGCTGGCGCGCAGCGCGGACCTCGTGCTGACGACCTGCGCCCGGGAGACGCCCTTCCGGTCCGGCGCGACCGTCAGCCGCATCGCCCAACTCGCCGTCGTCGACTGCCTGTTCGTCGGCGTCGCCCAGCGCGGCTTCGACGCCGCGACCGCGGCGCTGCACGAGACCTACGAGGCCGTCCGGCGCCGCACGTCCCCGCAGCCGGGACGCCGCGCGCACACCGGCGACTGACGGCACGCCCGCCACCCTGCCGTCGGCACCGTCCCGAGTCCTTCGGCACCACCTCGGAGCCCTCCGGCTCCACCCGTGAGCTTCGAGTACCGCCCAGGAAAGGAAAAGCGCCGTGGACCTCAGCACTCTCGGCACCGAGACCCGCAACGAGCGGACCGCCGACCTGGACCGCATGCCGGTCGGCGAACTGCTGTCGGTCATGAACGACGAGGACCAGACGGTCGCCCTCGCGGTACGCGGCGCCCTCCCGGAGATCGGCACCGCCGTCGAGGCGATCACCGCGTCCCTGCGCCGGGGCGGACGGCTGATCTACCTCGGCGCCGGCACCAGCGGCCGTATCGGCCTGCTCGACGCCGTCGAGTGCCCCCCGACCTTCGGCACCGCCCCGGACCAGGTGGTGGGCCTGCTCTCCGGCGGCCCCGGCGCGTTCGTCGTCGCGGTGGAGGGCGCCGAGGACGAACCCGAGCGGGCCGCCGCCGACCTGGACGGGATCGGCGTGAACGACCGGGACACGGTCGTCGGGCTCGCCGCCAGCGGCCGTACCCCGTACGTCGTCGGCGGCCTGCGGCACGCCGCCGCCAAGGGCGCGACGACGGTGTCGGTCGCCTGCAACCGCGACGCGGTGATCAGCCGCTGTGCCGACATCGCCATCGAGGTCCCCACCGGGCCGGAGGTGCTCACCGGGTCGACCCGGCTGAAGGGCGGCACCGCCGAGAAGATGGTGTGCAACATGCTCTCGACCGCTTCCATGGTCCGTCTGGGCAAGGTCTACGGGAACCTGATGGTCGACGTCCGGGCCAGCAACGAGAAGCTGCTCGACCGCGCCCGCCGCATGGTCGTCCAGGCGACCGACGCGGACCCCGACGCCGCCGCCGAGGCCCTGCGGGCGGCGGGGGGCCACGCCAAGACCGCCATCGTCATGCTCCTCGCGCACTGCACCGCCGAGGAGGCCGCCCGGCGCCTGGAGAAGGCCGACGGCGACACCCGCAGAGCCGTGGAGCAGGCATGAGCAAGGCTTACTTCAAGCCTTGACTTAACATCGCGGAATTGCTTGGATCCGGAGCGGTAGCGCGCCGCCGGCACCGTACGGCGCCGACCCCGACACCCCCCGGAGCCCAGGGAGCAGGCGTGAGACGTCATCTCACCGCACTAGCGGCCGTCGCGACCATGACCCTGTCCGCGCTGGTCGGCGCGGGCCCCGCCGCACACGCCGACCGGGCCGCGGGCGGGCCGCCCGGACCCGGCCGGATCGTGACCGGCACCTACTCCACCGGCGCCGCGCGGGCATGGCTGCCGCTGCCGGAGGTCAGGACGGGCACCGATCCCGGCGGCCCGGTGACCGCCACCGTCGTCGCGGACCCGGACGCCGTCCGGCAGCAGTACGCGGGCGTGGGCTTCTCCCTGGACGAGACGAGCGTGTCCAACCTGTGGAAGCTCACCCCCGCCAAGCGGGAGGAGGCCGTCCGGCTGCTCGTCGACCCCGTGCACGGCGCGGGCCTGGACCGGTTCCGGCTGACGATCGGCAGCCCCGACCTCATCGAGCACCTGCCGTTCTGGTCGGAGGACGACCTGCCCGCCGGTGTCACCGAGGACTTCGGGCTGACGTACTTCTCCATCCGGCGGGACATCGACCTGCACATCATCGACACGGTCAAGCTCATCCAGCGGTACAACCCCCATGCCACCTTCTTCGCGTCGGCGTGGAGCGCACCGGCGTGGATGAAGACGAACAACCGGTTCACCGGGCAGGTCGCGCTCAAGCCCGGGAGCAGCACGGACTACTACCAGGCCGGCAAGTTGCGGGACGACTGCATCGGCGTCTTCGCCCGGTACTACGTCAAGTTCGTCCAGGCGTACGCCCGGCACGGCATCCGGGTCGACGCCCTGACCCTGCTGAACGAGCCGGGCATGGACGTCGTCTACCCGGCCATGGACATCAGTGTCGCCCAGCAGCAGAAGCTCGCCCTGGCGATCAAGCGTGAGTTCCGGGCCGCCCGGCTGAACACCCGGCTGTACGTGCATGACTTCAACTTCTGGGACTGGCGCGACCCCCACAGCGAGGCGACCAAGAACTACCACCGCATCTTCGACGACGCCCCCGACGGCTCGGTGACCGGCGAGCAGGTCCGCGAGGCGGCCGACGCCATCGCCTTCCACCCCTACTGGGGGGACCCGCGCGTCATGCGCGACGCCTACGAACAGACGGGCAAGCCGGTCCAGCTCACGGAGACGAGCGATCTGTCGCCCTCGACCATCCTCGACGACTTCCGCCTCGACGCCGGTTCCTACATCCTGTGGGCGCAGACCACCGACCAGGACGGCGGGACCCTGCACTGGACACCGGCCCGGGACAACGACGTCGACTGGGACCAGGTCGCGGCCACCACCAAGTGGCGGGACCGGCTGGTGACGGTGAACACGGCCACGCGCGACTTCACCGTCCGCGACGAGCTGTACCCGATCGGGCAGTTCGCCAAGTACCTCTCGCCCGGCGACGTCCGCCTCGAATCCAGCGCCGCCGAGCACGGCATCGGCAATGTCGTCTACCGCACGAAGAACGGCGGCTTCGTCGCCGTCCTCGGCAACAGCACCCACACCGACGGCAAGGTCCGGATCACCGTCGCCGACCAGACGTTCGTGGTGACGGTCCCCGCGGACTCCTTCGCCACCTACCGCTGGAGGAGCGGCCCCGGCCACCGGCCTCGGTGACCGCCCGGGGCGGCGGCCTCCAGGTCGGCGATGCTGCCCGACATGATGGTCCGCACATGCTCGGTGATGTGCTCCAGGGGCCAGTCCCACCAGGCCACCGCCAGCAGCCGGGCGATGTCCCGGGCGTCGTGGCGGGTGCGGACCAGGCGGGCCGGGTTACCGCCGACGACGCCGTAGTCGGGCACGTCGCCGGTGACCACGGCCCCGGTGCCGATGATCGCGCCGTGCCCGATGCGCACGCTGGGCACGGGCATGGCGAACGGTTCCCCAGCGGTTGACGTGACACGGGCCGCTCCATGATCGCGGTACCAGGTCGTCCCGTACACCGGTTCACTGGAGGGCGATGACGGTGTTGCGCCATGCCTTCGGGGCCGCCGCGAGCAGGGGAAGTGTCGGAACACATGGATGGGACACCGGGCAGCCCGTGGCCGGGGACCGGGCTGGACCCGCCGGCCGGGCGGGTGCTGGAGTACCTGGTGACCGTGCCGTCGGCGGAGGCCCTGCGGCAGCTGGAGGACGCCGCGCTGGCGCTGCGCGTCGACGGTGTGACGGCACGGTGGGCGGCCGGCCCCCCGCGCGCCGAGGCCCTGGTGGAGCGGCTGCACGAGAGGTACGAGGAGGTGCCACCATCCGGCAGTTCCTCGACGCCGACCTCGTCGACACTCTGCGTGTGGCGGTGTCGCCGGTCCGGCTCGGGTCCGGACTCCGTCTGTGGGAGTCCCCCGACGAGCTGCTCGACCGGTTCCACCTGGAGGTCGTGCCCAGCCCGAGTGGTGTGACGCACCACCTTTTCCGGCGAAGGTGACGTGAGGGCCCCCTCGCGTCCAGGCCGCGACGGCGAGGAGGCGTCGGCGGCGGCTTCGAGGAGTTCGACCGGGCGGTAGCCGCCCTCGATGAAGATCGGCCCGCCCGGCTGCGCGGCACCGCCGAATGGTGAGCCGCCGGGGCCGGGTCCGCCCTGCTCGGCCACCCGCGCGGGCGTACCTGTCGCGGTCGGATCGACGACGCCTCGCGCCTGGTTCTCACCGGCTACGCCGCCCGGGCGCCCCTGGTTTCCCGTCCGGCACCTGCCGATGGCCGGGTACCTTCCGCCGGGCGACGGCGTGCCGATCGCCCCGCCCTTGTGGATGATCGTACGGAGAGGAGGCTGGATACCCGGTATGCCTCACATGTCCTACGCATCCGGCATGCCCCGGCCTCGTTCGTCACCGCAAGGGAGACACCTGTGATGCGCTCGATCACGACAGGGACGGCCGCCGTACTGGGTGCCGCCGCGCTGTGCCTCTGGGCCCCTGCCCCTTCGTTCGCCGGTGCGGACGCCGCCGCCCGGGCGTCGGTCACGTACTGCGGCGCGGACAAGGCCACCGGGCTGGCGGTCTTCGCCGACCCGGCCGAGTCCTGCACCGCGGCCCTGGAGGTCGCGAGCGCCTACACCAAGTCCGCGTCCAGCAGGTCGGGCGCACCCGCCACGATCCGCGTCGGCGCGACCGCCTGGACGTGTCAGGAGCGTCAGGGCGACCCGAATCCGTACCGGGAATGCGTGAGCACGAGCGACAGCGGTCGCCGGGTCGTGCTCACGTCCTGACGCCGTGCCTCGTCCTACCGTGGCGGATGTCCTGAACCTGCTGTTCAATGCATGGATCGAGTGATGTCGACTCACGGCGTGGGGAGAAGCGCATGACGACGGGACCCGGTGGCGAGGCCGAGAAGGAGATCCTCGGACGCATCACGGACATGATCAGCCAGGAGAAGGACCTGCGGGACCGTCTGGCGGACCACAGCATCGACCAGCCGACCGAGCAGGCACGCCTGGCGCGGCTGGAGACCGAACTCGACCAGTGCTGGGACCTGCTCCGGCAGCGCCGGGCCCGCGCCGCCGCGGGTCAGGACCCCGGGGAGGCACAGGTACGCCCTGCGTCGCAGGTGGAGGGCTACCTGTCCTGATGACCGGCATACGACGGCATCCCATGTCTCCACCCAGGTCTTCACCCATGGAATGAACGCCCCACCTGCCGCTGTTGCCCCGGCAGTGTCGGCCCCGACACGGCACTCGGCGCGAGGTGGAGATGAGCACGGATGAACATGGCGTTCGCACCCGATGACCTGTCGGGCCAGACCGCCTGTGCCGGCTCCCGCTCGCCGCTGCGCGACTTCCTGCGGACCGAGACCGGTAGCGCCGCCGTCCTGGTGACGGCGGCGCTCGCCGCGTTGGTGTGGGCCAACACGGCGCCCGCCGGCTACGCGTCGTTCTGGGAGACGCACCTGTCCGTCGGGCTCGGCGGCCACGGTCTGTCGCTGCCGCTGCGGGAGTGGATCAACAGCGGACTGATGACGCTGTTCTTCTTCGTCGTCGGGCTTGAGGCGCGCCGCGAGTTCGACATGGGTGAGCTGCGCGACCGCCGCCGTCTGGCCCTGCCGCTCGCCGCCGGGATCAGCGGCATGGTCGTACCGGTCGCCCTCTTCCTCGCGGTCAACGCGGGGCACTCGTCCGCGCACGGCTGGGGTGCGGCGATGTCCACCGACACCGCCTTCGCCCTCGGCATGCTCGCCGTCGTCGGGCACCGGTTGCCGGGCGGGCTGCGCATCTTCATCCTGACGATCACCGTGGTCGACGACTTCGTCGCCCTGGGCGTCATCGCCGTCGCCTACAGCGAGCACGTCGACGTGCCGGCGCTGCTGGTGGCGGTCGCCGTCTTCGGCGTCATGCTGCTCGCCCGCGCACTCGGGGTACGCCGGGGCCTGGTCTACGCGCTGCTGGCGCTCGTCGCGTGGGTCGCGCTGCTGGAGTCGGGCGTCGACCCCGTGGTCATCGGCCTCGCCATGGGCCTGCTCACCTACGCCTATCCGGCGGCACGCGCCGACCTGGAACACGCCACGGGTCTGTTCCGGATGTTCCGCGAGCAGCCGACGCCCGAGCTGGCACGCTCGGTGCAGGCCGGCCTCGCGTCGGCGATCTCGCCCAACGACCGGCTGCAGGGCCTGTACCACCCGTGGACCAGCTATCTCGTCGTCCCGCTGTTCGCCCTGGCCAACACCGGTATCCCGCTCGACGCCGACCAGCTCGAGCGGGCGTTCACCTCGCCGGTCACGCTCGGCATCCTGCTCGCGTTCGTCGTCGGCAAGCCGGTGGGCATCCTCGGGGCGTCCGCGCTGGCGTACGGGCTCAGCCGAGGGCGGGTCCGGCCGCAGGTCGGCTGGGGAGCCGTCGCGGCGGGCGGCGCCCTGGCCGGGACGGGTTTCACCGTCTCCCTGCTCATCGCGACCCTCGCCTTCCAGGGGACACAGCTGGCGGACGCCAAGATCGGCATCCTGAGCGCGCTGGTCGGTTCCTTCCTGACCAGCCGGCTCGTCACCGCGGTCCTCGCGGTGCTGCCGCGCCGGCTGCGGCAGCGGGCGCTGCTCGGCGACGCCGAGACGCTCGTCGACCTGGCGGTGCCGGTCGATCCCGACCGCGACCACGTCCGGGGGCCCCGGCACGCGCCGGTGACCGTCGTGGAGTACGGCGACTACGAATGCCCGTACTGCGGACAGGCCGAACCGGTCGTCCGTGAGCTGCTCGGCGACTTCGGTGACGTGCGGTACGTATGGCGGCACCTCCCCCTGACGGACGTGCACGTGCACGCCCAGCTGGCGGCCGAGGCGGCGGAGGCCGCGTCCGCGCAGGGCCGCTACTGGGACATGCACGATCTGCTGCTCAGCCACCAGGGCGAGCTGCGCCTCGGCCATCTGCGCACGTACGCCGACTCCCTCGGGCTGGACGCCGAGCGCTTCGACCGGGATCTGCGGTCCCACCGGGGCGCGGCGCGGATCGCCGAGGACGTGGAGTCGGCGGACCTCAGCCAGGTGGCGGGCACGCCGACGTTCTTCGTGAACGGGCGCCGGCACCACGGGGCGTACGACATCGTCAGCCTGTCGGCGGCGGTGCGGGCGGCCCGGGAGCGGGCGGCGATCGGGGCCCGCGGAGGGCGGTGAGGGCCGGGAATGCATCACCGGGTGCTGGTGTTGAGAGAACTGTCTGACATGTTCGAGTCAACGGACTCGGGCAGTCGGCGGAAGGAGTCCCTCATGGCACGCAGCACCACACGCCCCGTCGTCAAGCTGAAGTCGACGGCCGGCACCGGAGTCACCTACGTGACCCGCAAGAACCGTCTGAACGACCCCGACCGGCTGGTCCTGCGCAAGTACGACCCGGTGGCCGGCGCGCACGTTCTCTTCCGCGAGGAGCGCTGACCCGCGCGCACCCCGCTTCCCACCTCCGCCGCCCGCCGGCAAAGGCTCCCCCGAGGAGGAACACCCCATGAGGAACGGCATCCACCCCGTCTCCCGCCCCGTCGTCTTCCGCGACCGCGCGGCAGGCTTCCAGCTGCTCACCCGCTCCACCATCGACACCCGGCGGACGGTCGAGTGGGAGGACGGCACCACGTATCCGGTCGTCGACGTCGAGATCTCGTCGGCGAGCCACCCGTTCTACACCGGCACCTCGCGCGTGGTGGACACCGCGGGCCGGGTGGAGCGCTTCCAGCGGCGCTACGGCCGTACCGCCGCCGACCGCCCCTGACGGCGGAACCCGTTCGACCCCCCGGGAGGAGACCGCGATGAAGGTACGCAAGTCCCTGCGCTCGTTGAAGGCCAAGCCGGGCGCCCAGGTGGTGCGCCGGCGGGGCGTGACCTTCGTGATCAACAAGAAGGACCCCCGCTACAAGGCCCGCCAGGGCTGACGCCCCGCCGCGCCGCACCCCACGGCCCGGCACCGCGCACGCGGTGCCGGGCCGTTCCCGTTCCCGGCGCCGTGAAGGGGAACCCGGCGGCGGTAGTCTGGCGATCATGGGGGAGTGGAGGACGCGGCCGGCGTCGGAGGCGGACGTCGAGGCGGTGGCCGAGTTGCGGGCCGTGGTGCTGCGGGCGGATCTGGAGCGGCTCGGACGGTACGACGAGGCACGGGTGCGGCAGCGACTGCGGGACGGGTTCGCTCCGGCGCACACCTGGGTGATCGAGGTGAGCGGCGCCTTCGCCGGCTGCGTGGCGCTGCGGCCGGCCGCCGGCGCCCACTGGCTGGAGCACTTCTACCTGGGCCCGCACCTCCAGGGCCACGGCATCGGCACGGCCGTACTGCGCGGGCTGCTGGAGCGGTGCGACCGCGACGGCATCCTGGTCCGGCTGAACGTACTGCGGGGCAGCCCGGCCCGGCGGTTGTACGAGCGGCACGGATTCACCCTCGAAACCGAGGACCCCGTGGACGTCTTCATGGTGCGCGAGCCGGCCTCGGCCGCAGGGTGATCACCTGCCGGGGGTCGGACCGAGACGGGCGGATGGCGGTGGATGCCGGCCGGGGCCGCGGCCGTCGGCGCCATCCGCGCCGAGCCGGAGCAGCGTGTCGTGGAGCCGCCGGCCCGGTGCGGCCGGAACGGTGGCCTGCTCGCCGTAGCGGGTGTGTCAGCGGGGAAGCACCCAGCCCGGCGTCCAGGTCCCGGCGGTGTCGTGGCCGGCCGGTGTGGCGGTGAGGTGGGCGCGGAGGGTGGCCAGCGCCGGGTGGGGGTTGTCGCGGTGCCACAGGAGCGAGTGCGGGTAGACGGGCGTCGGGTCGGTCACCGGGATGCGGCGCAGGCCGTGGCCGGCGGGCCAGACGAGGCGGGTCCGCTCGGTCGTGAAGGTGGCCAGGGCCGGGGTGTCGGCGACGGTGTCGAGGAGCGCGTCGGAGCCGAAGTTGGGGCCGGTCGCCTCGATGGTGAGGCCGAACTCGGCGACGAGATCGTCGTAGTAGGCGGCCCACTCGGTACCGGGGACGATGCCGGGCATCCAGATCCGGTGACCGGCGAGCTGAGCCGGCGTCACCGACCGGGCGCCCGCCAGCGCGTGGGCCGGGCCGGTGAGGAGCTGGTGCGGCTCGTCGAGCACGCGGACGGACTCGATGTCCTCGGGCAGGGGCCGGCCGGGCATGGCGACGGCGCGGAAGGACGCGTCGACGGCGCCGGACCGGATGGCGGCGACGGCCGTGTCGACGTCGAACAGCATCACCACGTCGAGGTCGATCTCGGGATGCGCGTGGTGGAAACCGCGCATCAGGCCCGATGGCGCGACGCGCGAGGCGATCACGTCGACGCGCAGCGGACGGCGGCCGGTGCGCACGGACGCGGTCGCGCGCTCGGCGACGCGCAGCAGCTCGCGCGCGTGCGGCAGGAACGCCTGCCCGTCGATGGTGAGCTCGACGCCGCGCGCGGTGCGGGTGAACAGCCGCACGCCGAGGTCGCGCTCCAGCGCGGCGACGCGCTTGGAGACGGCCTGCTGGGTGACCGCCAGCTCGGCGGCGGCCTCCTGGAACTGCCCCGCGTCGGCGGCGGCGACGAAGGTCCGGACGGTGTCGAGGTCCATGCCGACACCCTAGAGCCACAACCACTGGTTGTAGCCGACGGCTCTGTGGTTGTTTGATCCCTGCTCGCGGCGCTCGCTTTGATGCTTCCGGTCGCGGATCGGTTGTGCGGGTGAGGGGCGAGGGGCGTCGGACATGAGGAACGGGCACCGGCTGGGGCGGCGGTTCGGGTGGCTGTGGGGAGCGTACGGGGCCAGCGCGCTCGGCACGTGGCTCGCGTTCGGCGCGTTCCCGCTGATCGCCGTCCGGGTCCTGCACGCCGGGCCGGCCGAGGTCGCCGTGCTCTGCGCCGTGGGCGCGGCGGTGGGCGCGGCCGTGGCGGTGCCGCTCGGCCCGTGGGTGGAGTTCCGCCGCAAGCGGCCCGTGCTGATCACGATGGACCTGGTGCGGTGCGCGGCGCTGCTGACGATCCCCGCCGCGTACGCGCTCGGCGCGCTCACCTTCCTTCAGCTCCTGCTGGTCTCGGTCGTCGTCGCGGCGGCCGACATCACGTTCCGCGCCGCCTCCGGCGCGTACCTGAAGACACTGCTGCCGGCCGAGGACCTGCTCGTCGCAGGCGCCCGGTTCGAGTCCACGACCTGGACGACCACGATCATCGGACCGCCGCTGGGCGGTGCGGCCACCGGGCTCCTCGGTCCGGTGGCGACGGTCGTGGCCGACGCGGTCAGTTACCTGCTCTCGGCCTTCGGCATCCGCGCGACGGGCGGGCAGGAGCCGCCGCCCGAGCGCCGGCAGGCCGCGCGCATGCGGGCCGGGGACCTGCTCGACGGCTGGCGGTACATCCTCGCCGACGCGACGCTGCGTCCGCTGTTCTTCAACACCGCCTTGTTCAACGGCCTGGTGATGGCCGCCGAGCCGCTGCTGGCCGTCCTGATGCTCGGCCGGCTCGGGTTCACGCCGTGGCAGTACGGCCTCGCCTTCGCCGCGCCCTCGATCGGCGGGCTGCTCGGCTCACGGCTGGCCCGACCGCTCGCCACCCGGTTCGGGCAGCACCGCGTCCTGGTCGTGGCCGGTACGCTGCGTGCCCTCTGGTCCGTCGCCCTGGCCTTCACCGGGCCGGGCACCGGAGGGCTGCTGCTGGTGATGGGCGTCGAGCTCGGCCTCATCTTCTGCTGCGGGGTCTTCAACCCCGTCTACGCCACCTACCGCCTGGAGCGCACCGCGACCGACCGGGTCGCCCGCACGCTGACCGCCTGGACGGTGACGACCAAGGCCTCGACCGCGCTCCTGACGGCCGTCTGGGGCGTCCTGGCCGGCCTGCTCGGCCCGCGCACGGCCATCGGCATGGCCGGCGCGCTCCTGCTGGCGACCCCACTGCTGCTCCCGCGCCGCGCGGCAACGCCCCTCCCCGAGCCGGAACCGAGCCGGGCCTGACGTCCCGCCGCGGCCGTCACCGCGGCCGGGCCGCGCCGGCCCACGAGCCAGTCCTGATCACCGGCACCTCCTCCGGATACGGCCGGGAGACCGCCCGCCACTTCCACGCGCGGGGACGGAACGTCATCGCCACGATGCGCACCCCGCGTCCGGACCTCCTTCCCGGGTCCGACCGGCTGCGCGTCATCGCGCTCGGCGTGACCAGCCCCGACAGCAGACCGACACCTTCGGCGTGACGGCGACGACACAGGCGGTGCTGCCCCGGTTCCGCGAGCGCGGCTCCGTCCCGACGCGGTCCGGCCCGCCCGCACGTGACGGTCAGTGGTCCTCGGCGCAGCAGCCGTGCGGGGGCGCGGAGCCCGCGGTGACGGTCCGGAGGCGGCAGAAGCAGGACGCCTCGACCGGTACGTCCGCCAGCGCCGCGGCGATCTTCAGCTGCTGGGCCACGATCCGTGCCTCCCCTTCCTTGCCGAGCCGCACCAGGCACTCGTGGAGACCGTGCAACGCCCAGACGTTGCCCGGGTGCTGGAGCGGGCGGGGGAGCGTGTCGTCGAGTCCGAGGTCGGCGCGGTAGACGGCCTCGGCCTCCGCGACCAGGCCCTGTTCGAGGAGCAGGGCGCCGTAGGCGTGCCGGGTGGGCTGCATCCAGCCCCACGGCTCGTCGTACGGCAGGCCGTCGTCCAGTTCGATCGACCGGCGCAGCGCCGCGAACGCCGCCTCGTACCTCCCCTTGCGGTACTCCAGCTCCCCGTCCAGCATCTGCGCGGCGATGGCCAGGATGTCCGTACAGGTGTTGTTGAACAGCATCCGTGTCCGCGGCACCCGGGCGACCGCCTCACGGAACAGCGCGCGTTCCGTGTCGGCCTCGCCGGTCCGGCCCGTGGCCGAGAGGGCGACCCCGCGCGCGTACCGCAGCATCGCTGTCGTGACGCAGTACAGCCGGGCGTCGGCGGGCAGCGGCAGGCGCAGGATGTCGTCCCAGCGGCCGAAGCGGATGAGCACGTGCACCCGCATCGCGAGGAAGCCCTCCAGCCAGTCCGCCATGGGCGGGCTCTCCACGCGCAGCAGTTCCCCGGGTACGGCGGCCTCCAGCCGGTCCGCCGTTTCGATCGCGTCCTGGAAACGGCCGAGGAACATCGCACCGTAGATCTTGAAGTGGTGGTTGTGGCACCGGTACAGGGTGTAGAAGTTCATCGCGCCCGCCCGGGCACGGAACTTCTCGTCGGCCGTGATCGCCTCGGTGTTGTCGGAGATCACCCGGCGGTAGTCGCCGCAGAGCACTTCCAGGTGGGACGGCATGTGCTGGAGATGACCCGCGTCCGGCACCAGACCCCGCAGCCGGTCACCCGCCGGCAGGGCGGCCTCGGGCGTCGGGGACATCTCCATCAGGTGGATGTACAGGTGGAGCAGGCCCGGGTGCCGCGTCCCCGCCTCGGTGGCGAGGGCCTTCTCAAGGACCGCCCTGGCCTCGGTGGTGCGCGCGCCCGGGGCCGGACCGCCCGTGCGGATGTCCCACAGCTGCCAGGGCGTGAGGTTCATCAGGGCGTCGGCGTACAGGGTGGCCACGTCGAGGTCGCCGTCGGCCAGTCGGTGGGCGGCGCTCATGCTGTCGGCGTAGGCGGCGTTCCACACGGAGCGGTCCTCGGCGTCCGGGGCCCGGGACCGTGGGTAGCGGGCACCCAGCGCACCGATGAGGGCCTGCTCGACCGGGGCGGCGCCGGCCGCCTTCGCGTGTGCGCGCCGCACGGCGGCGTGCGCCCGCTCCACCGTCCGCTCCAGGTCCTGTTCGTCGAAGAACTCCCAGGGCTTGTTGTAGTTGGGGCCGAGCGCGTAGGCCAGGCCCCAGTCGGCCATGGCACAGTCGGGGTCCGCCGCGGCGGCGGCCTCGAAACAGCGGACGGCCTCCTCGTGGTTGAAGGCGTACGTCCAGTTCAACCCGCGGTCGAACCAGGTCTGCGCCTCGTCGGACGACGTGGTCACGCGCCGGCTGTGGCTGCCGAGGTCGTAGTAGTCCATGCCCGCGCCTCCCTCGTGTGGGTTGTCTGCGGGTCGCGCGGCGAAGGATATCTTCCAGCAGACCGCATTTCGTCACATACCGGTGGCTCGGGTTTCCGGTGCTCGGGCTCCTCCGCGAGAGCGCGAGAAAAATCCGGGCGGCGATGTCGAGAACCCGTGATCGGCTCCGTCCCAGGGGTGAACGCGGCCACAATGGGTCGCACCAGCACCGAGGAGAAGCACGATGGCCAAGTACCTGCTGCTCAAGCACTACCGCGGCGCTCCGGCAGCGGTCAACGACGTGCCCATGGACCAGTGGACGCCGCAGGAGATCTCGGCGCACATCCAGTACATGCAGGACTTCGCGGCCCGGCTGGAGAAGACCGGCGAGTTCGTCGACGGCCAGGCGCTCGCCCCCGAGGGGACGTGGGTCCGGTACGACGGTGAGGGGCGCCCGCCGGTCACCGACGGCCCCTTCGCCGAGACCAAGGACCTCATCGCCGGCTGGATGGTGATCGACGTCGACAGCTACGAGCGCGCCGTCGAGCTGGCCGGGGAGCTGTCGGCCGCCCCGGGCGCGGGCGGCAAGCCGATCCACGAGTGGCTGGAGCTGCGCCCGTTCCTGACCGCGACGCCCAACGTCACCGAGTGCCATTGATGAACGAGGCCCTGCTCAGGAGCCTCACGCCGAGCGTGCTCGCCCTCCTCGTCCGCCGCGGAGCAGACTTCGCGGCGGCCGAGGACGCCGTCCAGGACGCGCTGGTCGAGGCGGTCCGCGTCTGGCCGGCCGACCCGCCGCGGGACCCGAAGGGCTGGCTGGTCACCGTGGCCTGGCGCAAGTTCCTCGACCAGGCGCGGGCGGAGACCGCGCGCCGCCGGCGCGAGGACCGTCTCGACGAGGAACCGTCCCCCGGGCCCACGCCCGCCGTGGACGACACGCTCCAGCTCTACTTCCTGTGCGCCCACCCGTCGCTGACGCCGTCGTCCGCGGTGGCGCTGACCCTGCGCGCCGTCGGCGGGCTCACCACCCGGCAGATCGCCCAGGCCTACCTGGTGCCCGAGGCGACGATGGCGCAGCGGATCAGCCGGGCCAAGCGCACCGTCTCCGGTGTGCGGTTCGACCAGCCCGGCGACGTCGCCACCGTGCTGCGCGTCCTGTACCTCGTCTTCAACGAGGGGTACTGCGGCGACGTCGACCTGGCCGCCGAGGCCATCCGGCTCACCCGGCAGCTCGCGGCGGCGATCGACCACCCCGAGGTGGCGGGGCTGCTCGCCCTGATGCTGCTGCACCACGCCCGGCGCGCCGGCCGGACCGCGTCCGACGGCAGCCTGGTCCCGCTCGCCGAGCAGGACCGCGGCCGATGGGACACGCGCCTGATCGCCGAGGGCGTCGCGATCCTGCAGGCGGCCCTCGCCCGCGACCGGCTGGGCGAGTTCCAGGCCCAGGCCGCCATCGCGGCCCTCCACGCCGACGCGCCCACCGCCGAGGAGACCGACTGGGTGCAGATCGTGGAGTGGTACGACGAACTCCTGCGCCTGACCGACAACCCGGTCGCCCGGCTCAACCGCGCCGTGGCCGTCGGCGAGGCCGACGGCCCGCGCGCCGGCCTCGCGGCACTCGCCGAGCTGGACGCCTCACTGCCCCGCCACACCGCCGTAGCGGCCTACCTGCACGAACGCGACGGCGACCTGGCGACGGCGGCGCGGCTGTACGCCGAAGCGGCCCACCAGGCCCCCAACCTCGCCGAACGCGACCACCTGACACGCCAGGCCGCCCGCCTCAACACCCGTCGGCGCCCGTGAGGGGTCGCACCCGGATCCGAAGGTCGTACCGGTAGCGGGGCGGCTCGCCGTGTTCTCGCCCCCTGCCTGGTCGCCTCGGCATCGAGCGGGCGCGGTGGCGTGGTCCTCGGCGTGAACGCGACCTCGGACGCCGGCAGGGACGGGCCGGCGCCGCGTACAACGGCCGTACGGCTGGTGCCGCGGCCGTACTCGGGGATCGGCCGCGGCACCAGCCACCCAGGGCACTCCCGCGCACCGCACGAATGCCCCGCGCCGGCGTGCGTATGCGGAGCCGAACGGGTGAACCGACAGGAGTCCAGGGGCCGGTTGACGGCTACCGCGGCCGTGAGCCGGACGGCCGGTGCCGAGGCCCCTGGGGTGGGGCGAGGGGGCACCGGCCGTGGCCTGGCAGCCAGGACGTGTACCGCGGAGTGCCGCGTCTCGGGCGCCGCACGTGTCTCCCGCCGACGGGAGACGGCACCCGAAAACCGGTCGCCCTCCCGGTCCGTCCCGGTCCCCTGCTCACGGACACCGGCCGGCGACGCGAGCCATGCCGGTCAGCACCCGCGAGGGTGTCACCACGCGGTCACTGATCACCGCATCGGCGGGCCAGCGACCCCGCGTCACTGAGCATGCAGCACACAACCAGTCGATATCTACGGTGAATCTTTTACATCAATTGAGCGTGACACTAATTAAACTGAGCGGCAGTCAACGCCAGCCCCCGGGGGACAAGCCACCAGTGAACCGCCAAGCATTGAAAAAGCTCCTCAAAGACCGCCGCGCGCTCATATCCCCCGAAACGCACGGACTGACCCGCCCCACCGGCCGGGGGCGCCGCGCCCCCGGTCTGTCACAGGGTCAGGTCGACGAACTTCTCGGCTACTCCGAGCGCACCTACCAGCGCCTGGAATCCGGCAACTACCACCATCCCCCGGTCGACCTCCTGCGTGACGTGGCGCGCCTGTACGACATGAACGAGCAGGAATGGATCAGCCTCTGCCGGTACGCCCGCGGCGAGGACCCGCCCGGCCCCCTCTACGACACCTCGGGCCACGCCCTGCCCGCCGCCTGGGCCGACGCCGTCGCCGGCATCACGCACCCCGCGTACGTCACGGACGCCTCCTGGAACCTCGTCACCTGCAACGACCGCTTCCACGCCCTGTTCGACAGCGGCCGGGCGCCGGCCAACACCATGCGGTGGATGCTCCTGGACGGGCGTGACCAGCTCATCGACTGGGCCACGGCGTGGGCGCCGCTGGTGATGCCTCAGTTGCAGGCCGCGCTGGCCCAGCGCTCCGACGACAAGGTCCTCCGGCAGATCGAGGCGGACGTCCTCGCCGACCCTCTCGCCCAGCCCCTGTACGAGAAGGGCGGGGCCTCCATCCACCCCGACGGCGACGAGCGTCCGATCCGTCACGCGGTCGACGGGCCGGGGTGGGTGACGATGTGTGTGGCGCAGCCGCTCGCGGCGCCCGGGTCCCGGTGCATGATCCTCGTTTTCCGGCCGGGCCCGCGACGGACCGGGAGCCGACCGCGTATGTTGAAAGCCCAGGAGAAGGGCATGAACGCCTGAATCTGCCCGTCTTTGGTGCGCGGCCAGGCAGTATTTCGAGGACGGCGAAGGAAACAAACCAGCCAATTTTGCCGTACCTTGACTTAATCAGGTCGCAGCGCCTTCAGGGGGGAACCCATGCCTGTTCATATCGCCCGACCCACCACCGTCCTCGCTCCGCACAAAATCACCACAGCGGAGATAGCCGACGACATTCGCGCCCACCACCCCGACCATCCCCGGCTCGGTGCGATCCTCCGTGTCCTCGGCAACTGCGGCGTGGAGACCCGCTATTTCACCCAGTCCTTGGACTCGCCCACCATCAACGGCACCGCGGAGGTGGGCGACCGCGCCGCCCGTGCCTTCGCGGACGGCCTCACCATGGCCGAACAAGCCGTCCGCGCCACCCTCGACCGGTACCGGCTCCAGCCCGGCGACATCACCGGCCTCATCACCACCCACGCCACCGGCTGGGCCGTCCCGAACCTCGACGTCCACCTGGTCGAACGGCTCGGGCTACGGCCCACCATCCGCCGTACCGCCCTGACGACCACCGCCTGCGCCGGCGGAGCCCACGCCCTGGTCCGAGCCGTGGAACAGGCCCTGCTCCACCCCGGATCCCGCGTCCTCGTCGTCGCCGCCGAAGTGCTGTCCACCGCCTACAACCACGCCGACACCAAGATCGAGCACATGATCTACAAGGCGCTGTTCGGCGACAGCGCAGCCGCCACCGTCGTCTCCAGCGACCCCCTCGGCCCCGGCCTCGCCGTCGACGCGGACGGGCTGTTCGAGTACGTCCTCCCGGACAGCCTCACCCTGTACGCGGGCCGTATCGACAGCACCGGACTGCACTTCGACAGCACCAAACAAGCGACCGGCGGTGCCAGACACGTCATGCCCGCCGTCACCGGCTGGCTCGCCGGCCGCTCCGTCGACGTGCCCGTCATCCACCCCGGTTCCAAGCCCATCATCCTCGACACGGCCGACGCCCTCGGCCTCACCGGGACCGACGCCCGCCACTCCCTCGACACCCTCTCCGAAGAAGGAAACCTCGGTGGTGTATCGGTTCTCCGGGTCCTCGAACGCACCCATGGCGAACCCCCTGCCGACGGCGCGAGCGCGCTGGTGGTCGCCTACGGCCCGGGATTCTCCGTCTCCGCCCTCCGCGGCACCTGGCAGAGCTAGCCGGCAGCGGCCGGGGCCCCGTCGCGCGGGCCCCGGCCGTTGAGGGGTGGACGGGTGTCAGCGGCGCAGTGCCGCCAGGTTGCGGTAGCCGATGGCCGCGTGTTCCAGGGACTGGCCCGGGTTGGCCGCGCTCGGGGCGTTGTCCTGCTCGACCATCGGGTTGTGGTAATTGCGGTGGCCCACGCGGGAGAAGAACGTCGTGTAGTCGATGACCCCGGTGCCGAACGGAACCATGTCGTAGCCCATGCCGTTCGTGGTGTTCACGACGCCGTCCTTGGCGTGGAAGAGCGGGTACCGCCTGTCGTGGCGGGTGACCAGGCCCGCCGGGTCGAAGATGTTCGTGCGCGTGGAGCCGTCGTGAGCGGTGTAGGTGCGGAATTTGTACTGGGCGACGTGCGCCCAGAAGACGTCCATCTCCAGCCAGACCAGCTTCGGGTCCGTGATGGACAGGAAGTACTCCAGCTTGCGGATGCCGGAGCTGCGGGTCGGCCTGCCCTGGGCGTCCAGCGGGCCGCCGTCGAGCAGGAAGTCGTAGGCCGCGTCGTGGTTGTGGGTGTACAGCTTCAGGCCCGCGCGACGGGCGATCTCGCCGAGGGCGTTCCACTTGTCGGCGGCCACGTCCCAGTCCGCCTTGTACCGGCTGTTGGTGGGGTCGGCGCCGGTGCCCATGTGCGGCAGGCCGAGGATGTTCGCGATCTCCAGATGCTTCTTGAAGGTGTCGAGATCGCTGCTGGTCAGCGGCCAGGAACCCGGGATGAAGCCGTGGTTGCCCTGCGCGCGCAGGCCGTTGTCGTCGAGCCAGCGGCGCAGCAGCCTGGCGCCCTCCACGGACTCCAGGCTCGCCCCGCCGGGCGCGTTCGGGTGCTGGCCGTAACCGGCGAACTCGACCTGGCGGTAGCCGAAGCGGGCCAGCTGCTCGAACACGGCGCGGAAGCCGGACGGCAGCGAGGTGGACAGCGGATCCCGGCCGATGGCGTCCCGGACGGTGTAAAGGATGATGCCGCGCTTGTCCGGGGGCACCAGGGACTGGCCCTCGCCGCCGGCCGCGGCCCGGGGTGCGGCCTGGACGGGGGCGGCGCCGAGGACGGGAGCGGCGACGGCGCCGGCCGCGACGGCGGTGCAGGTGCTCAGGAAGCGGCGGCGGCCGATACCGAGGCTGCGGCGCAGATCGTCGTCGGTGTGCTGGGTGTTGTTCACGGGTGCCTCTCTCTGGACGGGTCGTCGGTGGTGAGACCGGCGAGGTGCAGCAGGAGCGGTTTCACGTCGGTGGCCGCGATGCGGTCGCCGACGGCGCGGGGGGTGGAGCACAACAGGAGCGGACCGTCGTCGTCGCTCGCGGGGAGGCGGCCGTGGCTGCCCCGGATCGGTGAGGGGTCGAGGGGGACGACCGCCATGCGGTAGCGCAGGCCGAGCTTCTTGCGGGCCAGGGCCGTCGCCGCCCTGACCTTCACATACGGGTCCTCGGGGTCCATGAACAGCTCGACCGGGTCGTAGCCGGGCTTGCGGTGGATCTCCACGAGGCGCGCGAAGTCGGGGGCGCGGGCGTCGTCCAGCCAGTAGTAGTACGTGAACCAGGCGTCCGGTTCCGCCACGGCGACCAGTTCGCCGGAGCGCGGATGGTCCAGGTGGTGGGCCTTCTTGCCCTCGTCGTCCAGGAGCTGCCCGATGCCGGGCAGAGCGTCGAGGGCGGCGCGGGTGGCCGCGAGATCCTCGGGGCGGCGGACGTACACATGGGCGATCTGGTGGTCGGCCACGGCGAAGGCGCGCGACGCCATGGGGTCCAGGTACTCCATGCCGTCCTGGGTGTGGACCTCCAGCAGGCCGGCGCGGCGCAGGGCGCGGTTGATGTCGACGGGCCGGCTCACCGGGGTGATGCCGTACTCGGACAGCACCACGACGGTACGGCCCTCCGCGCGGGCGTCGTCCAGCAGCGGGGCCAGGGCCGTGTCGAGGTCGGCGGCGGCTTGCAGCGAGCGCGGGTCGTCGGGGCCGTGGCGCTGCAAGTCGTAGTCCAGGTGGGGGACATAGCAGAGCGTCAGGTCCGGTTGCCGGGTGCGCAGGATGTGCCGGGTGGCGTCGATGATCCACTGGCTGGAGACCAGGTCCGCGCCCGGGCCCCAGAAGCGGAACAGCGGGAACGTGCCGAACAGGTCGGTGAGTTCGTCGTGCAGGGCCGGTGGCCGGGTGTAGCAGTCGGGTTCCTTGCGGCCGTCGGCGTAGTAGACGGGACGCGGGGTGACGGTGATGTCGGTGTCGGCGCCCATGGCGTACCACCAGCAGATGTTGGCGACCGTGTAGCCGGGGTGGGCGCGCCGGGCGGCGTCCCACAGCTTGTCCCCGGCGACCAGACCGTTGTGCTGGCGCCACAGCAGGACCTCGCCCAGCTCCCGGAAGTACCAGCCGTTGCCGACGATGCCGTGCTCGGCGGGGAGCGTGCCGGTGAGGAAGGTGGACTGGGCGGCACAGGTGACCGCCGGCAGCACGGTACCGAGGTGCGCCCGGGAACCGGCGGCGGCTAGGGCCTCCAGGTGGGGCATGCGGGCGAGGAGGCGGGGGGTGAGGCCGACCACGTCGAGGACGAGGAGCGGGGTGGGGTTCCGCTCGGTCACGGCAGCTCCTTCAGGCCCAGGTCGGTCAACAGATCACGGGCGAGGGCGAGTTCGGCGGCGATGCCGTCGGCGAGCCGGTCCCGGCCGCGCGGGCGCAGGCCGGGCGGGAGCGCCTGCCAGGTGTACGTCTCGACCTCCAGGTGCCGGGTGAGCGGGCGCGGCCCGCCGACGAGCCGGGCGAGGGCCGTGCGGAGCACGGGGAGCGTGCTGGTCAGCGGCGCGGTGGGGGAGGCGTGCAGGGGGACGTGGAAGTGGGCGCGCCACGGTGCGTCCGTCGGCAGCGGGCCGCCGGCCAGGGCCTCGGGCAGGTCGTCGGTGCCGCGCACTCCGGCGTCGGTGAGCGCGCGGGTCTGGTGCAGGAAGCGCGGCTCGGCGAAGCCGGCGAGGGCGGTACGCACCTCGGGCCGGCCGGGATGTTCGGCGTGCAGCGCCGCCGACAGCTGTGCCTTCACCACCGGCACCGGGGACGCGGCCAGGGCGTCCAGCGCGGCCGTCGGATCCTCGAACGAGGTCGCGAGATGACAGGTGTCGACGCAGACGCCGACGCGGGGATGGCCGACGGAACCGAGCGGTGCCAGGGCGTCCGCCGTGGTCTCCACGATGCAGCCCGGCTCCGGCTCCAGGCCGACGCGGACCGAGCGGCCGGTCAGCTCCGCCAGCGAGTCCAGACGCTGCCCGAGGAGGCGCAGCGCCGCCCGGCCCGCCTCGGCGCGGTCGGCGGTCCAGGTGGTGCGCCAGCCCAGCGGCAGGGTGGAGACGCTGCCCTCGGCGACGTCGTCGGGCAGCAGCGCGGCGAGGATCCGGGCGAGCGCGGTGGTGTACTCCAGACGCGCGCGATCCGCCCAGTCGGGCTTGTACACACGGTACTTGACCTCGTCCGCGCCGAAGCCCGCGTACGGGAAACCGTTGAGGGTGACGACCTCCAGACCGCGCCGGTCGAGTTCCCGCCGCAGGGCGCGCAGCGCGGCCGGGTCGGTGTCCACCGCGCGGGCCGCGTCATGGGCCAGCCACAGGCCGATGCCGAGCCGGTCGCGGCCGAGCCGGCGCCGGACGGGCTCGCAGTGGTCGCGCAGCTGGGCGAGGACGCCGTCGAAGGTCTCGGCGGGGTGGACGTTGGTGCAGTAGGCGAGGTGGACGGTCGTACCGTCCGGGTGGCGGAAGCGCATCGCTCACTCCCCGCCGCGCAGCACGGAGTTGCCCTCGTGAGTGGCCTCGGGCGGGACGACGTCCAGCTCCAGCCGGCCGCTCATGCCGTAGAACGCGACCGGGTTGCGCCACAGCACCCGGTCGACGTCGTCCTCGGTGAAGCCCTCGGCCAGCATCAGATCGGCCACCCGGCGGGTCTTCAGCGGGTCGCTGCGGCCCCAGTCGGCGGCCGAGTTCACCAGCACCTTCTCGGGGCCGTAGGCGCGCAGGATCGCCACCATCCGCCGCTCGTCCATCTTGGTGTCGGGGTAGACGGAGAAGCCGAGCCAGCAACCGCTGTCCTTGGCCTCCTTCACGGTCGTCTCGTTGAGATGGTCGACCAGGACCCGGTCGACGGGCAGGGCGCAGTCGCGGACGACGTCGAGCGTGCGGCGCAGACCGGCGAGCTTGTCGCGGTGCGGGGTGTGCACCAGCGCGGGCAGGCCGTGGTCCGCGGCGAGCTGGAGCTGCGCGGCGAGCGCCTTGTCCTCGGCCGGGGTCATCGCGTCGTACCCGATCTCACCCACCGCCACGACCTGGTCCTTGACGAGATAGCGCGGCAGCTCGTCCAGGACGGGGGCGCAGCGCGGGTCGTTGGCCTCCTTCGGGTTGAGGGCGAGCGTGCAGTGGTGGGCGATGCCGTACTGGGCGGCCCGGAACGGCTCCCAGCCCAGCAGCGAGTCGAAGTAGTCCAGGAAGGAGGCGGGGGAGGTGCGGGGCTGGCCCAGCCAGAACGACGGCTCGACCACCGCGCGGATCCCCGCGTCCCGCATGGCCTCGTAGTCGTCGGTGGTCCGGGACGTCATGTGGATGTGCGGGTCGAACAGGCGCATCAGGAGGCCTCCTTGCCGGACTTCGCGGTGGCGAGGGTGAGCACGCGGTACAGGCCGCTGGGGACGGGACGGCCGGCGGCGGTGCGCTCGGCCGCGAAATCGGTGAGCATCCGGGCGAGTTCGGCGTCGCCGCGGGCCCGTTCGGCGAGACCGGCCACCGCCTCGACGGGGACGCCGGTGAACAGGCACTTCAGTACGGCCTGCCGCCAGCCGTGGGCGTCGAGATGACGGGCCGCGTAGGGGCCCACCGCGGCGGCGAGCAGCCGGGTGTCGTTCGTGCGCAGGGCGTCCTCGACGAGGGGGAGCGCGTCGGCGCCGGGGATGAGGTGGGGCAGGGCGAGCAGCACGGCCCGGCGTTCGGCGGCGGTGCCCTGCCGGTAGACGCGGGTGACGGCGGCGAGGTCGGCGCGGGCCGTGTGCAGGATCAGGACACGGGCGGCGTCGGCGTGCCGGCTGCCGCAGCGCCGGCCGGCCTCGGCCAGCCGCAGCTCCCACGCCGAGATCGGGCCGTGCCCGCCGGGGTGGTCGGCGGCCTCGGCCAGTGCCCCTTGCAGCCAGGCGCGCGCGGGCGGGTCGAGGTGCGCGTCGAGATGGTCGCGCAGCGCGTCGGGCGAGGGCGCCGCGGCGGCGGTCGAACGGGTCACGGAGTGCTCCCTTCGGGCACGGCGGCCGGGATACGGGCGGTCGCGCGGCGGAGGAACGGCAGGGAGGTGGCGGCGTGGTGGGGGCCGGCGTGGGAGTGGCGGGGCAGCTCCACGACCGTCAGCCCCCGGTAACCGGTGGCGGCGAGCGCCGCGAGGACGGGCGGGAAGTCGATCTCGCCCTCGCCGAACGGCAGATGGTCGTGCACGCCCCGCCGCATGTCCTCGATCTGCACGTGCCGCAGCCAGGGCGCGGCGGCGCGTACGCAGTCGACGGGGGGCAGCGGCTCCAGGCACTGGCAGTGGCCGATGTCGAGGGTGAGACCGAGCGCGGGCGGGTCGCCGAGGAGATGGCGCAGGTGGTGGAAGTCGGCGAGGGTCGCGAGGAGGTGGCCGGGTTCGGGTTCGACGGCGAGGGGAACACCGGCGGACTCGGCGGCGTCGAGCACGGGGGAGAGGGAGGCGGCGAGCCGCTCCCACGCCGGGGCCGGGCCGGGGTCGGTCGGCGGAACGATTCCGCTGAAGCAGTGCACGGCCGTGGCCCCGAGGTCGGCGGCCACCCGCACCGCCCGCAGCAGCAGGTCCACGCGCCGGGCGCGGGCCTCGGGGTCGGGGTCGAGCAGCGAGGGACCGTGTTTGCGGCGCGGATCGAGGACGTACCGCGCGCCGGTCTCCACGGCGACGCCGAGCCCCAGCCCGGCCAGGCGCCGGGCCACCCGCCGGGTACGGCCGGCGAGGTCCGGAGCGAGCGGGTCCAGGTGCATATGGTCGAGAGTCAGCCCGACACCGTCGTACCCGAGGCCGGCGAGCAGAGCGAGGGCGTCGTCCAGCCGGAGATCGGCGAGACCGTTGGTGCCGTAGCCGAAACGCAGGGGGTTCACGCGGCGCTCCCTTTCCTGACCGGCGGGGCCGTGCGACACGCCCGCTCCTGGCCGGCCGGGCCGGGGGCCGCGGTGACGACGGCGGTGGGGGTGTTGTCGCCCTGGCGGGCGCGGACGAGGCTCATGTGACACTCACCCTTCTGGCCGAGCGGGCGGCCAGTGGGCCGAGGGCCGCCGTGAGCAGGGCGGTCGCACCGGCTCCGGCGCGGGCGGCGAGGGCGGCCTGGAGGGGGATCATGGCGCGGATGCCGGCGCCGACCGCGCGCTGGGTGAGCGGGGGTGAGGGGTTGAGGGAGGCGTGGAGGTAGGGGCGGGCCGTGGTCGTGGCGTAGCCGACGGCGAGCGCGGTGGTGAGCGGGCCGTCGGCCAGGAGCCGGGTCACGGCACCGGTGGCGGCCAGCGCGGCGAGCGGGGCGAGCGGAGAGCCGCCGCGGGTCTCCTGGCGCGAGACGGCCGTGACCGCGAGCGTGTGGGTGCCGAGCAGGGCCGCCGACGACAGGGCCGGCCGGACGCGTCCGGCACCGGCGGCGGCGCCGAGCAGCAGGTCCAGGGCGCGGGCGGCGGCCATCGCGGCCGGACCCGCCGAAGTCCGTTTGAGCAGGAGGTCGTACGACCACACGGTGGCCGCGAGCGGCGCGGCGACCGCCAGCGCCGGGCGCCCCGCCCGGGCGGCCAGGGCGAGCCCGGCGGCCGTCAGGGCGCAGGCCGCGGTCAGGGCGGCGGCGGGCCGGACCCTGCCCGACGGCAGCGGCCGGTGCGGGCGCTCCACGGCGTCCTCGGCACGGTCGGCCCAGTCGTTCAGCGCCATCCCGGCCTCGTACAGGCACAGCGACGAACCGATGGCGAGCAGGCTCCCGCGACCCGGCCGCGCGGCCACGGCCGCCGCCCCGGCCAGCGCGTCCCCGGGAACGGTGAACAGGGCGGGCAACCGCAGCAGTTCGGCCCACGCACGCAGCCGCCCACCGGGGCCCGAGCGGCCGGGGGAGCGCGCCACGCGGCCGTACGACCGGCTCGGCGCCGGCCGGCCGGGTGGGTGCGGGACATGTCTGTCCGGCGCGCTCGGCGTGGGCTCGCCGGGTTCGTGGGGCACGTCGTGGCCGTGCGGTGGGGTCGGTGTCGGCCGGCCGGGTTCGTGTGGGGCGTGGTTGTAGGTGTCGCTCGGTGTGGCCCCGCCCGGTTCGTGGCCGTGCGGTGGGGTCGGTGTCGCTGCGTCGGGGTCGTGTGGCTGGCTCGGTGCCGGGGCGCCGTCCTGGATGCCGGGGCCGGGGGTGGGGCGGCGGGTCACTTGGGGGCTCCCAGGTCGTGGGCGAAGCGCAGGAGCGCGGTGTACTGCTCGGCCAGGGCCGCCGGGGCGGTGCCCACCGGGTCCTTGAAGTAGAAGGACAGGGCGGCGAGCGGACCGCTGTGGCCGGTCTCGTGGGCGCGGGCCGTCAGCCGGGCCAGGTCCAGGACCAGGGGTGCCGCCAGGGCCGAGTCGCAGCCCTGCCAGATGGTCTGCAGGACCATGCGGGTGCCGAGGAAGCCGTCGAAGGCGATGTGGTCCCAGGCGGTCTTCCAGTCGCCGAGCGCCGGCACGTCGTCGATGTGGACCTCGCCCTCGGGGACCGTGCCGAGGGTGTCGGCGAGGACGCGTTCCTTGCCGGCGTTCTTCGCGGCGGCGGCGGCCGGGTCGGCCAGCGCGGCGCCGTCCCCGCCGCCGAGGAGGTTGGTGCCGGACCAGGCGCGCACGTCCAGGGCCCGCTGGGCGAACATCGGGCCGAGGACCGAACGCAGGAGCGTCTGCCCGGTCTTGCCGTCCCGTCCGGCGTACGGCAGCCCGCTGGAGGCCGCGAGGCCGGCGAGCGCGGGGTGGTGCAGCCCGGTCGAGGGGGTGAAGTTGACGTACGGGCAGCCGGCGCGCAGGGCTGCCGCCGCGTAGAGGGAGCTGGGCGGGAGGGACGTACCGGTCGCGGCCGGTTCCGTGGAGGCGACGTTCACCACCACCGCGCGGGCCAGACCGTGCCGTCGGACGAAGTCGCGCAGGTCCTCCGCGAAGGCGGCGATCAGGTCCTCGGCGGCGCGCGTGTCGCCGGGGAGGGGGCCGCCGGTTCTGATCTCCCGGTCGGCGGCGGCGAGTTCGGCGGCGACGGCCGTGGGGAGGCCGGGCGGGAGCACCCCGCCGGCGGCGAGTTGTTCGGCGCGCTTGGGCAGGGGGCAGTCCGTGGTGTCGTGGCCGCCGAAGACGAGGGACGACAGCGCGGGCAGGCCGCTGCCGGCGAACGCCGGGCCCTCGGTGACCAGGCCCGTCGGCGGACGCAGGCCCGCGGTCAGCGCGGCGCAGCCCGCGACCACGGCGGTGGCGACGGAGCCGCGGGCCCCGATCAGCCAGACGCCGACACGCGGGGAACGGGCGGGGGGCGCGGACATGGGCAGCCTCCTTGTCGAGCGCGGACACCGGGAGCGGTGGGGGGGGGATGACGCCGTGCTGTGGGGGGTTGGGCGGTGCGGAGGTGGGGTCGGGGGAGGTGACGGCGGGCGGGAGTCCGGCGTCTCCCGCCCGCCGCCGTTCAGTGGCCCTTGGCGGGCAGTTCCCTGATCCGGATGTCGCGGAAGGACACCTCGTCACCGGCTCCGTGGTTCTGGATGCCGATGTGTCCGTCGGTGAGGCTCCGGGCCGGATCGGTGTTGGTGAAATCGTTGATCTTCACGCCGTTGAGCCAGATCCGAAGGCGTTCGCCCTCGACCCGGATCTCGTACGTGTTCCACTCCCCCGGCGGGTTCAGCGCGCGGTCGCGCTTCTTCAGGTCGGCGGACCGGAAGCCGTAGACGGACCCGGTGGTCTTCTCCGGGACGTCGGTGGCGTCGATCTGGATCTCGTAGCCGTGGTCCACGGCCGACCACGGGTCGTCCGAGGGCGGGAAGCCCACGAACACGCCCGAGTTGTCGTCGCCGGCCGTCTTCCAGTCGAGCTTCAGGGAGTACGACCCGAAGCTCCGGCCGGCGTACCAGAGCAGGCCCATCCCGCCGGACGAGGTGAGCGTGCCGTCGTCGGACAGGGTGAAGGAGCCGGGGCCCGCCTGCCGCCAGCCGTCGAGGGAGTCACCGTCGAACAGGCTGGTGTATCCGGTCTCCGGCCGGCAGTCGGCCTGTGCGGCGCCGATCGCGTACCGGATGCCGCCGAGCAGATGCCGGCGGAACTCCGGGTCCGCGTACGACTCCTTCGTGTGGCCGCCGCCGGTGTAGAAGGCCCGGCCGCCCTGGTACTCCTGGCACCAGGCGATCGGATGGTCGCCGTTCATGGTGCCGCCGGTGTACGACGACTCGTCGAGCGACGCGAGGACGTGGGCCCGGTCCCGGGGGTTGGAGCGGTAGTTGTACCACTCGTCGGTCCGGTTCCACGTCCGTGCCAGTCCCGAGGTCGCCGGGTGGGCGCGGTCCTCGACCCGCACGGTGGCCGGCTGGATCGCCGGGTGCGACTGGAAGTACGCGCCGGCGAGGCCGCCGTAGAACGCCCAGTCGTACTCGGTGTCGGCCGCCGCGTGGATGCCGACGTAGCCGCCGCCGCGGTGGACGTAGTCCTCGAACGCCGCCTGCTGGGCGCTGTCCAGGACGTCCCCGGTGGTCGACAGGAACACCACGGCGTCGTAGCGCCTCAGGGTGGACGGGGTGAACGCGCCCGCGTCCTCGGTGGCGTCGACCGTGAAGCCGCCGCTCTCACCGAGCTGCCGTACCGCGGCGACGCCGTCGGGGATCGAGTCGTGCCGGAAGCCGGCCGTCTTGGAGAAGACCAGCACCCGCTTGCCGTCGTCCGTGTCGTGCGACGCGGCCGGTGCCGAGGCGCAGCCGAGGAGCAGCGCGGCCGTCGCGACGGCGGTCACTGTGCGCATGTGCCGCTCCTCTCAGCCCGTGGTGAAGGTGAAGTCGTCGACGTCGAACAGGGCTCCGCTGCCGCCCTTGAACACCAGGTAGAGCGTGGTGGTGCCACGGGGAGCGCGGGACAGGTCGGCCTGGACGTCCTGGAAGGTCTCCCAGCCGCCGGTCACCGGCACGGTCGCCTTGCCGAGCAGGGTGCCGCTCGCCGAGCCGGCCCGGACCTCCAGGGTGCCGCCCGCGCCGCCGGAGGAGACGCGTGCGGTGATCTTCTTCGCGTTGTCCAGGACGTACGGCGTGAAGGAGATCCAGTCGCCGTTGTCGATGTCGCCGACGGTCTTGCCGCCGTGCGCCGTCTCCTTGGCGATCACGGAGACGCCGGAGCCGTTGCCGAAGTGCTCGGCCTGGCGGTGGCGGGGCTGGAGCACGCTCTGGTCGTGCGAGGTGAGCGCGGCCTGGCCGCCGCCTCCGCCGTCGGTGTACTCGGCGTTCAGTACGCCGAAGATGTTGGCGTCCTCGTCGTGGCCGCCGTCGGCGCTGGTCTGTATGGTGCCGGTGCAGCCGGTGGCCGAGGTGAGCGGGTGGCCGTGGGTGTCGTGGCCGAGGACGAAGGTGACCTTCACCTTGGCGCAGTCGACCCGGCGGCCGTCCTCGGGGTCGGTCACCTTCACGGTGAAGGGGATCGGGTCACCGAAGCTGAACAGCTGCCCGTCCGTCGGTGTCTCCAGCACCACGGTGGGCGCGGTGTTGCCGACGACGATCTGCACGCTGGCGCTGCCGGTGCGGCCCGAGGGGTCCTTCGCGGTGACGGTCGCCGTGTAGGTGCCGTTCTTGCGGTAGGTGTGCCGGGGGGCGGCGTCGGTCGACCGCGTGCCGTCGCCGAAGTCCCAGCTGTAGGTGAGCGCGTCGCCGTCCTGGTCGCTCGTGCCCTCCGAGGAGAACTGGACCTTCAGCGGCGCCTGGCCGGAGGTGCGGCTCGCCGCGGCCTGGGCGACGGGCGAGTGGCCGTCGGTGGCGTTCTCGATGCGGTACAGCGCCGAGTTCTCGTCGCCGCCGAACCAGGAGACGCCGTAGTCGAGGACGTACAGGGCGCCGTCGGGCCCGAACGCCATGTCCATCACCTGGGTGCCGGTCCAGGGCACGTCGTTGATGGACTGGACGGTGCCGTCCGCGTCGCTGGTGATGCGCTTGATCCAGCGGCGGCCGAACTCACCGGCGAAGAAGTCGCCGTCGTAGGCCTCGGGGAACTTGACCGGCGAGTCGAGCGCGGGGTCGTAGTGGTAGACCGGGCCGCCCATCGGGGACTCGGAGCCGTCGCCGAACTCGGGCACGGAGGGGCCGTTGTACGGGATCCAGGCGGGCTGGGCCGGCGGAAGGTCGGTCAGGCCGGTGTTGTGCGGGGAGGTGTTCTTCGGGGCGGAGCAGTCGAAGGAGGCGCCGGAGGCCTTGGTCGCGAAGTCGTAGTCGACGTAGGCGTCGTTGGCGCCGGTGCAGTACGGCCAGCCGAAATTGCCCGGCTTGGTCACCCGGGCGAACTCGACCTGGCCGGCCGGGCCGCGGTTCGGGTCGCCGGCGCCGGCGTCGGGGCCGTAGTCGCCGACGTAGAGGATGCCGGTCGCCTTGTCGACGCTGAACCGGAACGGGTTGCGGAAGCCCATCGCGTAGATCTCGGGCCGGGTCTTGTCGGTGCCCGGCGGGAAGAGGTTGCCGTCGGGGATCGCGTACGAGCCGTCGGCGTTCACCTTGATGCGCAGGATCTTGCCCCGCAGGTCGTTGGTGTTGCCGGAGGTGCGCTGCGCGTCGAAGCCGGGGTTGCGGTCCGCGCGCTCGTCGATCGGGGTGTAGCCGTCCGACTGGAAGGGGTTGGTGTCGTCGCCCGTCGACAGGTACAGGTTGCCGGCCGCGTCGAAGTCGATGTCACCGCCGACGTGGCAGCACAGGCCGCGCGTGGTGGGCACGTCGAGGATCTTCTTCTCGCTCGCCGTGTCCAGGGTCCCGTCGGTGTTGAGCACGAAGCGGGAGAGGCGGTTGACGCCGTCGAAGGGGGCGAAGTCGGCGGCGGTACCGGTCTCGGGCGCGTCGCCCGCCGGGGTGTTCAGCGGGGGCGCGTAGTAGAGGTAGATGAAACGGTTCGTCGCGAAGTCGGGGTCGACGCCGACGCCTTGCAGGCCCTCCTCGTCGTGGGAGTACACGGCGAGCTTGCCGGCGATCTTGGTGTTGCCGGCCGCGTCCGTCAGACGCAGCTCGCCGTCGCGGGAGGTGTGCAGGACCGAGCGGTCCGGGAGGACGGCGAGCGACATCGGCTCCCCGGTCTCCGCCTCGCCCTTGGCGAGGGTGACCTGCTGGAAGTCCTCGGCCGCCGCGGCCGGGTCCTGGCCGGCGACGGCTGCGCCGGCCTGGGGGGAGGTGAGGGTGAGGGTGGCGCCCGCGAGGAGCGCGCCGCCGAACAGGGCGAGCGCCTTGCGCAGGCGTGATCTGTGGGTTCCCTTGCGGGTGGTGCGGTCGTTCCCGTGCACGAAAGGCCTCCAGAGTGGGGCTGGTTGTACGGGGCGGGTGGGTACGCCGGGACGCGCCGTCGTCCCGGAGCCGTGAACCGACCGACAGATACGGTCAGTTGGAGAACGCGGCGTCGAACGAGGCCGACGGCGGCTCGAAGTCGTAGGTCTTCAGGCGGGCCAGGGCCTCGGGTGCGCCCTGGAGCCGGTCCATGCCGGCGTCCTCCCACTCCACGGAGACGGGTCCCCGGTAGTCGATGGAGCGCAGCATCCGGAAGACGTCCTCCCAGGGCACGTCACCGTGTCCGGCGGAGACGAAGTCCCAGCCGCGGCGCGGGTCCCCCCAGGGCAGATGGGAGCCGAGGCGCCCGTTGCGGCCGTCGAGCCGCTTGCGGGCCTCCTTGCAGTCCACGTGGTAGATCCGGTCGCGGAAGTCCCACAGGAAGCCGACCGGGTCGAGGTCCTGCCACACGAAGTGGGAGGGGTCGAAGTTCAGGCCGAAGGCGGGGCGGTGGCCGACCGCTTCCAGGGCCCGGTGGGTGGTCCAGTAGTCGTAGGCGATCTCGCTGGGGTGGACCTCGTGCGCGAACCGTACGCCCTCGGTGTCGAACACGTCGAGGATCGGGTTCCAGCGTGCGGCGAAGTCCTCGTAGCCGCGCTCGATCATCGACTCCGGCGCGGGCGGGAACATGGCGACCAGGTGCCAGATCGCCGAGCCGGTGAAGCCGATGACGGTGTCGACGCCGAAGGCCGCCGCGGCACGGGCGGTGTCCTTCATCCGGTCGGCCGCGCGCCGCCGTACGCCCTCCGGGTCGCCGTCGGCCCACACCGCGTCCGGCAGGATGGCCCGGTGCCGCTCGTCGATGATGGCGTCGCAGACGGCCTGGCCGACGAGATGGTTGGAGATCGCCCAGCACTTCAGGCCGTAGGAGTCGAGGAGCTGGCGGCGGGACTTCACATAGCCGGGGTCGGCGAGAGCCTTGTCGACCTCGAAGTGGTCGCCCCAGCAGGCGAGTTCGAGGCCGTCGTAGCCGAAGTCGCGGGCGAGCCGGCAGACCTCGGCCAGGGGCAGGTCGGCCCACTGGCCGGTGAACAGCGTGAACGGACGCGGCATGAGGGGCGGCCTCCTTCAGCCCGCGACGGGCGTGTAGACGGAGTTCTTCTCGGCGCTCTCCTCCACCGCCGCCAGGACGCGCTGCACCTGGAGCCCGTCGGCGAAGGAGGGGGCGGGGCGGGTGCCCGCGGCGATGGCATGGACCAGGTCGCGGGCCTGGTGGACGAAGGTGTGCTCGTAGCCGAGACCGTGGCCCGGCGGCCACCAGGCGTCCAGGTAGGGGTGCTCGGGCTCGGTGACGAGGATGCGGCGGAAGCCCGCCTCGGCACCGGGGCCGGTGGCGTCGTGGAACCACAGCTCGTTCAGCCGCTCCAGGTCGAAGGCGAGCGAGCCGCGTTCCCCGTTGAGTTCGATGCGCAGGGCGTTCTTGCGGCCGGTGGCGTACCGGGTGGCCTCGAAGGAGGCGAGGGCACCGGAGGCGAACCGGCCGGTGAACACGGCGGCGTCGTCCACGGTGACCGTGCCGGTGCTGACGTGGGGGCTGCCGGTCGCGGACCCGGCCGCCAGGCCGCGGCTCGGGCCGCCGGGCAGCGGGCGCTCCCGGACGAAGGTCTCCGTGAGCGCCGACACCCCGGCCAGCGGCTCGCCCGCCAGGTACTGGGCGAGGTCCACGATGTGCGCGCCCAGGTCCCCGAGCGCGCCCGACCCGGCGTGCTCCCTGCGCAGCCGCCAGGTCAGCGGGAAGGCGGGGTCGGCCAGCCAGTCCTGGAGGTACGTCACCCGGACGTGCCGCAGGGTGCCGAGCCGGCCGTCGGCGATCATCCGGCGGGCGAACGCGGTCGCGGGCACCCGGCGGTAGTTGAAGCCGACCATCGCCACCTGCCCGCGCCCGTACGCCTCCTCGGCCGCGCGCGTCATCGTCTCGGCCTCGGCGACCGTGTTCGCGAGGGGCTTCTCGCACAGGACGTGCTTGCCGGCGGCGAGCGCGGCCACGGCGATCTCGGCATGGCTGTCACCGGGGGTGCAGATGTCCACCAGGTCGATGTCGCCCCGGGCGATCAGCGCACGCCAGTCGGTCTCCACGGCGGCCCAGCCGTGCCGCTCGGCCGCCGCCCGGGCGGCGGCGCCGTCCCGTCCGCAGAGCACGGCCAGCACCGGCCGGCGGGGCAGGTCGAAGACGTGGCCCACGGTGCGCCAGCCCTGGGAGTGGGCGGCGCCCATGAAGGCGTAGCCGACCATGCCGACGCGCAGCGGTGGTTTCCCGGCTGCGGGTGCCGCTTCCGGTGCCGTCCCCGGTGCCGCGTCCGGTGCGGCCCGGGGTGCCGTCTCCGGTGCGGCGTCGGGGCCGGCTGACTGCTGCGGCTGTTCCATGCGCTCGTCCTCCTCGTCGTCGGGGCGCGTTCGTCGTGGCGCGGTGGGGGGTGCGGGCGGGCCGGCTCAGCGGAAGCCGGTGGGCATGTACCGGTCGACGTTGGTCTTGTCGACCACGGCCGAGTAGAGGGTGATGGACGCCGGGATCTCGAACTCGGCGAGACCGCCGACGCCCTTGCCCTGGCCGAGGGCGCGGGCCAGGTCGATGGCGGAGGCCGCCATGGTCGGCGGGTACAGGACGGTCGCCTTGAGCACGCCGTCGTCCCGCTTGATGGCCTGGAAGGCGGAGAGGGCGCCCGCTCCGCCGACCATCAGGAAGTCGTCCCGCCCGGCCTGCTGGATGGCACGCAGCGCGCCCACGCCCTGGTCGTCGTCGTGGTTCCACAGGGCGTCGAACTTCCGCTGCGCCTGGAGCAGTTGGGCCATCTTGGCCTGGCCGGACTCGACGGTGAACTCGGCCGCCTGCCGGGCCACCTTCCTGATGTTCGGGTAGTTCTTCAAGGCGTCGTCGAAGCCCTGGGTGCGCTGCTTGGTCAGCTCCAGGTTGTCCAGGCCGGCGAGTTCGACGACCCGGGCGTCCGGCTTGTCCTTCAGCTTCTCGCCGATGTAGTGCCCGGCGTTGAGGCCCATGCCGTAGTTGTCGCCGCCGATCCAGCAGCGGTAGGCCTGCGCCGAGTCGAAGATGCGGTCCAGGTTGACGACCGGGATGCCGGCGCGCATCGCCTTGAGGCCGACCTGGGTGAGGGCCCGGCCGTCGGCGGGCAGCACGACCAGGACGTCGACCTTCTTGTTGATCAGGGTCTCGATCTGGCCGATCTGCTGGGCGGTGTCGTTGGAGCCCTCGGTGATCTCCAGCGTGACGTCGGCGTACTTCTTCGCCCGGTTCTTGGCGTTGTCGTTGATGGCGTTCAGCCAGCCGTGGTCGGCCTGGGGTCCGGCGAAGCCGATGGTGACGTGCTTGCCGGGCTTGTCGTCGGCGGCCGGCTGCTCGTTCGCGGCCGGCTTCTCGTCCTTCGTCTCATTGCTCGTGCAACCTGCGAGGAAGGCACCGGCGGAGACGGCGGCGGTCCCGAAGAGCAGTCCTCTGCGGCTCGTCAGCTGTGACATGGTGGTGAACCCTTTCCTCAGGTCGTGCTCGCGGTACGGCGCTGGACCAGGACGGCGGCGACGATGATCGCGCCCTTGGCGATCTGCTGGACGTCGCTCTGGAGGTTGTTCAGGGCGAAGATGTTCGTGATCGTCGTGAAGATCAGCACGCCGAGCACGGAGCCGGTGACGGTGCCACGGCCCCCGCTGAGCAGGGTGCCGCCGATGATGGCGGCCGCGATGGCGTCGAGTTCGTACAGGTTGCCGTTGGTGTTCTGGCCGGAGCCGGAGAGCACGATCAGCAGGAAGGCGGCGATGCCGCAGCACAGCCCGGACAGCAGGTAGAGGTACAGCCGCTGGCGGCGGACGTCGATGCCGGCGAGACGGGCGGCCTCGGCGTTGCCGCCGACGGCGACCGTGCGCCTGCCGAAGGTGGTGCGGTTGAGCAGCAGCCAGCCGAGGACCGTCACACTCGCGAACACCAGGACCAGCGGCGGGATGCCGAGCACGTACGAGTCGCGCTCACCGAGGCCGAGGATGCCGTCGACGGTCACGATCTGCGTCTTGCCGTCGGTGATCTGCAGGGCGAGTCCGCGCGCCGACGCCAGCATGGCGAGGGTGGCGATGAAGGGGACCAACCCGCCGTAGGCGATGAGCAGGCCGTTGACGAGCCCGCAGCCGAGGCCGACGACCACCGCCGTGAAGAGGATCCCGGCGAAGCCGTACTCCTGGGTGGCGACGGTGGTCGCCCACACGGAGGCGAGGGCGACGATGGCGCCGACGGACAGGTCGATGCCGCCGGAGGTGATGACGAAGGTCATGCCGACGGTGACCACGCCGATCACGGACGCCTGGGTCAGGACCAGCTGGAGGTTGCGGGTGTCGAGGAACTCGTCGGGCTTGGTGACGCCGCCGATGACGACGAGCGCGGCGAGCACCCCGAGCAGGGAGAGGGTACGGAGGTCGGCGCGGGCCGGCAGGCCGCGCCAGACGGGGAGCCGGGCCGGCGGTGTCGGGCCGGCGGTGTCCCGGGGCGGGGAGACGTGCTGCGTCATGACGCCGGGCTTCCTTCCATGACGAGGTCGAGGACTCGGTGTTCATCCAGCTCCTGGGCGGGCGCCGTGTGCACGACGCGGCCCTCGCGGAGCACCAGCACGCGGTCGGCGAGACCCAGCACCTCGGGCACCTCGCTGGAGACCAGCAGGACGGCGAGGCCCTCGTCCGCCAGCCGGCGCACCACCGCGTACAGTTCGGCGCGGGCGCCGACGTCGACGCCGCGGGTGGGTTCGTCCAGCAGCAGCACCCGGCAGCCGCGCAGCAGCCAGCGGGCGAGCACGGCCTTCTGCTGGTTGCCGCCGGACAGGGTGCGCACGGGCACGTCCGGGTTGTCGGGGCGCAGCGACAGCTCCCGGGTCGCGGCCCGGGCGGCGCCGCGCTCACCGCGCCGGTCGATCCAGCCGCCCCGGGAGAAACGGGACAGGGAGGACACCGACACGTTCCGCGTGACGGACTCCAGCATCAGCAGGGCCTGCGCCTTGCGCTCCTCGGGCGCGAGCCCTATCCCGGCGCGTACGGCGGCACGGACGCTCCCGGTGCGCAACCGGCGGCCGTCGACGACGACATGGCCGGCGGTGGGCCGGCGTGCCCCGTAGACGGTCTCCAGGATCTCCGAGCGCCCCGAGCCGACCAGTCCGGCCAGCCCGACGATCTCACCCGGGCGCAGATCGAGATCGAACGGCGCGAACTCGCCGTCCCGGGCGAGGCCCCGCACCTGGAGGACGGGCTCGGCCTCCGGCGTCCGGGCGGCCCGCCCGGGGAAGACGTACTCCACGGTGCGGCCCGTCATCAGGGCCACGACCTCCCGCGTCGGGGTGGTCTTCGCGGGCAGTCCGCCGGCCACGGCCCGGCCGTCCTTGAGCACGGTCACCCGGTCGCCGATGCGCCGGATCTCCTCCAGCCGGTGCGAGATGTAGACGACGGCGACCCCGTCGGCGGTGAGATCGCCCACGATCCGGAAGAGGTTGTCGACCTCGTCGGGGTCGAGCGCGGCGGACGGCTCGTCCATCACGATGAGCCGTACGTCGTGGGAGAGGGCCCGTGCCATGGACACGATCTGCTGCTGCGCCGCCGACAACTGCCCGACGGTACGGGCCGGATCGATCTCGGGATGCCCGAGCCGCTTCAGCAGCGCCGCGGTCGACGCGCGAGCGGCCTTCCCGCGGACGACGAACCCGGCGGCCGTCGGCTCGTGGCCGAGGTGGACGTTCTCCGCCACCGACAGGTGCTCCACCAGGTCGAGTTCCTGGTAGATGGTGGCGATGCCCAGGCGCATGGCGGCGATCGGGGAACGCAGGGTGACCGGCTCGCCGCGCCAGCGGATGCTGCCGCCGTCCGGCTGGTGGGCGCCGGCCAGCACCTTGATGAGCGTGGACTTCCCGGCGCCGTTCTGGCCGAGCAGACAGTGCACCTCCCCGGCCTGGACGTCGAGGTCGACGCCGTCCAGAGCGCGGACTCCGGGGAAGGACTTGGTGATTTCGGACATGCTGAGCAGCGGTGGTTCTGGTGCCATGTGAGTCCCCTCGGCGGGCGTGCGGACCGGATTCAGGGCGTAGCGGGGCGAGCGCCCTGCGGCCAGGGAGCGGCGTTACACGAGTAAGCGGGGGTGGTGCGGGAGAGGTCGCTGATGCGGACGGGGTGCGTGGGCGGGCGGAACGGTGGCCGCTTGCGCGGGTGGTGCGTCTACGCGGGTGAGAAGAGGTGGTCGCTGATCAGCCGGGCGGCGCCGATGACACCGGCGCTCGGTCCCAACTCTCCGAGGACGATGGGCAGATTGCCGGTGGCCAGCGGCAGCGACTGGCGGTAGACCTGGGTGCGGATCGCGGCGAGCAGGGTGTGGCCGAGGCCGGTCACCCCGCCGCCGATCACCACCAGGCCCGGGTTGAAGAAGGACACGAGCCCGGCGATGACCTGGCCGACCCGCGTGCCGCCCTCACGGATCAGTTCGAGCGCGGTGGCGTCACCCGCGGCGGCAGCGGCGGCGACGTCCACGGCGGTGAGGGTGCCGTTCGCCGCCAGCCGGGCCGCGAGTTCGGCGGACAGGCCCTGCCCGGCCGCCTGCATCGCGTCCCGGGCCAGGGCCGCGCCGCTGAAGTGGGCTTCCAGGCAGCCCCGGTTGCCGCAGGCGCAGGGCCTGCCGTCGGGCACCGCCTGGATGTGGCCGATGTCGCCGGCGCTTCCGGTGGTGCCCCGGTGCACCCGGCCGCCCGCGACGATGCCGCAGCCGATCCCGGTGCCGATCTTGACGCAGAGGAAGTCGGCCGTGGTACGGGCGACTCCCGCGTGCTGCTCTCCCATCGCCATGAGGTTCACGTCGTTGTCGACCATGACCGGGCAGCCGAGCTCCTGACTGAGCGCCTCCCGGACGGGGAAGCCGTCCCAGCCGGGCATGATCGGCGGGGCGACCGGTACGCCCTCGGGGAAGCGGACCGGTCCGGGGACGCCGATGCCGGCGCCGTCGAAACCCTCGGCGAGTCCCGCGGCCCTCAACTTCCCCGCCAGGTCCAGGACTTGCTCGAAGACCGCGACCGGCCCCTCGCGCACGTCCATCGGCTGGTTGAGATGGCCGAGGATCTCCAGTTCGGGGGTGGTGACGGCGACGTCGACCGAGGTCGCGCCGATGTCGACACCGAGGAACCTGAGGTCCGGATTGAGCCGGACGTTGTGGGAGCGCCGGCCGCCGCGCGAGGCGGCGAGTCCGTCGGCCACCACCAGACCCGTCTCCAGCAGCCGGTCCACCTCCACGGCCAGCTTGGACCGGGACAGGTCGACCTGGTCGCCCAGCTGGGCCCGGGAGTTGGGGCCACCGTCGCGCAGCAGCTTCAGCAGGCGGGCCTGGTGCGCGTTGGCCGGTCGAGCCGTCATGCGTCTCACGTGCCCCTCCCCGCCCTTTTCGGCCACCAGTGTCGGGCTTTCGACAGGGAACGTAGCAGTGGCCGCCGACCCTGGGAAGAAGTCGTGCACGGATTCCTGTGAACTTCTTCCACTGAGAGGACAAAGATCCGGGCCTGGCGCACCGTCAGGTCATGCCAAGAGGCTCATCAGGCTCCGGGCCTCCTCCCGGGCGGCGGTCACCGCCGACTCGCCCAGCCCGCACAGCCGTAGGCACGACGACGCGATGGCCTCCGTGTCGGCCGCCTCCGGCTCACGGGAGCGGCGTATCTGGATGACGACCTCCACCAGCTGGATCAGCAGTTCGCCGAGCCGCTCGGCGGTCAGGTGGCGGGCGACGCCGTCGTTCGCCGCCAGGGCACCGAGCGCGCCGTAGCTCTGCTGCAACCGGCCCCGCTCGGCGCGGAACGCGTCGAACCGCTCGGCCCGCACCTCCGGCAGCAGATAGAGCGTGCCGATGTTGTACGGGGTGCCGGAGAGGGTGTCCACGTCCATGGCGGCCACCGCGTACAGCGCGGCGGCCGGATGCGCCCGCTCGGGCACCAGCTCCCGGACGCGCTCCACCATGTGGAGGCTGGGCCGCACCGAGGTGGCCAGCAGCTCGGCGAGGATCTCCTCCTTGGTGGGGAAGTGGTAGTACAGCGAGGCCTGCCTGATGCCCACCCGCTCGGCGATCATCCGGGTGCTGGTACCGGCGATCCCGCGTTCGACGAAGAGGGCCCCGGCGGCGTCCAGGATCTGCTCCCGGGCCGACGTGCCCGGGTCGGACGGCGGTGTGTGCCGGGGCCTGCCTTGGCGGGGACGCGTCATGCTCATGGTCCCATGCTGCCACCCCTCGCCCGATCGCCTGCTCTCACGCGGACGCCGTGTACGCCCGCCAGCCGCCGAAGCGTGTGATGTCGGGTGCGCCCTCGACGGCGTACGGCTCCACCAGGAAACCGCTGACCCGCCGCCCGTCGGCGAGTTCGACGGTGCCGATGGCCATCGGCGCGGGAACGGCCGCGACGAACGCCCCGAACCCCGCGGCCGGCAACCGCCACACCTCCCCCTCGATGCCGGCTTCGGCGTGGCCGCCGGCTTCCGCGTGGCTGCCGGCTTCGGCGTCGCCGCCCGGCCCGCTCCCGGTGGCCCGGAGCAGGCCCGGTTTGGGTGGGGTGGTGTTCAGGGCGTACAGCCGGTAGCCGGGGGTGGTGCGGGCCGGGCCCAGCAGTGTGCCGCCCGCCTGTACCAGCTGCGCGTTGAGCGGCTGGCCGGTGAGGTGGGCGCCCACCACGAACAGGTCGAGCGCCGGGGCGGCCAGCCGTTCGGCCAGGGTGGCCAGGGCGCGGTCGGAGAAGGCCGGGCCGGTGAGCATCACGCCGAAGGGCAGGCCGTCCACGAACCCGGCGGGGACGGCGAGCGAGGCACAGTCCAGCAGGTTGGCGAAGTTGGTGAAGCGGCCCATCCGGGCGTTGGCGCCGACCGGGTCGGCCGCCACTTCCGCGAGGGTGGGGTGCCAGGTGGTGGTCGGGGTCAGGAGCGCCGCGCAGCCGTCGAGGGCGGCGCGTCCGGCGGCGCCCAGCGCGGCGAGCCGGGCGGTGTCGGCGGCCCAGTCGGCGGCGGTCTTCTCCCGGCCGGCCAGCACGATGGAGGCCACGGTGGCGTCGAGGCCCGTACCGATCAGGTCGCGGTGTTTTTCGATGTGCCGGCCCACGGCGGCGTACCGCTCGGCGACGAAGGCCCCGCCGTACAGCAGGTCCGCGGCCTCCAGCAGCGGGGTGACGTCGACCTGGACGATCTCCGCGCCGGTTCCCGCGAGGCGGGCGACCGCGGCGTCGAAGGCCGCGCGCCAGCCGTCGGCCATGCCGTCCAGATGCTCCGGGGCCGGTACGGCGATCCGGGGGCGCGCGGGCGGCGGCGGGAGCTGGGTGCCGGTGCGGGAGAGCGGGTCGGCCGGGTCGGGGCCCTCGACGATCTCTGTCGCGGTGCGGGCGAGCCGCAGGTCGCGGGCGAAGACGGTGACGCAGTCGAGGGTGTAGCAGGCGGGGACCACTCCGGTCACGGGCACCAGGCCCTTGGTGGGCTTGGCCCCGACGATGCCGTTGAGGGCGGCGGGCACCCGCCCGGAGCCGGCCGTGTCGGTGCCGAGCGCGATGTCGGCGATGCCGAGGGCGACCGCGACGGCCGATCCGGACGACGACCCACCCGAGATGCGGGCCGGGTCCCAGGCGTTGCGCACCGCGCCGTAGGGGCTGCGGGTGCCGACCAGGCCGGTGGCGAACTGGTCCAGGTTCGTCTTCCCCAGCACCACCGCGCCGGCCGCGCGCAGCCGCGCCACCGCGGGCGCGTCGGCGCGCGGCCGGTAGGCGTACGACGGGGCGCCCGCGGTCGTGGGCAGGCCGGCCACGTCGATGTTGTCCTTGACGGCCACGACCAGACCGGCCAGGGGCAGCGCCGGGTCGATGGCGGCGGCCTCGGCGAGCACCTCGTCTCGGGGGCGGAGGTGGATCCAGATCTCGGGCCGGCCGGCGCTGCCGATGCGGTCGTAGGCGGCTTCGACGCGTGCGACCGGCGTGCCGGCGGTCATGCCCGTACCGCCGCGAGCACCTGGCCGGGGGCGACCTGTTCACCGGGCTTGACGTAGATCTCCAGCAGGGTCCCGGCGGTGGGGGCGCTCACCTTGGACTCCATCTTCATCGCCTCCAGGGAGAGGATCGGGTCGCCCTCGGCCACGGCGGCGCCGGGCTCGGCGACGGTCTGCCAGACGGTCGCGGTGAACGGCGCGGTGACCGGCACCGCGCCGTCCGGCAGGGAGACGGCGCCCGCGTCGGCACCGGGGGCCGCCGGTTCGTGAGCGTCGTCCCGGTCGAACTCGCCCGCCGCCCGCCAGCGTTGCTTCTCCGCCTCGAACGCGGCGCTCTGCCGATCGCGGAAGGCGGCGATCGAGTCGGCCTCGGCGGCCAGGAAGGCCTGGTACTCGGCGATCGAGAAGGTGCCCTCCTCGGTCGCGAAGGCGCCGCGGCCGGCGTCCGTCTCGGCGCGCAGTTCGAGCAGTTCCTCCGCCGTGACGGGGTACCACTGGATGCGGTCGAAGAAGCGCAGCGCCCAGGGCGAGTCCTGGAACAGACCGCCGGTGCGGAAGCGGTTCCAGATCTGCACGGTACGGCCGACGAACTGGTAGCCGCCGGGGCCCTCCATGCCGTAGACGCACAGGTAGGCGCCGCCGATGCCGACGGAGTTCTCCGCGGTCCAGGTGCGGGCCGGGTTGTACTTGGTGGTCACCAGGCGGTGGCGTGGGTCGAGGGGTGTGGCGACGGGGGCGCCGAGGTAGACGTCGCCGAGCCCGAGCACCAGGTAGGAGGCGGCGAAGACGGTGCGGTAGACGTCGTCGGCGGTCTCCAGGCCGTTGACCCGGCGGATGAACTCGATGTTCCACGGGCACCACGGGGCGTCGTCGCGCACCCCGGCCATGTACCGCTCGATGGCCAGGCGGGTCGCCGGATCGTCCCAGCTCAGTGGCAGGCGCACGGTGCGGGAGGGGACCACCAGCTCGTCGGTGGGCGGAACCTCGTCCTCCAGCTCGCGCAGCAGGGCGGCGAGGTCACGGGGCCTCAGCCGGCGGGCGTCGGTGTGGATCTGCAGGGAGCGGATGCCCGGGGTGACGTCGAGGATGCCGGCGGGCGCGTGCGCGGCGAGGGTCTCCTGGAGCGCGTGCACCCGCATCCGCAGTCCGAGGTCGAGCGTCATGGGGCCGTACTCGACCAGGAGGTTGGCGTCACCGTCCCGGCGGTAGGTGACGCCGGGGCGGGCGTCGGTGGCGGGCAGGCGGCCGAGTACGCCGTCGTCGCCGTCTCCGCCGTCACTGATCAGCGTGGGCGCGGCGCGGCGGGCGTCGAGACCGGCCGTCTCGGCTTCCCTGACCGGTACGAAGCGGACGGTGTCGCCGGGACGGAGCTGGCCCAGCTTCCACAGCTCGCCGCCCGCGACCACGGCGGGGCAGACGAACCCGCCGAGGGAAGGCCCGTCCGGGCCCAGGACGATCGGCGTGTCACCGGTGAAGTCCAGGGCGCCCACCGCGTACGGCGTGTCGTGGATGTTGGACGGGTGCAGCCCGGCCTCGCCGCCGTCCTGGCGGGCCCACCGGGGCCGGGGCCCGATCAGGCGGATCCCGGTGCGGGCCGAGTTGTGGTGCACCGTGTAGTCGGTGGCGTAGAGGGTGTCGATGTCCGCGCGGGTGAAGAACTCCGGTGCGGCGTGGGGGCCTTCGGTGACAGCGATCCGCCAGTACGAGGTGAGGGCGGGGCGGCGCTCGGGCGGAGTGGGGCCGCCGCCGGTGAGGGTCGCGCCGGTGGGGGTGCCCGAGGTGGCGTCGGCCTTGGGCCGCAGGACGTCTCCGGCGACGAGGGCCCGGCCGCCGTGGCCGCCGAAGCCGCCCAGGGCGAAGGTCGAGGCGCTGCCCAGGTACGCGGGTACGTCGATGCCACCCCGGACGGCGACGTAACTGCGCAGGCCGGGACCCTGGCAGGCGCCGAGGACCAGGGTGGTGCCGGCCGGGACCGGCACCGGCTCCCACAGGGCCGCGGGGGTGCCGTTCACCGTGACCGGGACGGGGGCGCCGGTGACGGCGATCACGGTGGCGTCCGAGAAGCGCAGGGTCAGCCCGCCCGCGGTGACCTCCAGCGCGGGCGCCCCGGCCGCGTTGCCGACGGCCAGGTTGGCCTCGGCGAAGGAGACGGGATCGAAGGGGCCGCTCGGCGGAACGCCCACGTGCCAGTAGCCGAGCCGGCCGGGCAGGTCCTGGACGGTGGTCATCGCCCCCGGCACCAGGACGTCGATGCGCGGCTCGGGGTCGGTGGCGGTGTCGAGGGTGCTCGTGCTGTGCACGGCCTCGCGCACCTCCTGCCGCCCGGTCAGCGAGCGCAGCAGGCCCAGGTTGGTGACGACACCGTCGACCCGGCAGGCGGCCAGGGCCCGGCCCAGCACGTCGAAGGCGGCGTCACGGCCGGGACCGTGGGCGATCACCTTGGCCAGCATGGGGTCGTAGTGGGGGGAGATCTCCAGGCCGGTCTCGGCGAAGCCGTCGACGCGGACGCCGGGCATCTCGTCGGCGCCCTGGCCGGGGAAGACCGCCCGGGTGATCAGGCCCGAGGACGGCTGTGCGTCCCGGCCGGGGTCCTCGGCGTAGACGCGTGCCTCCACGGCGTGCCCGGTGGGCGTCCACTCCCGCGCGAACACCGCGTCGTCGACCGCGCCGTCCCGGGCCAGGGTGAGCATGAGGGCGACGAGGTCGACCCCGTACGCCTCCTCGGTCACCGGGTGTTCGACCTGGAGCCGGGTGTTGACCTCCAGGAAGGCGGCCTCCTCGCGCACCGGGTCGTAGACGAACTCCACGGTCCCCGCGCCCCGGTAGCCGACCGAGGCCAGCAGCCGCCGCGACGAGTCGTGCAGCAGCGCGCGGACGGCGGCGGGCAGGGCCGGGGCGGGGGCCTCCTCGATCACCTTCTGGTTGCGGCGTTGCAGCGAGCAGTCACGGTCGCCGATGACGGCGATCCGGCCGGTGCCGTCGCCGAAGACCTGCACCTCGACATGGCGGGCGGGGCGCACCAGGCGTTCCAGGAAGACGCCGGCCGACCCGAAGTGGGACTCGGCGAGGGCCGCGACGGCGGCGAAGGCCTCGCGCACCTCGCCCGGGGTGGCGCAGGCCCGCATGCCGATGCCGCCGCCACCGCCGGTGGCCTTGACCATCACGGGCAGCCCGATCGACTCGGCGGCGGCGACGGCTTCCCCGGCGCTCGCGAGCAGTTCCGTCCCGGCCAGCAGGGGGACCCCGGCCGCCTTGGCCAGGGCGCGGGCGGTGTGCTTCTCGCCGAAGGCGGTGATCTGGTCGGCGGTCGGTCCGGCGAACCGCAGACCGGCCTCCTCCACGGCACGCGCGAAGGCGGTGTTCTCGGAGAGGAAGCCGTAACCCGGGTGGATGATTCCGGCGCCGTGCGCGAGCGCGGCCTCGATGATCGCGTCACCGCGCAGGTACGAGTCACGGGCGGGGGCGGGGCCCAGACGGACCGCGTGATCGGCCTCGCGGACGTGCGGGGCGGCCCGGTCGGCGTCGGAGAAGACGGCGACGGTGCCGAGGCCCATCTTCCTGGCGGTACGGATGACGCGGCGGGCTATCTCACCGCGGTTGGCGACGAGCACGGCGGTGGGACGGGTCACGCGGCATCCTCCGGGGTGCGGGTGGGCTGCGCGGACCGTGGGGCGTCCGCGCCGGGGCTGTCGGTGCCGGGGGCGTCCGGGTCAGGCGCGGCCGGCCCGCCGGGCCGCCCCGGGTCCACGACGATCATGCGCAGGGGGGTCGGGTTGAAGTCGTTGCACGGGTTGTTCATCTGCGGGCAGTTGGACACCACCACCAGGACGTCCGTCTCGGCGCGCACCGCGACCCGGCGGCCGGGCGCCGACATGCCGTCCACGATGCCCAGCGCGCCGTCCGCCTCGACCGGCACGTTCATGAACCAGTTGAGGTTGGAGACGATGTCCCGCGCGCCGAGGCCGTGCCGCCCGGCCTCGGCGAGGAAGTTCTCGCGGCAGCCGTGCTGGAACATCACATGGTGGCCGTAGCGCAGCGTGTTGGACTCCTTCCCGCAGGCGCCGCCGATGGTGTCCTGCCGGTCGAGTTCGTCGGCGACGACGGTCATCAGCGGGCGGCCCTCCCCGCTGCGCAGCACGGTGCCGGTGCGCACATAGGCGTTGCCCTGCCATGCCAGGGTGTCGGGGACGCTGTAACGCTCCTCGGGATCGCGGGCGTTGTAGAGCAGGCAGTCGGCCGACTGGTTGCCGCCGACGTCGACGATCGTCAGGACGTGCCCCTTCGCCACCACCGCGGACCAGGGCGCGTTGGGGGCCACCACCGCGTCCAGCACGACGGCGCCTTCGACCAGGCTCGCTCCCCAGTCCAGGGCGGTACCCTCCGCGTACACGGCGCCGACGGGGACGGTGGAGGCGACGGTGCCACCCGCGGCGGCCGGCCAGGTGGTCAGCGTGTTCTCGCTCAGCGTGTTCTCGGTCCGCGCGGTCGTCATGTCACAGCCCCCTGGCTTGGCAGTAGTCGGCGGTGTTGAGGTACGCCCGGTGCAGTTCCGGCGTGGCGGTGAAGCGCGGCTCGTCCGGGCCGGTCGGCACGCCCCGCCAGGCGTGCACCCGCAGCGGGCCGACGACGTAGCCGGGGCGCGGATCCAGCGGGTGGGCGACGTTCGCGATCAGCACCAGCAGCGGCATCTCCGCGACGAGTTCGACGTGCGTGCCCGGACCGGCGCTGCCCCGCCAGGCGAGCGCGCCGTCCGCCTCGACGCGTACGCCCTGGAAGAAGGACACGCTGGGCGGCAGATCGCGGCGGCCCAGCCCGTGCTTGGCGGCAGCCTTGAGGAAGAGCCCGCGGCCGGACGGGGACGGCCCCTCGGGGCGGGCGTCACCGTACTTGCGCTCGTTCCAGGGGTCGGTGGTGGTGCCGCAGAAGGCGTCGTGCCGGGAGGAGGAGTCACCGCTGACCACGGCCAGGACCCGGCCGTCACCGGACAGCAACGGATGGTTCTCGCCCAGGTAGGCCTGCCACGGGACCTTCTGGGTGTCGGCGACGTTGAGCCGCTCGACCGGTTCGAGCGCGTTGAAGAGCAGCAGGTGGGCGCAGGCGTCACCGGTCGGGTCGTCGAAGCGCAGCCGGGTGCCGCGGGCGAGGACCTTGTGGGTGTAGCCGCCGGGGGCCACCGTCTCCGCCCACACCAGGGCGGCCGGGTCCACCCCCGGCGGGCAGTACGGGCTGCCGGACGCCGGAAGGTACGGCATCCACGCGCCGGCCCGTCCGGCCTGGGCGCGGGCGTCGTCCCGGGCACTGCGGACACTGTCGGTCAGGTGCTGGTCCCGGACCCGGGCGGTGGCCCGTTCGCCGGAGTGCCGGTCGTGCGGCGCGCGAGCCGTCGAGCCTTCGGCCGTGGTCATGGATGTCCCGCCATCCTCTCGTTGCTGCGTCGGTACGTCGGTACGTCAGTCGGTGGGAAGCCGGGCGCCGGGGGAGGGCGCCGCGGGAACCGCCGGACCCGTCAGGCGGGTTCGCCGACGGTCCGGGCCGGGGCGGGCGGCTCGACGTGGGTGTGGGGCACGGGCCGCAGTTCGATACGGCGGTGCAGCCGGCGCGCGAGGAAGTAGCCGGCGCCCACCGCCAGGCTCAGCCCGATGAAGAGCAGCGCGCTCCACCGCAGCCACCACGTGCCGCCGGTGAGGTCGTAGATCTCCGCGCGGGGCCAGACCAGGTTCACCGTCATGCCGGTCTGGAAGAGCACGGCGAGCGCGTTGACCGGCACGCCCCACCGGCCCAGCGAGAACAACGGGCGGCCCGCCTCGTCGACGCCGCCGGGGAGTCCGCCGGCGCCCCGGTGCCGGATGCGCGCGGCCAGCAGCGGCAGCGTCACGCCGAGATAGGCCAGGTACAGCAGGGCGATGCAGAGGCTGGAGAGCGCGGTGAAGATCGCCGACTGGCGGAGGTCGACCAGCAGAGCGACCGCGGCGCCCACGCCCACCACGACCGACGTGACGACCGGCGTGCCGGTACGCGCCGAGACCCTGCGCAGGTGCCGGTGGAACGGCAGGGCGCCCTCGCGCGCCATGGAGTACATCATCCGGGCACCGGAGGTCTGCACGGCCAGGGTGCAGGCGAACACCGCCACCGCGACACAGCACAGCAGCAGGCGTCCCAGCACCCCTCCGAGCCGGTCGGTGAGCACCCAGGACAGACCGCCGGCGGCCAGCTCGCCGTCGGTCAGGCTGCTCGCGGCCGTCAGCCCCGCGAGGATCAGCAGCGCGCCGCCGAGCCCGGAGGTGATCAGCGCCCGCAGGATGGTGCGGGGGGTGGTCCGGCGCGGGCTGTGGGTCTCCTCCGCCAGTTCACCCGCCGAGTCGAAGCCGACCATGACGTACGCCGCCATCAGCGAGGACGCGAGGAAGGCACCGGCGTAGCCGCCGTGCCCGGCCCAGCCGGTGTGCTGGACCACCACCTGCGGGCCGCGCTCGGGCAGGAAGAAGAGCACCAGCACCAGCACGATCACGCCGATGATCTCGACGGCGACGCCGAAGCTGGTGGCGGCGGCCATCTGGCGGACGCCCAGGATGTTGACCGCCGTGGTGATCACCAGAAGCAGGCAGCCCAGCAGAACCGCGTTCCGCGCGCCGGCCGGGGAACCGACCGACGGATCGGCGCCCGGGCCGCCGACGATCTGGAAGCCGGACCAGATGCCCGGCAGCACGGCCTGCGCCGCGATGGCGGCGGCCGCCACGGTGAGGATCTGCCCAAGGATCATGATCCAGCCGGCGAACCAGCCCGCCGTGGTACCGGCCAGCCGGCTCGACCACTGGTAGATCGCCCCGGAGATCGGCCAGCGGGCCGCCAGTTCGGCGAAACAGAGGGCGACCAGCATCTGCCCCGCGAAGACCAGGGGCCAGGTCCAGAAGAACGACGCCCCGCCGAGGCCGAAGCCGAGGCCGAAGAGCTGGAAGACGGTGGTGAGGACGGACACGAAGGAGAAGCCGGCGGCGAACGACGCGAAGCCGCCCACTCCGCGGCGCAGCTCCTGCTGGTAGCCGGCGCCGGCGGGACTGGTCGTGACACCGGCGTCAGGGCTCTGCCCGGAGACGAGGTCGGGTCGGCTCATCACCGCACCTCCGATCGGTCGCGGATACCTGTCGCTTGACAGGTATGGCGATCGTCGGCCGCACCGGTCTCACCACCGAGTCGCAGACGTTAACTTCGTGTGTCCCGCGCCCAGGGCGCTGCCTAAGGGACAACTCCCAGTTCGGGTTGCGGTTCCGGTAGCGGTGTCGGTGGGGCTTTCGGTTCCCACAGTGCGGTGGTCCGTACGAAGCCGTGGATCACGGAGAGCATGGCCAGGACGAGCAGGGGGCCGAACAGCCACGGATACGCGGCCATTTCCACCGGCAGAAAGCGGTAGGACAGCAGGAGCGCGGCGAATACGGCCGTACCGTGGGCGACCAGCTGGATTCCGGACCGGTCCCAGCCCCGGTCGAGCGCGCGGAGCGCTGCCTCGATCGTGAGCGTGAACACCACGCCGGCGACGAGATCGACGCCGTAGTGGTAGCCGAATCCGAGTGTGGCGGTGAGTGTGGCGATCAGCCAGAACGTGCCCGCATGGCGCAGGAATCGCGGTCCCTTGCGGGAGTGGACGAAAATCGCGGTGGCCCATGCCGTGTGCAGGCTGGGCATGCAGTTGCGCGGGGTGATCTCGTCGAACGGTACGGGGTGCGGGGGACCGATCGGCGACGGCGTGTCCGGCCACAGGTCGGCGACCGACCAGTGCCCGCCGTCGGCGCCGTAGGCGAAGACCGGCCCGACCACCGGGAAGATCATGTAGATGGCCGGCCCGAGGAGGCCGATGACCAGGAACGTGCGCACCAGATGGTGGCGCGGGAAGCGGCGTTCGGCGGCCACGTGGCGCAGCTGGTACAGCGCGACGACGACCGCGGCCACCGCGAGCTGGGCGTAGACGTAGTCGAGGGCGTGGGCGCCGATCGTACCGGTGGCCCGGACGATCCGGCCGACCACCCATGACGGGTTGCCCAGCGCGTGATCGGCGGTCGCCACGTACGGGTCGAGCACCGTCGGGCGGGTCTTCGACGTGATGAGGAGCCAGGTGTCGCCCGTCTTGCGGCCGGCCACCAGCAGCAGGCCCAGCCCGACGCCCTTCAGCAGCAGAAGGCGTTCCCGGCCGGTGCGGCGCGTGACCGCGATGACCGCGCAGCCCACGATGACCCACAACGCGCCGTTGCCGAAGGGATGGCCGTCCTCGGTCAGGTCGGCGCCGGCCGACCACCGTGCCAGCAGGAAGACGAGGTCGATGCCGATCGCGACGCCGGCCGCGATGAACCGTTCCCGCCAGGTGAGGACGACCATCGTCAACGCCAGGCTGGCGTACAACAGGAACCCTGATTTAGGCGGGAATATCAGCTCTCGTACCTGATAGGCGATCGGCCCCGGCAGACCGTAGTGACGCGCGGAGATTTCCAGCGCCACGAGGAATGCGAGGGTCACCACACCGGCCGCGGCCCACAGCACCGCCCGTGGTTGACGCCATGCGGCGAACGGAGTTCTGCTCTTTGGTGGCGGAATGACCCGCGATGCTCTAGGTATCAATTGTTCGGCCGATGTGTTGGGTGTTGTTTGGTTTTCCGGTGAGGTCGGGCAATCAGGGTGTGCTTGTCGTGAGTTCGATCATGTTATCGGAGCGTGGGCGCATTGTGGATGGGGAACTGCCCGCGCACGGTCAGCACTCGACGCCCGTTCCGTCCCACGGACTCGGCCCCGTACCGTGGCACCAGGCGTCCAGAGCGCGGCCGTCCACGCACACGATGCCGCACTGACGCGCGTACTCGAGAGCGGGCGCGGTGAAGTCGCTCGTCGTCACGACCGCCGCGACATCGGCCTCGTGGATGGTGAAGCAGGTGCCCCCGAACCGCTGGAGGTCCTGCGAGCCGACCTTGTTGGCGGCACCGTACTGCTTGCACTGGATCACCACGCGCCGTCCGTCCGGGGTGAGCGCGGTCACATCCGCCCCCAAGTCGCCGGCGCCTCCCACCACCTCCACCTCGTGACAGCCGTCACGGGCGCACAGGCCGGCTATGGCCTCCTCGAAACCATCGGGCCCGAGCTCGGCGCAGTCCACCACGCCACCGGGGACTCCGGCCGTCTCCTCCTCGGCCGGCCGTAGCGGAAGGGACAACTCCTCGGCCGGCCGTAGCGGAACGGACGCCTCCTCGGCCGCTTCCTCCAGTGCCCGGGCGGCCCGGCGCGCGTACGTCGCGGCGGAGAAGCGGCGCCACCTCGACCGGCACATCACAGCGGCCGCGATGCCGAGCACCGCCAGAGCCCCGGCCCACAGCGGGCGCCGCTCGGCCATGCCCGCGGCCGTCCGCACCACCAGCGCGAGGAGGCACAGGATGACCGCGAGCAGCAGGAAGAACAGGGCGGTCGTGCGCAGATCGAAGCGTCGATCGGCGCGCACACGTCGAACGGGGCGCACAGGTACAGGCACGCAGGCTCCCTCCCGGACAGCGACGACAAAGGCCGGTCCTCTCCGGATGCCCGAGATCACCGAAAGATCGCACACCGTTCACGGCGACGGCCCTGGCCGGCGATCTCTCGCCGGCCAGGGCCGTCCCGGTACCGGGAGTGCTGTCAGTCGCTCACCCGCGTCGGAGCAGGTACTTGTGCTGCCCCGACAGCACGAGTTCGCCCCGCTGGTTGTGGATGGTGGCCGCCGTCACCACGACACCCTCATCGCCGCGCGGTTCCAGGCCGGTGATGGTGAGCGCCGGGTACAGGGTGTCCCCGGAGTGCACCTCGGCCAGGAACGTGCAGGACAGTTCCAGGAAGCTGATGAACACCTCACCGATGAAGTGGGGGAACAGCGTGGCGCCCGGCGCGGTGAACGCCAGTACCTGCAGGCCGTGCACCACCGGCGCGGAGTGTCCGTGCCGGCGCGCCCACTCGGCGTCGTAGTGCACCGGGTGGTTGTCCGCGGAGACCGTCTGGAAGGCCGCCGCGTGGGCGTCGGTCAGGGTGCGGCTGGGGGCCCGGAACACCTCGCCGACGCGCAGGTCCTCGAAGGTTCTGGGCGGGACGACGAGGAACGCCTCCGGGTCGAACTCGGCCGTCGGCGGTGCCGTGTACTGCGGGTCCATCGCGCTGTCCTCTCGCTCGTTTGCGGTGGTGGGCCTGCGTCCGGGCCTACGTGCCGGGGGCCGGGACGATCCGGGCGGCCAGGAGGTTGGGGTCGTCGTCGGTGAAGTAGGCGGCGCTGGCGACGTACGCCGTGCGGCCTCGTACGGCGAGGGAGGTCGGACCCTGCAGTCCGTCGGCGGCGGTGAGCACCACGGTGTGCCGGCCGCCGGGCTCCACCCGGGCGACCTCGTTGTCCTTGTTGATCGCGGCCAGCAGGGTGTCTCCGCGGCCGGTGAACGCGAAGTCGTCGATGTCCACCAGGCCGGTGGCCCTGGTCGAGACGGGACCGGCCGCGCCGCGGCGGGTGACCGGTATGCGCAGGACGGTGCCCCGGTCCAGGTTCGACACCCACACCGCGCCGTTGTGGACCTTGATGCCGTTGGCGCCCAGGAACCCGTCGGCGGCCAGCTCGGGTGCCGTGGCCCACGCGGTGGGGGCCCCGCCGGTGAGCGGCACGCGCCAGACGGTGCCCAGGACCGAGTCCGCCGCGTAGAGCAGACCGCCGCGCTCGTCCAGCGCCAGGCCGTTGGGCAGGCCGTCGGCCGGGAGGGCGGCGATGCGGTGCGGGGTGCCGCCCGGCCGCAGGCGCCACAGGCCGGTCAGGTCGCTGCTGCCGGTGGCGTACAGGAAGTACAGCGTCCCGTCGTGCGCACGGACGATCCCGCCGAGGAACGGCGAGGTGAGGGCGGGGGTGACGGAGCCGGCGGGCGGCTCGGGGAGCGTCGCGAGGACGTGCACCCGGCCGTCGGGGGTGATGCGGGCGACCTGGCGGTTGTAGGCGAAGGTGACGACCGCGCTGCCGCCGGGCTCCAGGGTGATGTTCTCCGGCCGCTGCCCTGCGCTCACGTCGAGGTGCGCGAAGAAGCGCGCGTGGGACGCCGGGCCGACCGAGGCGGTGGAGGCCGGGGCGGCCGTGGCGGGGCCGGTCGCCGTGACAGCGAGGGCCGCGACCACCGCCGTGGCCAGCAGGCCGGTACGCGTCCGCGTCGTCATAGGGCTGGTCATGTCGTTCCTTCTCTGTGAGATGAACAGTGGGGTGCTTGACATGTGAGGTGATGGGCCGTCAGTCGACGGCGTGAGGTGATGGGCCGTCAGTCCGCGAACCGCTGCCGCAGTTCGCCGATCCCCTCGACCGAACTGACCAGCTCGTCGCCGGCGGCCGGCCGGCGCTGCGGCGTGCGGCCGAGGCCCACGCCGGCCGGCGTGCCGGTGAAGATGACGTCGCCCGGCAGCAGCGGCAGCACGCCGGAGAGCTTGGCGATGAGAGCGGGGACCGGGTGGATCATCTGCCGGGTACGGCCGCGCTGCACCTCCTCGCCGTTGACGGCGCAGGTCAGCTCCAGGTCGTCGGGGTCGTCGAACTCGTCCGGGGTCACCAGCCGGGGGCCGGTGGGTGTGAAGCCCGGGTACGACTTGCCCAGGCCGAACTGGGGGGGCCGGGCCGTCCATCTGGAGGATGCGCTTGAGGACACCGGCCGGGGCGACGAGCTCCTTGATCCGCCACATCAGTCCGGTCGCGCGGGCGCCCCACTCGGCTTCGAGGAACGGCGTCGTGTTCCGGCCCGTGGCGTGCTCCGCCTGCGGACCAGGTCCGCCCGCAGGGCGTCGGGCGTGCCGGACGCCCGGTCATCGGGCACCCGGCCGGCGGCCGGCCCTTCGGTGTGCGGGGGCCGCAGCTTCTCCGGTACCGGTTCCAGCAGCGCCATGCTCAGCCCGCCCAGTCCGACAGGAAGGCGAGGAGTTCCGCGTTGACCACGTCGGGGCGCTCCTCCTGGCAGAGGTGCCCGCACCGCGGAATGGACACGCCGCGGACGTCGCGGGCCAGGCCCTTCCAGACGTCGAGGACGTCGTACGCCTGCCCGACCGCGCTGAAGTCCTCGCCCCACATGGTCAGCACGGGGCAGTCGATGAGCCGGTCGGCGTCCTCCTGGTCCTGCGCGACGTCCTGGGCCGCGGCCCGGTAGTCCATGCAGGAGCCGCGTACGGCCCCGGGCTGCTGGTAGGCGCGCACATAGACCGCGATCTCCTCCGGGCTGAGCATGCCGGGGTCGTACGACCAGCTGCGGTAGAAGTGGGTCAGCCAGATCTCCTCGCGGCCCGCGATCAGGGCCTCGGGGAGGTCCGGCACACCGAGGAAGGTGAAGAACCAGTAGCCCTGCCGGGCCAGGTGCACGTCGTAGGTCTCGGCGATGACGCGGGTGGGGATGTTGTCCATGGCCACGAACCGGTCGATCCGGTCGCGGTGGTCCTTGGCGAACCGGGTGCCGACGCGTGCGCCGCGGTCGTGGCCGACCAGGGCGATCCGGTCATGGCCGAGGTGGTCCATCAGCGCGAGGACGTCGCCCGCCATCGTCCGCTTGTCGTAACCGGAGGCGGGCTTGTCCGTGTCGCCGTAGCCGCGCAGGTCCGGTGCGATCACGGTGTACCGCTCGGCCAGCACCGGGATCTGCTTCCGCCAGCCGTACCAGGTCTCGGGGAAGCCGTGCAGCAGGTAGACCGGAGGGCCGTCCCCCGCGCTCACCCAGTGCTGCCGGATTCCGTTCAGCCGGGCGGTGTGGTGGGTGACACCTGCCAGTTCGGTCACGACCGATCAACGCCTTTCGTGGTGCCGTCAGGTGGGGTGTGGCGCGCACGGTGCCGGACCGGGTCACCGGACCCTCGTGGCCGGTGCGGCGGGCGCGGGCGGACGGAACTCGAAGACCGGCTGGGCGGATTGCGCGGTGATGGACGGTCCGGTCATCAGCGCGACGAGTTCTCCCGCGGCCCGTTCGATCCGCTGGGCGAGTCCTTCGGCGCCCCAGTCCTCGGAGGCGGCGTACACCCCGGTGGGGACGACGACGGCCCGCAGGTAGGCGAACAGTGGCCGCAGGGCGTGTTCCAGCACCAGCGAGTGCCGCCCGGTCCCGCCGGTGGCCCCGATCAGCACCGGCTTGCCCGCCAGCGCGTCCTTGTCCAGCACGTCGAAGAAGGACTTGAACAGCCCGCTGTAGGA